>NZ_CP046916.1:313436-626873 GCF_009789675.1 Paraburkholderia acidisoli | reverse complement strand
ACTGTGGATCGATCTTGCCCGGAGACTAGGGCTAAAAGCATGGCGTCCTGTAGCCAGTCGGCGATTTCGGGTGCCTTCTCGAAGATCAGGTTGAATTGGTCCATGTCAGGCGCTGGCGCTGGACCTTAACCGCAACCTTTTCTGTGATTTCTGCTACGTTTTTTTCCATCCAGCCTAGAGCGACGCCCTTCGCGCAGACTTTTATAAGACGGGTTCGAACCGCTTGTGCCCATCGCAACTTACCTCGTTCCCTGAGCGCTTCGACCAGATCCGACGCGTCCGTTACCGTTAGGTCTCTGCACTCCTTGCTCCCGAATGCTCGCTTAATTTCTTCGTCGTGATACTTGCGCGATGCCAGGGTGCTCGCCTTAATGTCAGTCGACATTCTGGCGATCAGGTCGGTCACCGTCTTGCCCTCTTCCGAAATCCGCTCGGCAAGCGTTTTCGTGACCTTTCCTTTGGCAACAATCACGTTGGCTTCAGTTACCTCGTGAATCGCTTGCGCCAAGGGGATGCGCCCGAGAATGTGAGTTTTCTTGTCACGTGGGTCGCGCCAGGTGAAATAGCCGGGCCGTGGTTCGTGGAGGTTTTCCGGCCAATTGGAGCGCTTCTTGATTCGAGGTCTTGGGCTCATTGAGGAATGCGATCTGCAAGTCGAGGTCGTGCGGTGCCGTCATTGAATACGGCATCCTGCTCCACATAATAGGACCGGCCTACTTTGGTAGGCGGCGGAAAAATCCGCCCCTGTTTGATCCACGTGCGAGCCGTCCGAATGGCGGGTGCTGGGCTGAATTGTGATTCGAGCCAATCTCCGAGCAAGACTTTCATTTGATCTCCCACGCCGCCTTTGTCGCGGCCAGAATTTTTCCAACGCTGCTTCCATTACTGCGCTTGTGCCCTCGCGATTTCGGCGGCCGCACGGACAATAGCTCGGCGTGTGGCGGCACATGGATCAGAGCCGTAGACCTCTTGAGCCGTAATTGTGACTGCTTCTTTAGTCACATACCACGCTTCAACCCCAGACTCATATTCGCCTTCAGTGACCCCGGCATAAGTAAATGTGCCCACCTCTATAGATGCCGCCGTTTCGAGGCATACCCCCAACTTCACGGCCAGTCGCAACGCATCCCCATCATCGTCGAGCGGCGACCACGAAAACGGATCGTAATGTGCGGCTGGGTTTGGCGGATTGATTACATAGAATTTCTCGCCAATCCAGCCATGCACGCGGAACTTCGCCGCGTGCGCCGCCAACTCCAACAGTTCGCGATCTGTCACGCTTCCTCCGTCGTTTCATCAAAGTGCTGCGACGCCTTGCGCACCATCGTCCTGATCGCGTCCAGCAACTTGCCGTCTGCGCGAAAACTACGCGTGTCGGTCAAGTGCTCGCCAATCTCTCGCCACTCGCCCAGTGTCATCGTGAGCGTCATGGTCATCTGAATATCTGACGGGTTCTCAGCCTTGAACTGCGCTTTCATCGCGTCGCTCCGGGGCGCCTACAACTTCTCTCGCATCGTCAACCGGCTTACCCCATCGGCGCAAAATATCCTGCGCAATCTCCTTGTCGCAAGCTTCGCACTGCTCAGTAAGGGATAGGCCGTGACGGCAGGTGTATCCGTGGTTCATGATTCGTCCTCGTCCCTGATATCCAGCGGACAGTGCCGCCCACTTTTGGATGGTTCGTTGTCACGGATTTGAGGGCATTTCTTGTGACTGCATTCGCCATCTCGACTGGCGGCGCAGTGGGTCAGGCGGGGCGTCAGTGTCTGCTTCTGAGGATCTTGAGCGAGGCCTCGCCATGGCCAGATTCGAAGCAGCGGAACTGTGGGCCCGTGAAGATCGCGGAACCACATGCAGCCGCTATACCACGCGGTAAAAATTGTGCCTGTGGATTCATTAATCATCTCGTAGTAGCCGATCCGCAGCGGATCAACGTTAGCAGGATGCCAGTCAGTGAGTTTAATAGCGTCCATCACTCCTCCTGCTTCTGTGCGATAGCGAAGTCAATCACCGAATCAAGTTCCCTCCCAACAACCGCACGTTGATATGGGATGGTTCCCGGCGCGTGTACACGCACGCGTACACCGTTCCGGGGCAACCTGGATCGCGAAGCGTGCGGTATCGTTCACCGTCTGTAGTCGATTGAATATTGGCGACTTCCAAAATACGACGCGCAAACTGAATGAACCCCATGTTTTGCAGAATCCGTCATATCCGCCCGGCATGCCATTCCAAATGGCGGCGATTTCATCGTTGGTCATTTCGAGTCCTTTTCGATAGCAGCATCGAAAGCATCATCTATAGAGGGTCCGGCGAGACGTAGAAATGCCCCGCTCGGGTCGTAACGATGCTTGCCACCCATATCAAGAGCGAAGCACCGCGTCCGACTTCGCAACCAACGATATCGCTTGGCATCCTTCAAATTCTCTTCGGCCCGCTCACGCGCTTCCTTAGCAATCTGAATCTGCGCTTCGATATCTTGGCGTAGGGCAGCGAGATCACGGGCTTGCTGTTCGATTAGGTCTGCTGCGATTCGCAGAAGATCCTTCTTCTCCGGCTTACGCCCCATGTCACCCAAATCCGCGCGATCTCTTAAGCGTTTGGGGATATTTATATCGCTCACCATATCTCCCTATAATGGGTAGGCGTGTAGTAGACATACATTGATTCGTCCGGCAAGAACCATAAATTTCCGCGCCGCACGAGAGTTTGGACATTGCGCACGCCATTCGCGTCGTCAATCTTGGTCATGACTTCGATGCCTTCGGGAGCGTATTCGGCATATCGCCAATCGGTCATCAGCCTACCCCTTCGGATTTGGCGAGGGCGCGGATAGCGTCGGCGCATTCTTCAAGCGTTCCGACGAGACCTGGATAAAGGCGCTCATGGCGTGCGTTTTCCGTTTCCTCGTCAATGAGTTGCGCCGCCTCCTCCAGCGCTGCGGCGCGAGTGGTTTTCCAAATATCGAATGCGTCGACCTTCTTTACGCGCCACCACCAAACGCTGCTCGATATCTCGTCGCTGTTCCACCACGCCTCAAACTTCGCCCGGCTCTGCGCATCATCGTGCGCACATTTTTCCGTCGCTTCGCTCATTGCGCACCATCCTGCGCAGCGGGGCGCGGTACGCGATGTTTTTGCATAGTCATTGCCATGTCACCTTTTCTCTCGGCGGCATCGTGTCCGCCATCGTGGTGAAAATCTGCCCGCAGTCGCAACGGCGGATTCCCTTGTACGGACGGAAAACGTGCCGATGGACAAACTCGCACTCGTCCTGATAGTAGAGTTGCCCAGGATGCTCTTCGCCGGGCTTGAGTCTCCGACAGACACTAAACATGGGGCGCCCATCCACGGAAAAGTAGTGCGCGCTGTTGATCGTCAATTCCTCCCCCGTCGCCTTATGACGCACGCGGTCCATCGGCAGGAAATAGGTGTCGTAGGCCGGGTTGTAGCATTCAGCACAAAAGCCGATGCCGTGCTCTTCCGTTTCTTTCCAGCAACGGTGGCAGTAGCAGACTCGCTTTTCGCTCATTGGCTGGATCCTTTGCGGGCGGCGTCGATGGAAGGCATGCGCATCCAGTGTGTGACGGCCTCAGTAATATCCTCGTCGCCGTGATGGTCGTAAAAGCACGTGAACGCTTTGGGCTTGTTCGTGTACGCATCGAATTCGACTTGCAGTGCCGTATCGCTCATGAGTCCCCAATCGTTATCGGGCTTAAGGATCGCCAGATACCATCCGGTTCGGTCGGCAGCGATTCGTCGACGGGCATCCAGCGAGGAAGCGCGGCGACCATCTGATCGCCCCAGCAACTGGTTTCGTCTTCGCCTTCGTATCCGACGAGCAGATACGCGTCATGCGCCGAGCGATCATCAAACACTTTGGGCATCCAGTAAGCTAGCGCTTTTTGCAATGCCGCAACCAATGCAGGGTCAGCGGAGTTCCATGCAGAGATGGCTTCCTCCTCTGTCTCTGCTGTCGGTCCAGCCGCTTCGCATATCTCACATACGACCTGCACGAGACCGAGAGATGGCTGAATCCCGGAAAGCAATCGGCGGCAAAACGGGCAGTGTTTCAATTCACTACTCATGACTTTCTCCGCGTTCCGCATCGCTCATGCGCTGCTCGGTGGGATGGGCGGCGAGATAGAGGGGCGTAACGCGCCACCCCTGGGCCTCGTAGTGCTCTCGCGTCGGGGCCTTCGACGTGAGAAACGCAAGCGCGGGCTTTTCGCCAATCGGCGATGCGCATTCCCACGCGACCGGGCGTTGCCGTTCGCTTTGCGCGTCGGAGTGCTGAATGGTGGCGCTCGTCTCGCGCAGCACTTTCAAATAGCCGTCGCGCGCCGCGATGCACTTCTCATAGGCAGCGTGATCCTCGACCAAGCCGAATTTATAGCCGGCCTGCACGCCGTTCACGAAAGCCATATCTTGCAGTGCATCCGCGCGCTCGTCGGGCTGCGCTGCGGGTGCAGGAGCAGCTTTCAGCGCGTTGATGATCTGCTGCGCGCGATCAAGGCCGAAGTGCTCCGGCAGCACGTGAATCAGCATGTCGATTTCGTCTTGCGTCAGGCTCGGCGCTGCCGCATCTGCGGCGACGGTAGGCGTAGGGGCGGCAGGATGCTTGAGCGGGCCGTACCAAGTTCCGCCAGTCCATTGATCAATGGCGCAGCCATCGTAGAACGCGCAGTTATGGATCAGCGAGCCGTTGAGCACGTTGCCCGGGGAATGATCGGTCGGACGCTTGTGGACGTGCACGAGTGCCGCAGAGCCTTCGACGATCCACGCGTAGATGCCTTTCTCGGTCGGCTTGCCGTCGATTACAAGCTTCGGCGCTGCCGCAGCAGGGGCGACGGGAGCGGCGTATGCAGGCACCGAATAGCACGCGGCGAGCTTCTTGCCGGGTGCCCCGGCGCTCTCGATCATGCCGCGCTTTTTTGCATCCGAAACGGCGTCGGTGGGATCGTCGGCGCGCACCCAAGCGATGATCGGCGCTTGCGCTGCATCGGAAGGGATAGCGGCGAGTCGATTCCACGAGTCGATTGCTTCGTCGTCCGTCTCTTCAGTAGGCCCGGACGCCTCGCACGAGTTGCATAGCACTTGGCGTTTGCCCAGCGCGGATTCAGTCCACACGTCGCTGCTACGGCAAAACGGGCACGGCTTCAGTTCTTTAGCATCCATGTTGGTTCAATCCTCGTGAGTGTCGGCATGCGTTGCCCAGACTGCGAACGGGCCATCCTCGGTATCGCTGATTTCGACCAGCCACCAACCGGAAGGCGGCGCCGGATTCCAAAGGCCGACGCCACCACCTTTCTCGAAGTACTCGACGTAAGCTGGGTGGTTCATGTCCTCGCTTTCGAGGTAGACGATCTGCGTCTTGACGCCTGCTTCCGCCTCGAATGCCTGCCACTGCTCCTTCGTGCAATGCTCGGCGCCACCCATCGTCACGTCCCAGAAGTGGCGCAGGTCGGGATGGTGGAAGTAGCCGTCTTCGTCTCGCACGACCTGGATCTGCTGGAGCTTCTTTGCGGTATCGCTCATATGCGTCTCTGCGTTAGTGGTGGGTTAGCGACGCTTGACGAATTTGACCTCGACTCGATAGTCGAGCGCGTCCGCAATGCAGATTAGGTTGTCCATCGTCAGTTTCTGACGCAGCGACTCAATGTTCGTGATCGAGGTTCTATTCAGCCCCACGGATTTTGCGAGATCTGTTTGCGTGACACCTTCCTTGACTCTTAGATCGCGTAGTTGATGCCGAATATCGCTCATGCTCGTCTCACTCAATCAGTTGGGGTTCAGTCGCTCGAATCGACGGACAGATTCATGCCGCATTTCGAGCAGTGTGCAGGGTGCCAGCCGCGCATCTTGCTATCTGCGGTGCCGGTGTCGACGACTTCATGCTTGCAGATCGACAGGAGCCACGCTGATGGCATCGCGGCCTCGCGCTGGTAGTATTTCGTCGCTTCCATATCCAGAACGGCTGCGGCTAGATTTCCAGCTGGCTCGCTGCGTTTGTGCACGGCACGCACTGCGGCATCAACTACCGCATCGCGCAAGTGACTCGGATACTTCGACTGACCGCCCTCATATACGATGGCGTGAGCCTGCCCGTCCAACCGCCCCATTGCGTGCCATGGAGAAAGATGCGCGCCCACGACTTCCTGTTGTCACCCGGCTTCTGCACCCACGCGATTTCGGGGTATGCGGTCCATCCAGCGCATGCGGCGACGTTCGAGAGAGTCAGCGCAAGATCAACGGGCTCAATAACCTCCCAATTGAGGACGCCCTGAGCGCGAGGCACGATATCGAGGTCGTAATCAATCACGCCGCGCTTTCGTACCATCGCCTCAAGCTCATCGATGGGATAGCCGCGCGTTGTGTTGCTGTTCTTGACTGGTGAGCAGCTATAGCCTGCACCGCGCGATTGAGTCGCTTCGTAATAGCGTCGCGTTACCAGAACGTTACCCGATGGTTTGTGGCGAACAAGTTGCGGGACGGTGAATTCCATCATGTCTCTCGAAAAAGGAGGCCCGGACAGGCGCCTCAACACACGCCGACAGCGGGATTTGCTGCCGACGGAAAGGGTTACTGATGGAGTGCCCGTCGATAGCTCTTCGTGAGCGCGCCGTCGACCGCATGACCTTGACTGCGGACCACATTGGCTAGTGCAGCGCGGTCCTGATGACTCGCGCTAGCCTGACGCAGCAGACCAAAGTAGCTACGAGCAATCAGCCCATGTCTTGCCGGTGATAATTGCCCATACTGCGGCCTGTGAAATGCCAAACTCGCGCCCCAAAGCGCAAGAACTATCCGTCCGACTATATGGCGTATATCTACGCCTGATTTCTATGGCAATCTCGGGCGTGATTTTCGACATTCCAGAGTGCAATCCGCAGGGATGTTTGTCTCTTCTCTTCGCGATCATGTCCTGCATGTTTTCTAATCGCGTCCCGAGATTCAAATGCTTTGGATTGAGGCATTTTCTGTTGTCACAGGAATGCATCACATCGCGTCCATCCGTAATCGTTCCGTGATGAAGATCAAACGACACCCTATGGGCCAGTCGGTTCTTGCCGTTGTGCCAAACGAGGCCATAGCCCGCTTTGCAGATGTAACCTGTGAACTCAAGACAGTCGCCGACTTTTCGCGTGCGACTCATCAGGCTTTCGATGGTCGCCAAGTCATGCTCCTACCGCTATCCTGCGGACGGCCCGCGCTCGGCAACCGCTGCTGGCCTTGTGGCCGTCGTACTGGAAGCCGTCGTCGAAGTCCTGACACCAGGCGTAGGCGGAATCCGATTCACGCTCTTCCGCCGACCAGTAATAACGTGACTCGAAACACTGTTTCAAATTCGCGAATAGCAGTGATTGTTCGCGTCGAGTCGGCAATTCCCCGCCCTGCTCTGCGGCCCACGACTTCGCGTCCGACCACGATTTTTCGTCTACGTCGCCGGGGAGAAGAATCAAGTGATGAAGCGGTTGCCCGTCGTCTCCGAGAATGATGCCGGCGTAATGTTCGCCAGCCTCCAGCTTGATCGTCGCGCCCAAAATCGTAATGGTGCTGCGAGTTGACTGTTTCTTGAACGATTCGATCAACTTCGAAATCTCCGATTGCTTGGCCTCGATGGCCTCAAGCGTGATCGTCATTGCGATGCTCCGTTGAAATAGATGAATGATTAAATGGGCAATCTGCGGACGGCCCGCGCTCGGCACCTGTCGTCGTCCTTGTGGCCGTAGTAGCTCTGGCCGCCGATGCCGAAGCCCTGATACCAGGCGTAGGCGTCATTGCGGTGATACGTCTCGTTGCTCCAGTACCAGTCCTGCTCGAACTGATCCTTGTGGTTCGCCCAGAGCATGGCCTGTTCGATGCGATTCGGAAGATCACCGCCGATGCTCTTTGCCCAATCCATCTGCTCCTGCCACGGTGCATAGCCGTTGTCGCCGGGCAGCAAGATCACATGATAAAAATCGCCATTCTTGTCGCCGATCGCACCGATGTAGATTTCGCCTTCTTCGAGCGGCGGAATTTGAAGTTGCTGCATTGCATCTCCTTGTTGAGAAATTGGGCCTCTGCATCGCGTCTTCCGCGGGAAACGCTTGTGCCGATCCGCTGCGATGCTGAGGCGGTAAATTAGGCGGCATGCTCCATTGCGATCAAATCAACTACTTCGTTGAAGTATTCGCGGGCAGCTTCCACTTTTTCCTTGATTTTTTCTTCAAGTTCCGAATCGCGCTCATATGGCACGCGTGTAACGCGAAGAGATGGTTCAATGTGATCAACGTAATGAACGTTCGGATCCTCGAATCGAATAAGTTCATCGGGTGTGTTGACCATGCAATAATTGATCTCAAAAAGATCAACATCCCAGAGCATCATGTAGCCGCGCCCTTGCCATTCGTAATCTTTATTCTGTCCCGCAAAAATAGTGGCAGGAAACGTGGCGAGCGACCAAGGAGATTTGACATCAATGATCTTTGTAGTTGGCACGAAGATATCGCACTCACCAGTTAGCCATTCATTCTCACGCCGCTCGGCATTCTTCTCGTAGCTAGTGAAAAACACGTCATTAATCAGTTGGATTGCGTGCGGCTCAACGAGCGTCCCCTTCTCCATTTCTTTCGAGGTAACTACCTTTTGGTAGTTGTAGACAAATTCCTTTGCAAGATCTTCGATGTACGTCTTCGCTCCGACTGAAAGCTTTTCCGTTTTCGACTTCGGTTCAGTCATGATCTTGCTCAGTGACGAACAACGAATCTTAAGCATTCTCTTTTCCCTCCACGGCAGCGCGCACAGCGTCGTTAATTTCTTTCTCTTGCGCCTTGGTGATGTCGAAATTGGCGCGGAGCTTCTCCGTCGTGTACTGGCCGGATACGATAGACTTGATTGCATTCTTCAGGCGATCTGGTGTAATCGACGGCTTTTTCTTCTTGGCTACATTGGGACGAATCCTCAGACACTCGACAACATCACCGAACGCCTTGGTCATGCTCGCGTAGAGGGTTATTTCCTTTCCCGCCCATTCTTCAATGTACGGACCGTAGAGCTTGGCGATTGATTTCGAGTTCGTAACATTGAGGATGAGGGGCTTGTTGCCCTTGAGGTGTGCAACCGTGGCTTCTTCCTTCTTGCCATCCGTTCCGACGATCTGCTCACGCTGCACATAGTCAATCGTTACCGTCAAATCCTCGTCCGGATTTAGCGCGTAGGCCCCGATGTAATCGGGATTGATGAGTCGCTTCCAGTGTGTCTTTTGGTTGTCCATGTCCGGCTCCTTAGCCGCGAATCCGACAAATCGGAATTGAATTATGTGGCGTGCTGCGCAACAATCTGCGCCCTAACCGTACTATCCGCATGCTCATCCCATGCACTGGCGGCAATAAGAATTGCCATGTAGACGAATAGGCCGAGGCAGGCGGCGAGTAGATGGTTTCGGTTAGTCCAGTTGATGAATGACTTCATGCTGCCTTCACCAAACGAAGGGGTGCGATTGCGGTCAACGGCAACACGCTCACCGTATAGCGCGTGGGTTCAGCAATACCGAACAGCTTTGCCGATCCCTCCATGAACCCTGAATGCACCTGATCTCGGCCACCGAAGAACGCAGCGCGGAATTGTTCCGCTTCAAGCTTCGCCGCCTCTTCCGTTGCACGAAGGGCGAGCCGATGCGCCGTATCGAGAGCGCGAATTGCCTTCACGCGGTCATCGCAATACGCTTGCACGGCTTCGCGGGCACGGCGCCGGTCATTCCAGTCAACCAGACGTTTGATGGTTTTCAAAGCGCACCTCCAAACAGCGAAAACAGCCAGTTATTGACGCCGGGCACCATTTCCAGAATCGCGAGTACAACGAACAGGGCGAAGAAAACGATGCAGGCAACCGTGTTGATTCGACATGCCATTTCGAACTCAGGTGTGGTGTACATCGCGAATCTCCGCAGCGTTTTCGATGGCGAGATACTTGCCAATCTGGCCGTCAAGTTCAGTGATGCGGGCTTGATATTCGGCAGCGGCCTTGCGCTTCTCGCGCTGGAGATTGGCAACGAGGCCATCTCGCATATCAAAGTCGTCCGGGACTTCGACCTCAAACGAATGGGGTCCGATAACAACTTGATCGGCGTTATAGATCGACGAATCGTAGTGACTGAACGTAACATTCAAATCGCCGACGATGCAGCGTTGCTCATAGTCGTATCGGGTGAGCTTTTGGGCCATGAGGAAGCCCGTCAAAGTGACTTTCATTTCATTTCCCTGTAATTGAATCGACAAGTTTTTGCGTAGGCCACTCTTTTGTGATATTTCGAGCACGGGCCCATCGACCGTCATGTTGTCCTTGGGTGAATGAATCGAGAGCCCATTGATGGCTAAGTGACTCGGTTCTGGGACCGGTATAGCTAGGGTCGACGGACCGAAAACCGAGAGAATAAAAATACCTTCGCCCAGAAGTTTTCATCTCACACTCCCGCCGCAGCCTGCGCCGCTTCAACCTTCGAATCTGCCTTGCGCTGTTTAAGCGCGTCCCTGATCGCACGAACAAGTTGCGCATCGCTCACATGGGGCACGATGCTTTTCGCCTTGATTTCGATGCGATCGTTCATGTGTTCTTCGTAGACCAGTACCAAATCGGCATTGTCGATTTCAAGGCCGCCGTCGCATTTGATGAAGCAGGCTAGTTCGATTATTTCTGACATATCGGACTCCTATGTATATGGGCCGGGGCTTCCACCCGACTGCCCGCCTGGGGGAACTGCGGCGGTCTACCCCTCAGATCCGGCCTTTCGGTCGCGGCTTCGGGCGCATTGGTGAGGGCGTGTCGCGCACTACCAGCCTTTCGGCGTATCGGTCACACGCTTGACGTGTCGGCGACAAACTCCGTCGTCTCTTTCGAGATTCACCCTCATGCGTGCGCCATGCGTTGCAGATTCGAACTGCTGGGACCGCCCACGCCAAACCGGAGATCAACCCGGCCGCGGCATGACGCACACATCAGGGCGGTCCGTTGACGGGGACCGGGCGGAGGCATTGCACCTCAGCGGCTTATAGATGCTTAGAGCGGCCGTCGCTTTGAAAATCAGCAGCTACAGGTGAAGAACGAGCCGCGATGAGTTTCCTCAACCTTTTCACCCGTTACAGCTTCGTAGTGTGGCCAAAACTCGTCCGGCACACTCGCCTTCGAGCAGACCGCCGAAACAGAGGTATTCCCCCCAGCTACCGCGCTTTTGGCTATCCACCCAATCGCGAGCGCCATCCATCAATATGTCGTATTGAAGGCTCACACGATCGGCAAAGTTGCGAATCCATTGCTCAGATTCGCTGTATTGCGGTGCGAGCGTTACATCTGGCGATCGTGCGAAATCTGGGTGCTCCCAAACATGGCGAAGCGAAGTAATCTGACGCGGATAGACGACGAGCCAGAAGCGCTCCCCCGCACAAACGCCATCCTTCAAGAACGGGTCGACGATGCCTACATGCTTGTCCGCAATCTCGGATGCTCTGCCGTCAGCCATCAAGCCGACGTGCGCGCCGGGTTCCATGTTGTGGGCGGCAATCACAGGCTCAACCGCCAGGTGAATGGCATCGCGCGCCTGCGAGCCGTCGATGATCGTGCCGAGAGTTTCCAGTGCGTCGGTCGCTACGCTGCGTTTATCTGCGCTCATGTTGTTTTCCGAATGGAGATTAAACTTTCGCCGTAACGTAATCAATCGCCTGCTGAACCGTCTTCAACTTATCGCCGTCGTCATCCGAAACTTCGATCCCAAATTCGTCCTCCACAGCCATTACGATTTCGAGTAGTTCGATGGAATCGCAACCGAGGTCAGCGAAAGAAGATGTGTCGGCGATCTCTTCAGCGTTGAGGCCCGTTATCTCGGCGATACACTTCTTGAGGCGTTCGGATATGTTGCCTTGGTGGATCGTGCTCATTGCGGCCCCTCCATTGCTCGAATCCGCCGAAACTCGCGCGGCTCATCTTTTCGCGCTGCACCTTTGAAAAACAGCACCAGTGCTACGTCTGCCGCAGCAATAAGTGCGGTCCAGTAAATCCATGTGGGCATGTCGCTACTCCCTCTCGAAGTAAATGGCTAACACCACACAACCTCGCTAACGAGATCGACGGTGCGCACAAACTGACTATTTCTGTACTCGCTGTAGTGCAACCAATACCTTAAGATGTACCGCGATACCCGCTGGCGTATCGGCTCGCGGGTTAAGTCGGCGTAGAGGGACATGCTTTCACTCCATAATGCGCGAATTCGCCCTGAATCAAATCAGCCCACAAGCAATAGACTTCGTGTGCCTCTTCAGGTGTCGTATAACAACCCAGATGTCTCATACGCCCCTTGTAAAAAATCCTCGGCGTCCATTTTTTATTCCTTTTTGTGACGCCTTTGAATCCTGTGGAATTTTTCGGAGAGGGGCGATTTGAAAGATTCTGTGACTGCGTGCAGGAACGCAGATTTGATCGTCGATTGTCAAGTCGATCCATATTGATATGATCGATCAAAATTTGCCGATTGTTTTCGACACCCATTATTTGTCGATGCATACGAATTTGTTTTCCACCCGCATTCCTTACCGCATATCCCCAACTCGATACAAACCAATTGAAGCCTCGCAAGGTATCGAAGTCTTCGTCATCCACAATAGCGGTCAAGCCCTTTGACAGCGGGATCTCCCTCATAAAGCATCTCCGGCGTGCTCGAATTAAATTGATAAAGACTAAATAATTAATCTGCGGACGGCCCGCGCGCGGCAAACGTCGTCGCTCTTGAGGTCGTCGTTCTGGTAGCCGTCGCCGAAGTCCTGATACCAGGCGTAGGCGCTATCGTCCTCGTGATCCTGATTCGACCAATACCAGTCGCGCTGAAACTGATCGCGATGCTGCTCGAACGCAACTGCGAGTTCCACGCGCGTCGGCAGATCGCCGCCGATGCTTTTCGCCCATTCGAGCTGCGCACTCCAGTTGGCGTCGTCGTTATCACCCGGAAGCAAGATCGTGTGCGTCACGCTGCCATTACCGTTGACGAGGCCGCAGAGGTAGATTTCGCCTTCGCGGAGTTCCGGCAGTTCGATTGCGCTATTGATTTCGCTCATAGATATCTCCAGTTGTCCTAACTTTCTGTTTGACAACAATCTAAGCGGCGCCTACTCGTTGGAACGGGCGCGATTTAGATTGCTGTATTGAATGGAGCCGGATCGGGGATTCGAACCCCTTGGGTTGTGTCTGGGTAACCAGAAAAGCGGTAGCTAACCGCAACGCAACTCTTATTGATTCATACCGTCGGCCAACGGACTCATCCGGCAATAAAACAAACTCAGGGAACGGGGCCGGTGCTGATCTCTGGCATGACTTTTCGGGCTTGCGGTGCCTCCCCAAGCTTCGCGAATCGCTTTAGGGCCGCCCCATGGCGTTACTTAGTTCCGTTGCGATCGCTTTCACAAGGCGCATCAGCCTGCGCATTCCCGTTCCCTGAATCTGCTGCGTTGCTCAGTGAATGACGCTGTGGCCAGTCGCGAATCTGGCTACCAGTTTTAGCTATTGGAACCCCCACCCACGCTGCGCGAAGCCGGGAACGTACCGAAAGGTAATTAATCAACGGGCTTCCATTCAATGCGCTAGGGGTTGCAGGCCTGCTCCCTGCTTGCGTTGCGTGTCTGCTCTCCACGCCGCACAGCGTCATTCACTCAACATTGCTTTACGTCCCCGCCGCGGCAACACCTGGCAAGCCAGCTCCGGGCCGGGGACGTTTGCATCGATTACCACGCCATCGACACGGGGCGCCTTTCGGTAGCAGCTCATCAGGCCGCCATTTCTCGCGCTTTTACTTCAGCCGCACGAGGCATTGGGCTGGACACGATTGCTCGCATCTATTCATCGGTCGTCAATTTTTAAAGAGCACGATCGCTGTCCCCGATCGTCGCGCCGTTGCGCTGGGTTGCTGCTGTTGATGGAGTGAAGTATAGGCATGCCGATACTTTGAGTCAATAGGCGATCCGATATTTTTTGGAGATTTTTATTCTGGCTAGTTGAGGGCGCAAAAAAGCCCGCTCGCGGCGGGCTTGGTTGCAAACAGGGGAGCTTTGAATCGTGAGATCAGCGTCGTCGGTACTTACGATGCTCGACCATGACCCCGATAATGTGAAGGTGATCGCGCTCGCTATGAAGGGTCGCGAAATCATCATTCAGCGGGACCAGCTCGAAAATCATCTCGCCGCGCTCGCTCGTCCCGCGCGGCCGGTACTTCTTGAAGGTGGCCTCTTCTTCGGTGTTTTTAGCCACAACGAAATCACCAGGGTGCGGAGCAACGGCCGGATCGATGATTACCTTATCCCCCTCCTTGAATTCAGGGGACATGGACAGCCCTTTGATGATGAGGCCGAACGCTCCCCCAGATAAATCCAGATCGGTGGTTAGTGTTTCAAACCCGTCGCCCAATGAGAATGGGTCTACTGCTTCTGTCATCATGCCGGCCTGCACGTAACTAATTACTGGGATCTCTCGATAGCCCACTGGCGCATGTTCAAAATTCCCATACGCTGCTGGCTTTGTTTTCCCAATCGTAGCTTCTTTTCCCGCTTCCAATCCAGCGATAACGGGCGTCGTTGGCGACTTGCTCGGCCCATTGGCTGACGAGGAATTGTGCTGAGAGCGCTGCGGCCCCTTCCCGGACGAGAGCCATAGAGCCTCCACGCCGAGCACTGCGGCGATCTGGGGCGCATAAGACGATCCTTGATAGGTATCGTTTTCTAACTCAGAGACGGTCGGTTGTTTGATACCCGTTTTTTGCGGCCAACTCTTTTTGAGTTAGCCCCGCCTCTTTGCGCGCCTGCTTTAGACGTGATCCTAGCGTAGTTTTCATAATTATCGGAATTCTGATACAGAATGGCATAGGTTTGCCTATTGCATTCCGATATCGGTACGCCTATACTTTGATTCATGGACATCCAACACATCGTTCTCGAATTGAAGCGCCTCGGCATGACCCAGGCGGAAATTGCGGCGTCGGTGCATTGCGCTCAGTCGACCATCTCCGAGATCCAAAACGGAAAGATCGGGAAAGCGCGCCCCTCCTATCAACTTGTCACTGACCTTCAACAATTGCTTCGTCAGCGGCAAATCGAGGCAAACGAGATTACCGATGTCGAATCGAGTGATGACGTCCAGCCACCCATCGGCGGCTCCAGCGGTAAGGAAAAGTTGGCGCGTGCAGCAACAATTTAAGAGTTTCAAATTTTCTTCTTGGCGTCCGATGTGACGCCAATTATTTTCCCTATAGCCAACAGTTAAAGCAAGACGCATCAACAGTCAATTAAAGGCGATTTCGATGAAAAGCTTCGACCAACTCGTTCAGTTGTCCCTTCCGGTGATTACTGACGTTCCGCCGATGCGCTCCCTTGATGATCTGTTGATCAAGTCGTGCAAGGACTACAGCGACGCCGTTCGTCTCTGTCTGGAGTACCGCCTTCGTCGTATGAGCGAAGCGGAAATCGCCGGGTATCTGGGCTTCAGCGGCCCGCACCTGGCGAAAGTAAAGATGGGCAAAGGTTATCTGACTACCGATCAAGAACTTGTTCTTCAGCGCATTTGTTCAAACTGGGCGATTCGCCAATACGCGGCTCGCCGCGAAACCCAGCTTGAAGAAATGATCGAGAAAACGGAACCTGCACTTTCCCCGGAAATGCAGGCGCTGGTTTCTCGACTCGTTGAGGAGCAGTTGTCACAACGATTGGAGACCAGGGCCGCATGAACGAGAGAATCTTTAATCACATACCGCTAGTCCGTATCGAGGCCGCCAACGACGGCCACATCAGGTACAGCCGGTATGTCCGAGGGCGATCACAACGGATTATCGAATCGCCCGAGCCACTTTCGAAGATGGAAGTTGAGTGGTTCAGGACAGATCCGGGGGACTTCCTGGGGGAGCCCAGGAACGCAGCATAGGACGATAAGGGTCAAAAAATTGTGAGCGGCGAGAGCCGCTTTTCGCGGCCCATATATCGGTAAATTTGGCACTTCGATGCCATATGAGTAAAGAAAACGTGACCGCTTTATGCGGTTGGAGCAACAGCGATGAAGCGTGACCTGTTGAACATGAAGCCTGAAATGCAACGCGATCAAGATCGCATGGCGACGAACATCGCCCGCCTGAAAAGCAAGAAGGCCAAGAAGCAACAGGCGCACCTTCTCTGCCAGTCGTTGGTTCGGATGATTAAGGGGAAGTGAGATGGAAATGTTCGGCGTCAAGATCACGAATGAAGGCGGCGTTATCTGGATTCAGCAGGATGACGGGAATGGCGGGAATTCAGTCGTCACCTTGCATCCAGATCAAATCCCGGTCGTCTGTAAGTGGCTCTCCGAGGCTTGCTACGCAGACTCACACCAGTCAACCGCCGGCACTAACAACTGAGGTAGGAAATGGATTGGCTCCGCTGGTGGCATGGCACGGTGAACGACCCCAAGTTCGGATGGGTCGCTCGCAAGAGCGGGCAGACAGTCGCATCGGTTATCGCTGTTTGGGCTGCGCTTCTGGAATGCGCGAGCAATGCAACGCAATGCAACGCAGATGCAACGCGCGGCAACGTTGCATCGTTCGATTGCAACGATTACGACGTTGCATTTGGTTTGGACGATGGAAGCGTTCGCAAGATTTTCGATGCAATGGTTGAGAAAAATCTGATTGTTGATGGCCGTCTCGCTCGTTGGGAGGATCGCCAACCGAAGCGCGAAGATTCCGGCAATCCCAATACCGGCGCGCTTTCCAGTACGGAACGCAGTCGCAAACACAGGGACGAAAAGAAACGCTATGCAACGGATGCAACGCAGATGCAACACGATGCAACGCTCGGGAACGATAGATTAGATAAGAGTAGAGAAGATAAAGAAAAGCATATGTCCGGCGAGCCGGACGTTGCCAAGGCAATCCTTGCCCACCTGAACGAAAAGTCGGGTAGGTCTTACAAGCCGGTTGAGTCGAACCTCAAGCTGATACGCGCTCGCCTCAAGGAGGGAGCAACCGAGGCTGATTGCGTAGCCGTTATCGACGCAAAGACTGATGAATGGCTGAACGACGAGAAGTGGTCTCAGTACCTGCGGCCTGAAACGTTGTTCAACGCCACGAAGTTCGCGAGCTATGTCGGTCAGCTTGGACAAAGCAACGTGGTCCCACTGTTCGCGAGTGGGGAGAAATACCTGTGATGGCTGCCAACGCTTCCCAGATCGCCGCCCTGCGCGAACAAGGCAAACAACCTGCCGCTTGGGTGCTTGTCTCGTTCATCGGCCGCATCGCGAACGAGGACAACGGTTTCACGGTGTATGCGCGCCCGGATCGCGATTACGACTGGCGCTGGACGGTTGGGCTTGACCTGATTGCGTTCGCGCGTCGCGGACAGGCTGTCGCGGCTTCGCTGAAGGCAATCCGCAACGAGCGGCCTAAGTCTCTCTCGTTGTGGGATGTGGATCGCAAAAGCGGCGCTGGTGTGTATTTCGATTACCCCGCCGACATTGCTGAACTTTGCAAGCGTGCACGCGGCAGGACGATGAATATCGAACTGATGCCATGGTTCAGTTGGCAAGAACGTGAATTTTGAAAATGGGCTTCTGAAATGAGAGTCATCGACGGAGAAAAAATCAACCTGTCGGACTACATGTCCGAGCCGGAGGACGTTCATAAGATCCGCCCTGCCAGCGAATGGTCGCAAGGCGTCATCGACGCGCTATATACGCGCGCGACGGTGCCGGATATTCAGTTGGGCTGGCAAAAAACCGAGGGCCGGTTTGCGTTTCGCGGTTCGGAGGTCACGATCTGGGGCGGCATTAACGGCCACGGCAAGTCGATGCTCACGAGCCAGGTGGCGCTTGACCTGTGTATGCAGGATCAACGCGTCTGCATAGCTTCGCTGGAAATGAAGCCAGAAAAGACGATGCTGCGCATGAGCAAGCAGGCTGCCGGAGATGCGCGCCCTTCTCAGGAGTTCATTCGTAGCCTGCATAGCTGGACTGATAACCGTCTGTGGCTCTATGACCACACCGGTAGCGTCAAGCCGCAAAAGATGCTCGCTGTGATTCGGTACGCCGTGGACAACTACCACATTCAACACTTCGTCATCGACAACCTGATGAAGTGCGTGCCTGGAGACGATGACTACAACGGGCAAAAGGATTTCGTGAATTCGCTGACGGCCATTGCTCACGATACCGGCGCGCACATTCACCTGATTGCTCACGTGAAGAAAGGTGGCAGTGAATACGACCGGCCCGGCAAGTTCGATGTTAAGGGCAGCGGTTCGATTACCGACCTTGCCGACAATCTTTTCATCGTGTGGCGCAACAAGCGCAAGGAAGCGGTTGGCAGCGAAAAACTGAAACTAAAGCGCGAAGAGGCCGATTTGGTGATGGGCGAGCCGGATTGCTACCTGTCTCTCGAAAAGCAGCGCAACGGCGATTACGAAGGCGTGTTCGGGCTTTGGTTTGACGGTCCATCAATGCAATACGTTGAAAACCGTGGGCAGTTGCCGAGGAAATATCCGGTTGACGGCGAATCGGTTGATCTTGAGAGCTTCTAATGCGCATCTCTCCCCAACTTCTTCAGGATTTGAAATATCTCGCTTGGTATTACGAGTGGCAAGAATGGATGAAAGATCACGTAAAGGCCGCACTTCGGGAGTCGCCGAACGAATTTAGCCATTACCTTGCATCGCTCGCGCAGGCCCATCGAACAGGTTACGCAGCTAGTGGCGGCGAAGGATTGGCGGTGTATTGCGCGACGCACGGAATACCCCACCCTTACGTGGGCGAATTAGCGGATACGGTAGACGTCTAAACGGAGATAACTCGATGGGCCAACAAGTAACAGATATGCATAGGAGTGCGAAATGGGATTGAAGTCGCGTAACAAAGGAAAGACCGGCGAGCGTGAGATTGCGTTGATCGTCTCCGACCTGACTGGCTGGACTGTTCGCCGCAAGGTTCGACAACTCGATGGCGAATCTGATCTTGAAGGCGTCCCCGGTTGGTGCATCGAAGTGAAGCGACACGCTACGGCAACGCGCGGCGAAGTCTCCGATTGGTGGTTGCAAGCAACGATGCAAGCAACGAGCGAAAAAGCGCTACCCGTCCTTTTCTATCGCAAGGACCGCGACGAATGGCGCGCAGTGTGGGCGCTCGGCCAGCAACTCGGCGTGAACACTGCTGAAAATTGGCTGCGCTACGAATGGGCCATCGAAGGAAGCATTGCCGCATGGGCCGCAGTCGCCCGTGAGATCGCAAATTTGAAGGAGGCAGCATGAACCCGACAGTAGCTGTGGACATTCGTACTCGCTTGTATCGCAAAGAGCGGCTTCATTTTGTCGCCGAGATTCCGGATACGTAGTGTGCAAAAAACCGCGACATACCCCATTCGTGATGAGGCAATCGGACTGGGCGAAATTGCCAGTCTTTAAACGACGCTCGAAGACTTCACTGAACCTCCCTCACAAGCCTGAGAACGTAGAGGCAATTAGTGTCGCACTTCGCGAGTCGAAGCAAGCCACTACCTCTCTCTCGTAATCAAGACTGGTCTATCGCAAGTCACGATTGATCACGTCCTAGAATGCTTCCATCAAAATAAAAAGGTCTATATCTGTGACTATGACATCGGGAAAAATGGCGGCAGTAGAACGCGTATCTGGGCGTTCGGCAATAAGCCCGATGCGTCATATCCGGAGCCGGAATCTCCGGAAGTGCGCAGCGAAAAAATGAAGCTTCATCGTGCGCGATACGAGGAAAAGCGGGAAAGAAAGCCGCTACGAAATCTTCCACTCCGAATCGTGATCCGCTCACAGCCGCCCTCTTCGGGGCGCGTGTCGCAGACGAAAAAAGTTTGGCGACGTTGCCGTCAAGAATCTATCAGCAATCAATGGATGTTGACGATCTGAAGGAGGCGGCATGACCCTACAAAAAATCCTCGACGAAGGCACCGTCGATATCAACGAACCGAACGAATTCTTCGGCGAGTGGGACAGTCATCAGATTTGGGTAAAGCGCGTTGACGATGAGCGCTGGTACATCACGGTTCGCGATCCGAGCGGATGTTACACATACGACGGTTATTGGGATGCCGAAAAGTACGTCCCGATTGAGGAAGCAATAAAGGAATCGATTAAAGGCGCGATGCTGGAGATGAAATGACCAAGCCCCTCAAAGAACCTACCGAGTTAGTCGTTGGAATGACTCACCGGGAGATGCTGACCATCATGGCCGACAACGGCATCTTCTGCGGACACGACAAATTCGCTCGCATCTTGCAGGAAGCGCAGCGTCGCGCCCTAGCCGCTCAATCAACGAATGACGACAAAAAGGAAGCAGCGTGAAGACCGACTGGTACGAGCCGAATCAAAAGCCTGTCCGAGTTGGCTATTACGAGGCTGAGGTATTCGATGGCGGCTGGATCTACGAGTGGCGAATGTGGTTTGACGGCGAAACATGGCGCGACTGCCCGAATGGCTGGGCGCTGGCAAATCAAAACGTGAAATGGAGAGGTCAAGATGCAGAGTGCTGAGCTGGTGGTGAAGATTGGGCAATTGCAATCGAAGCTCGAAGAAGCGAGTGCAAAGGGATTTGTTTCTAGAGAGGCGATGCAAATCCTTTACAAGATCGAGGAAACCGTTGGCACGCTGCTTGAGTTGGCGACCGCCGAATTCTGGGCTGCGGGAAATAAGGAGGCCGCTTGAAAATCATCACTCGCGGTCAAATCCCTGAAGAACGTGCCTATACGTTCCAATGCACTCGCTGCAAAACGGTTTTTGAGGCTACGCAGCGCGAATGCCAATACATCTCGAACCAGCGAGATGGCGATGTTCTTCGGCACAACTGCCCGGTCTGTATGCGTGAGTGCTATGTGGGTGTGAAATGATTACCTCCAACTTCGCACTGACCGGCCTTCTCTTGGCTGCCCTAATAATGGTGCTACTTCTGTCGCTGACATGCCGCCGAATCGGACCTGAATCGGGCACATGGTGGGTATGTTGTCTGGTGACTGTTTGTGCGTTCGCGCTGGGGAGAATGGGATGAGCGACGATAGCGAACTGAACATCTTCCGTTGTCTGGATTTTATCCGCGACAACGCACCGGAATACGCACAAGCCAAAGCTCAGCGCGTATATCTAGAGAACTTTCGCAAGAGCAAGAAGGCACTTTTGATGCGATCGGCGGAGCTTAAAGGCCACAAGACTGCTGCGATGCAGGAGCGCGAAGCCTACGCCGATCCTGAATACATCGAGGTTCTGGAGGCATTGCAAACCGCGACCGCTGAGGAGGAAAGACTCCGCTGGCTTATCACGGCAGCCGAAGCAAAGATTGAGGCATGGCGGACCATTGAGGCGACGAAGCGCGCCGAAGCGAGAACGTTATGAACGGCTGGCAATTCATGGGTGAGCATCCAATTTTGACGGCATTTTTGGGATATATCGCTTATCTTTGCGTGGCCGCAATCGCGCAAGGATTTGCTGTCGGCTTTAGGAGGTCGAAATGATCCGAGGCGCTGCAATTTTCTTTGTAGCATGGGTACTAGCCTATTCCACCGTTTCCGCTGAATGCAACCTTATGGGCTCTTTCTTGGTCGGCTCGAAGGTCTTTGATTGCAAGGTGAGGAAATGATAATTCGAAAGGCTACCGGTCACGGCGGGAAGAAGATTTGGTATGACCGCACGCGCAAAAGTCGCAGCCGTCTATACCACGTGATATCTCTGTCGCATCTCATCATGAAGGACGGATCGTGTTGGCGTTTGATAGTTGGGCCGTGGGCGTTCGCATTTAAATTTCGGCCCATAAAATCGGAGCGGAGCGAATGAAACGCTCATCATTCGGCCCTCGCAAAACGCCTCTCAAACGAAGCGCATGGCCCCTCGCTACGGCGAAACAGCAACTTAAAAGAAGCGAGATGAAGCGGCGCGTTAAGAAGCCGACCGTCGCGGAGGGTCGAAGTATCTTGAAGCGTGCCGCGGGGCCGATTGCTACTTGCGCGTGGCGTCCGAATGCTGGCGCGTTCCTGCCGACGAGACGGTTGTTCCATGCCACGACAATAGTTTGGCATCCGGCAAGGGCATGGGAATCAAATCTAGTCACGAAAAGACTGTGCCAGGGTGTTTCTGGTGCCATAGGTGGCTGGACCAAGGATCGGCTACGCGCGCAGAAAAGAGGCTTGTATTCGATCTTGCCTACGCGGAGTGGGAGCCTGTCAGGACTAGAAAATTGGCATCAACCTAATTGAAAAGGAAGCCGTATGAACTGGATTCTCCTTGGTAATGATTCACGCCGGTATGATGTCGCACAACGACGACATCGCCATCACAAGCGCGCGTTTCTATCAACAGAACGCGTGTCAGACTGCTGGGCAGTCCGTCGAGCAGAAATTGCACGATACCTATCAACACGTCGATTTCGTGTGCATTCACGATGCGGATGGGAAGTGATTCGTCGAATCGTATGCGCGGCAAACCGCAAGCGCTTCACTGGCCAAATCGTGCTTGGTATCCGTCATTGGGATGCTTTCATGACCAACATGCTCGATACGGAAGGTGATCCGGTGGAGCAAGGATTCATCACGAACAAAGGCGAATTTGTTGACCGTCATGCTGCGTGGTGCATCGCCGAAGAAGCCGGTCAGATCATTCGTCGCGTTGGTGGCGATGACACAAACGGCGGAACTCTTTACTCCGAAAATCTTTACTAAGTAAGAGAGGTGATCGGCAACGCAAGGCATTGAATTCGCTATATAATTAGGATGCTTAAGCATTGTCAGATCGCTAATCTTTGGGCGCATTCGCCCCTGCTGGGAGAAGGAAATGACGCTGGACGAATCGAATCTCGTCGATGACCTGTTAGTGTCCTGGCACCGCTGGCAGGAGGTGTATGCAGTCCGTTTGGGCTTGCCGCGTTGCGACTCAACCTGTCGCGCCTATCAGCTCCCGGTGGATAGGCTTTCGGCTGACGAAGCCGCGGCAATCTCTGATTTGAAAATCTGGAAGCGGAATGGCGAAACCGTTGACGCGCTCGTGGAGGGGTTGACGTGGCAACAGCGTGCGGGCCTGCAAACGACGCTTCGCAACAAGCGCATTGGCTATGACGTATTCAAGAGCGAGCGATTCTCAAAGGAAGAAATCCACATCTTCTTCCAGCAAGCCAAGGAGGCGCTCTACCCCAAGTTTGTCGCGCGTGGGCTTATCAAGATTAGTGCGGAGGCAGCGTGAGAGTGGAATTCGTATCTGGGATACTCTTGGATTACTGGGTAGCTCGCGCATCGGGAATTGAATTCAAGACCGCCCGTGAGGCCGCACTTGCTCTTGATGGGCAAATGGCTCCGTGCATATTCAAAACGGCACAAGGAACTCTGCGCATCGCCCGAGAAGATGTTATCTCCGCATGGAGGCCGTCATCGGATTGGACAATCGGCGGTGATATTATCGGGCGGGAGCGTATTGGGATTATCCCGGCTGGGATTGATTGGAAGGCTTACGCGACGGGAGATATGGACGCGACTTCATACGGAGTTGATCCGCTAATTGCGGCTATGCGTGCCTTTGTGGTGTCGAAATTCGGAAAAGAAGTACCGGACGAAAATATTTTCATACAGGGCTTGTAAACTCAGAAAAGTTGGTGTACCTTTACATCCGTGGTCGTCGAGCTACGTCCAAACCACACAGAATTCCAACCCCGCCGGTTCGCGCCGAGCGGGGTTTTTCATTTTCTACGCCATGAAACGCTCTCAACCTCTCGAATCGCACATGTACGGCGATCCGATGGCTATTCTGGAGCGTAAGCAGGCGCAGGAAGAGCGGCAACGCAAACGCGGCACACTCCACGCCAAATCGGGGTGGAGCGACGCACGCAAGCGCGCCGAGGCCTTATTCACCGACTTCGCCGACTCGGCTGCTCAGCCATCCACGAGTCGCATTCTCCGCAACGGGGATCGTCCCGGCGCTTCAACCGGGAAGAACACATGAACGTCCAGCAAATTATCGACTCGATTGAGGCCGACTTGATTCGCATTCGGAATCTCGATCCGGCGCTGCTGGCGAGCATGACCGCGCGGCTAGACGAATTACGAAAGCTGGTGCCGTAATGGCTGCCCGGAAGCAGGTAAAGATCGTCGCGGAGCCGACTGAGACATGCAAAACGTGTCGCCATAGTTGGCATTTGAATGGCGTATGGATGTGCCGCCGCTATCCTCCCGCAGTCACATACGACTACGAAGAAGGCTGTCCCTGTAGCAGCTTCCCAATTGTCGCGCCCGAACTGGTATGCGGCGAGTTTAGTCCGCAGCTTAATTCCTGACCTATGGCAATCGATCAAAAGCTGCGCGAATTTGCTTCGGAGCGTCAGATTGCATATCTGGACGCGATCGAGAAGCACGGTAGCCAGCGAGCCGCCGCAGACGCGTTGGGTGTTTCGCGCGGGACGGTGGGGAATGCCATTGTGTCGTTGCAGCAGAAAGCGGCCAAGATGGGCTATTCGCCCGAGCATGATTGGACGCACGTAGTGCCCGATGGATTCCGCGTCCAGGGCGTTTCGACGTACTATGACGACGAAGGTAAGCCGCGGGGCCAGTGGGTTAAGTCCGCCGTTGACCATAATCGAGCTGAAGAATTGGTGCGCGAGGCCGTCTCGGTGCTCTCCGAAAATGTTCGGGGATTGGCGCCAATTACAGAATCACCGAAACGTGTACTTGGTGACCTTCTGTGTGTTTATCCGTTCGGCGATCCTCATGTGGGATTGTACGTTTGGGCAAAGGAATGCGGGGAGGCGTTTGACCTCGAAATCGGGCGAAGATTGACTCTTGGAGCGGTTGATCGCTTAGTTTCCAGTGCGCCCCCTGCCGAAACGGCAATTCTCCTCCTTCTCGGCGACGTATTCCATGCCGATGATGGCACCAATAGAACGCCCCAACACCATAACCCGCTCGATGTTGATTCGCGGTATGTGAAGGTATTGCAGGTCGGCATCGAAACATACCGACATGCCATTCTTCGCGCACTTGAAAAGCACGCAAGGGTCGTCGTCAAGGCGATTCCCGGCAATCACGATCCGCACGCGATTTGGTCGCTAGCATTTACGCTGTCGGCCTACTTCTCAAATGAATCCCGTGTAGAAGTTGATCTTGGGCCTGCCAAACACTGGTATTACCGTTTCGGCAAGGTTTTGATCGGGTCGACTCATGGCGATACGACGAAACACGGCCAACTCGGCGGCATCATGGCATGTGATCGCGCGAAAGATTGGGGCGAAACATTGTATCGATATTGGTACACAGGCCATATTCATTCAAAGTCGGTCACGGAATTGCCGGGCGTCCTCTGCGAGTCATTTCGCACTCTCGCGGCGCAGGATTCATACGCCGCGGGGCATGGGTATCGCGCGGGTCGGGACATGCAGTGCATTGTCCATCATCGCGAATTTGGTGAAATTGAACGGCATCGCTGCGATGTCGGAATGTTGGAGGCAGCATGACGCCCGAGAATTTCGCTTATTGGCTCCAAGGTTTTGCCGAACTGACGCAAGGCCAAACGCCTAACCCGGCGCAATGGAAGTCGATTCTTGAGCATCTTGACCTTGTGTTCAAGAAGATGACGGCGCCCGTGCAAACCGGACCGGAGCCCGGAACGCATGATCCAATGGCGGGCAAGAGCGTGGACGAGTTGCTGAAGAAGTATTGGACAGGAGCGCCTTCACTATTCTCACCGCCCTACACAATCACATGCACCAACGGTCAACAAGCAGACAGTAGCATCCTCATTTGCTGATGAATCATCGCTACGTCTACCGCTGCTGGTACTGCGCGAATGTAGTCGAAGAGGGTCAGCGCTGCTGCGATCCAATGGAGCGCTTGAACATGCGAGAAGGTTGGGATTTGTAATCAAGGCGCGTCATGCTATCAACCCTATGCTTTCTGATAGTCATGACCGCCGTAGCCGCAGATAGCCCTTGGGTAGCATCGGCCGCAGTAATTGCGTGCTGGCTGTGTGCTAGGCGCGAAAATCGGCCGCAAAGATAGAGCGGCGCTGGAACTCGTTACCAGCCGTTTCACGCATGGCGATCCCTTTAGGGTCTGGTGTAAGTGCCTATCAGCCGAAAGGTGAGGACTGGCCGTCCGGGGTGAAGGGTTCGCCATGCTTGAGAGCGATAAGTCGAGATGGGATGGACTACGGCAATGCCTCGGCAGCCGTGTATCGCGGGTTCGAATCCCGCCGCTCTCGACGGTGCGACACCCCCATAGCTTGCGCTTTGCGTATTGGATGGGCTGATGTGGTAGTGTCCGGCGCGTCGCTGGGCGGACGGGAGCCGCAATCCAAAAACTGCGGTGGCGGCTGGAGAAAATTAGAGCCAGCGTTTGGGAAGGTCCGTGACGTTACGACGGAACCGCATATACCCTAAGCGGTCGCTTGACCGGCGTAACCGGTCCTCTCAACGGAGCGCGCAGCACGGGATTGGTGAGTGGCGCGCACTCGCATGCCAGTCCCTCCGTTGAGAGCGAATGCGCAGGTGCTGACTGCGCGCGGGAACGGGGTTAAAGCCCAAAAGCCCGATGGAGTTCGCCGTAGGGGCGATTACCTATCCGTTACAGGACGGGAAGCGAAGTCTTAGACAGTCCCATAAGCTCGAAATCAGCGCGGGCCGCTCTCTTCAATCATGAACGCCAATCTAATCATCAGCCACTACCTGAACGCCATGGCTCGCAACGCATGGCTATGGTCAAGATGGATGGATGAATGGGCGGCTTGGTATTTGAAGGTGTGAGATGGATATTCGACCGGGAGTTTGGTGATTACTAACCCGCATCCCAGCGCATGTCTGAGTGGTACTCGATGCGTTTGGGTCGCGGGCCTTCGCGCGTGCGTTCTCATGCTGCTGGGCGACACCGGTAGCTAAAGTCGGCCGACAGAGAGCGCACTCTCGAAGGCGAATATCGTTAGCCGCGCGTTCCGATAGGAAGCCAAAGTGCCATGCGGGCCGACGACCAGTAGCTTTCCTTAATCTGCGTTTACAGGGGACGCAAAATGGCTTTTTTGACAAAAGATCTTGGCGATTACGCCTTCCAGCGCGCAATGGACGTCGCATACAACGCCTCCATTAACGGTGCCGATGAGAAGCATGTTATCTCACGTGCACTTGCTGTTATGAAGGCTGCTGTGGAGATTTCCGAAATGTTGGAAATCCGGCGCGGCAGCATCGCCGATCGTGCGATTGGCAGCGTCCAAGACAAGCTAGTCATTGGGTAAGCAACAGTTTCTCCTGCCGACACCCTTCGGCTTTGCCCACTCGGGCATTTCTTATTCTGCGCCGGATTAGCTCATCAGGTAGAGCAACTGATTTGTAATCAGTGGGTGGTGGGTTCGAGTCCTGCATCCGGCACCAATCATAGAAATAAAGGGCGCATGCCCATTGCGGGTATGGCCAGAACGTCTGGTTTCTCTAAAGCGCTAGCGGACAAGATCTGCGAAAGCATCATTGACGGCATGACCTTGCGTCAGATCGGCGACTTGGAAGGAATGCCGACCAAGACAACTATTCTTCGTTGGTTGGGGGATGACCGTTATATAGCTTTTCGTGACCAGTACGCGCGTGCGCGCGAGCTTCAGTCTGAGTCAATGGCCGATGACATCCTTGAAATATCGGACGATGGCAGAAACGACTGGATGGAAATCGTCGGCAAAGACGGCGATACCGTAGGCTGGCGCGTCAACGGCGAGGCCGTTCAGAGGTCGAAGCTGCGAGTCGAGACGCGTAAATGGCTGATGTCCAAGATGCTCCCAAAGAAATATGGAGCAATCAAGATTGATTCCGATGGTGGCGGCGAAGGCGGCCCCGGCCTCGACGACCCAAATCCTGACGTATGAAGCAATCTGTCAAGTTACAGGAGCTTCATTCGAAGCAGGTTGAGATCGGGAAGGCTTTTAGCGAACACGATCTTGTCGTCGTTCGGTGTGGGCGACGTTTCGGTAAGACCACGCTGCTCGAGCGTTGTGCCACGAAATGGTCCTACCAAGGGTTGCGCGTTGGCTGGTTCGGGCCGACATACAAGCTCAACCTCCCGACCTATAAGCGGGTGCTTCAGACGATCTCCCCGGTCGTCGTATCGAAGTCGAAGATCGATCAGATCATCGAGACACAGAAAGGCGGGTGCGTCGAATTCTGGACGCTGCAAGACGAGGATGCCGGGCGCTCGCGTTTCTATGATCGGGTGATCGTCGATGAGGCAAGTCTCGTAGCAAAGGGCTTGCGCGAGACGTGGGAACAGTCGATTCGCCCTACTTTGCTGGATCGCCGCGGTAAGGCGATGATGGCAGGGACGCCGAAGGGCGTAGACCCCGAAAACTTCTTCTATCAGGCTTGCACGGACAAAGCGCTGGGTTGGGTTGAATTCCACGCTCCTACCGCTTCGAACCCGAAGCTGGATCCTGATGCTGTAGCGAAGCTCGTCAATGAATATCCGCCGCTGGTATATCAGCAGGAGTTTCTTGCCGAGTTTGTTGACTGGCGCGGTTCGGCGTTCTTCTCCGAAGTCAATCTTCTCGAAGACGGTCAACCGGTCGAATATCCGACGCGATGCGATCAGGTCTTTGCTGTAGTCGACACGGCCCTCAAAGATGGGCTTGAACATGACGGTACGGCTGTTATCTACTGCGCGCGCAACAAGATCGCTGGACACCCACTGATCATTCTTGATTGGGACATTGTTCAGATACAGGGCGCACTTCTCGAAGAATGGCTTCCCTCCGTTAATCAACGGCTTGAGGATCTGGCGAAGGAAACGGGTGCCCGGCAAGGCAATGTCGGTATCTGGGTCGAAGATAAAGGCAGCGGAATCGTGCTGATCCAGCAATCCGAGCGTCGCGGGCTTCCCGTTTATCCCATTGAGGAAAAGCTCGTCGATATGGGGAAAGAGGGGCGAGCCCTATCGGTGAGCGGATATGTCTATCGCGGAGACGTGAAATTTAGTCGCAATGCCTACGACAAAGTGACCAACTACAAGGGGCAGACCCGCAACCACTTACTTGCCCAAGTGTGCGGCTTCCGCATTGGTACGAAAACGCCTCATCACATGGACGCGCTCGACGTGTTCTGTTATGCCGCAGCAATATCGCTCGGCGATTCATATGGCTGGTAAATGAGCGACCCATTAATTGACGACGGCAGCCAGGCATCAATCGGGCTTGGCGCTACTGTTCCGTCTTCGCTCATGCGGATCCTGATGGCCGATGACATCGTGCCCGGCGCCGCTCCCTCGTATGAAAGCTGCAAGACGCTGTATAGCTTTCATCCGCTTGGTGCCAAGATGGCCGAGGCTCCTATTGAGGAGGCCCAAAGCCAAGAACGCGAGATCACAATCCCGGGCGCACCCGAAGAAGACCTGATCTCGGCATTCAACCGCGAATGGATGGCGATCGGCATGACGGGGGCCGACGAGATCATCAGAGGTCTCATGACGCTCAAGCGCGTCTATGGGATTGCCTCGCTGGGTGTCGGTGGCCGATTCCTCAATGGGGATGATTTTCCGACGAACGAGCCACTCCCCTATGAGCGCCTCCATGAGATGGAGGTGTACTTCAACACGTGGGATCCGCTGAATACGGCGGGGTCTCTCGTGCTGAACCAGAATCCCAATGCGCCTGATTTTCAGAAGCCTCAATATCTGCGTGTGGCGGGGAAGGATTACCACTCGTCCCGGGCGGTAATCGCACTCAATGAATCTCCGATTTACATCGAGTGGACGAATAGCGCATTCGGCTTTGTGGGGCGATCGGTCTATCAGCGGGCACTTTATCCGCTGAAAACCTACGTCCAGACGATGATCACCGACCAGGCAGTGGCGGAAAAGGCTGCGTTGCTGGTGATGAAGATGAAATCACCGGGGGCAATCATCGATCAGCGGGCGCGTAACTGGTTTGGACTTAAGCGCTCCGCGCTCAAAGGCGCCAAGACGGGTAACGTCATCTCGATCGGTATTGATGAAAATATCGAATCAGTAGATCTTAAGAACCTCCGTGATGCCGCAGAGTTCTCGCGCAACAACTGCGTCAAGAACATCGCCACGGCGGCCAAGATGCCCGCCTCGATGCTCTATCAGGAAACGCTGACTGAAGGATTCGGCGAAGGCTCGGAAGATGCCAAGATCATCGCGCGCTTCATTGATCGAATGCGCATCGAAATGAATCCGGCCTATCGCTTCATGGATCAGATCGTGATGCGACGGGCGTGGAGTCCAGAGTTCTACAAGACGATGCAGCGCAAGTATGCTGAATATAAGTCGGTGCCCTACGAGACGGCGTTTTACGAGTGGAAGAACGCCTTCACTGCAACATGGCCGAATCTACTGGTCGAACCGGATAGCGAGAAGATCAAGGTTGATTCCGAGATCCTGAAGGCGGCAATCTCTGCGGTTGAAGTCTTATCGCCGCTGCTGCCGCAATCCGAAAAGGCTCGCGCAGCAATCTGGCTCGCAGAGACGATGAACGAGCGCAAGCTCATGTTCTCGTCGCCGCTCGAACTGGACGAAGATGCGATCGCCGCATACGAGCCAGTTGCACCTGAGACCGAGCCCAAGCCCATTGTCGAGTCATCGCATCTATGAAATCCCGTTCCGCCAGTCAGACATTCCAAGAGGTCCTGACTGCTGCCGTTCGGGATATCACAGAGAATGGTTACGACGACGTTGGGCGGCTCGACGAGTGGCTGAGACGTTTGAGGCTTGCTGCGGTCGCTGACCTGCCAACACCGGAGGAAATTGAGAGCAGGATGCAACTGGCGATGAAGGCGGTCTTTGACCGTACATTCTCCAAATCATCGGTGCTCAAGTATCACCCAGGCGTGCCGCGCTTCACGGTAGAACGTCTTAAGCCTTTCGCGCGGGAAGAACTGGATCGGCGCATTCGGTCGAGTGCGCAGTTGATCAAGCTGAATCGAGAAGAGGCGATCGAGAAAACGCTCCGCCGGTTCTCTGGCTGGGCCACCTCGATCCCTGATGGCGGATCGCGGATAGTCGAGAAGGTTGATGTCAAGGAAAACATCGCCAAACCAATTCAGCAGATCAAGTATGAAGCGCGTCGTTGCCAGATAGATCAGGGCGCCAAACTTGTTGCGGCGATCAATGAGGTCGTGGCGACGCAGGCTGGCGCCATCGCCTACCGCTGGCGTTCGCATTGGCGACGTGCCGGGTATGACTATCGTGAGGACCACAAAGAACGGGATCAGAAGATCTATCTGATTCGCGGCAGTTGGGCGCACGAACAGGGTCTTGTGAAAAAAGGCGACGCCGGATACTACGACGAAATAACTGCCGCCGCCCAAGAGCCCTTCTGCGAGTGCTACGTTGTTGCAGTCTACGCGCTGCGTGAATTGCCCGATGAAATGCTGACTGAAAAGGGGCGCAAGGTTCTCGACGAGACGCGACTTACAGGAAGGTAACTGCATGAATCCGCTTTTGAGCTGCAAGCCTTACATTTTCCGCGCACAAGGTGATGCGGATAGTTTGCCTTATGGACCTGCGTACTGTTTCGAAATCATCGCCAATGGCGAACGCTCATACCATTTGGCGACGCGAAACATGGATGGCGAAGACTTGATGAAGCGCGCATATCCAGACAAGGGATACGAAAACTCGCCACTATATGACGATCGTCAGTTTGACTGATGCACAGATTGCCGATGCCACTAGCAGTTTCGGCAAGTTCGTCAGTGGCGAATTCGTCAGATTGAGCGATCCCCTCGGCAACGTCTAACTTGCACCATCCACACATAGAAGCCACCTTCGGGTGGCTTTTCTTTGGTACTTTCATGCCGCTTGAACAAGGATCGTCGCGCGAGGCGATAAGCCACAACATCGCGACCGAGCGCGCAGCAGGAAAGCCCGAGAAGCAGGCGATCGCGATTGCATATAGCGAGGCTGGAAAGAGCCGCCAAGACGCCGAAGAATCCACGCAAATTAACTGTGCCGGCGTCCTCTTCCGCGCCCCCGGCCCGCTCTATCTGCTCGTCAGGCGTAGCGATACGGGCGAATGGGAGCAGCCTGGGGGCCACGCGGAAGGCGATGAAACGCCCGAAGCTGCGGCAGTCCGCGAATGCGAAGAAGAGATCGGCGTGTGCCCAGATGGCATTCGCTGGCCGGTTCGACGCAATCCGATTCCCGATGGCAGCGGTGAATACACCTGCTTCCTGCAGGACGTGCCAGAGCCATTCGAGCCAAAGCTAAACCACGAGCACACAGCATGGCAATGGGCCGCCGCAGATGCCCTGCCAGAAAACATGCTGGTGCCGGTCGCCCGCACGATCGAGTTGGTTACTGGCAATGAACTCGATATCGCCAAGCGGATGGCCGCGGGCTATCTGCTCTCTCCGCAGAAGTATGAAGGTGCGTGGCTCTTTGATCTTCGGATCACCGGAACGGGCACGAGCTATCGCAAGGCGCTCGATGAGTACGCCTACCGCCCGCCCGAAACATTCCTCACCGAAGAGTTCCGCGAGCGCTGTTACGGCCTACCGGTTCTCTTCCTGCACTCCAAAGGCGCCCTTAACACGCAGGAGTATCGAGACCGAAATATCGGCTCGATTTTCTTTCCTTATATCGCGGGCGATGAGGTCCGCGGTGTAGCCAAGATATTCGATTCGGACGGTGCTCAACTGATGTTGACATCGCACGAATCGACTAGTCCCGCGGTGATTTTCCGCGACGCGGGCTCGACCGAAACCGTCGAGATTGACGGCAAAACGGTTCTCATAGAAGGCAAACCCTCTTTCCTCGACCATCTGGCGGTTTGCCCGGTTGGTGTTTGGGATAAGGGCGGCGAGCCCAGCGGAATTAATAACGGAGATTCACAGATGGACGAAAACGTTCAGGAGCAAGTGCCCGCGTGGGCCGACGCTCTCGGCAAGCGCTTTGATGAAGCATATTCGACATTGAATGCGCGCATGGATGCAATCGAGCAAAAAGGCGGCGAAACAATGCCGGCCGCAGAGCTTCGCCCAGATGCAAGCGGCCACGAAGCTGCTGCGGCTGCTGATTTGGCCGCTGCCGAAGCTGCTGGCGCCGCAGAAGAAACCGCAGAAGCCAAGGCTGCGCGTGAACTGAAGGAGCGGCAGGACGCTGAGCAAGCTCGCCTCGACTCGGAAGAGGCGGAACGCACCGAGAAAGAGCGCAAGGAAAAAGAGGAGAAGGAACGCATGGACGCCCAAGTTCGCGCGGATGCCCAGTTGCGCGGCGAAAACGCCGAGATGAAGAAGCAGATCGAGGCAATGAACGCGCAGATCAAGGCACTCGCCACGCCCCCGTCTGCATCGGATCGCGATCAACTCAGCGCCGCGCAAGCTCGCTGGGATTCGGTCGCGCAGATGCTCGGCGATTCGGTACCGGCTCCCCTGCACTTCGAAACGCCGATCGCTTATCGCAAGCGCCTGGCTGAAAAGTTCCAGAAGCACTCGGACAAGTTCAAGGGCATTCGCCTTGACTCGCTGGACGGTGCCGTGTTCGACACGATCGAAGATCAGATCCGTCAAGACGCACAGGCGTATGCCAAGAGCCCGTCCGTGATGCCCGCCGGCCGCCTCCTGCCGACCATCCGCATGGACAGCGCCGGTCGTCAGATTACCGAATACCACGGCGATATGGATGTCTGGCTCAATCACTTCAAACACCACGGCGTTGTCGCCAAGGTCCTGCGTCAAAATCACGGAGCACGATAAATGACCATCAGCTTCAATCCGGCGCTGACCACTTCGCCGCAGAATACCTTCCTCCTGCAAACGGAAGGTTACGTTCAAGGTAACTACTTCGACGATCCGTCGACGAAGAACTGGCTTTTGAGCGGCGTTGTCGGGTCGAGCGTAACGCAGCCGATGTGGGGCGGTCTGGCGATCGAAGAAACAGTCGCCCAAGTCAACGCCAACGCACTCGGCAGTTCGATCACGCCCGCAGCGAGCGCAGGGACTGTGACCGGCTTTACGGTCTTCAACCAGTCGAACAACATGCTGCTCGTGCCGGGCAACAACGTGCAACAGGCTGTTGCTGGCATGACGATGGCCTATTTCCGCACTGGCTCGAATGCCCGCATCGCTGTTTCGTGTCTCGCATCGCTGGTTGCATCTCTTGAAGGTGGCGCAGTCAATCAGACGCTGTATTGGGATCCGGTGTTGTTCCAGTTGACCGCATCGGGTACGAGCGGCGCATTCGCACTGCCGTCCACGACGCGCATCATCTCATTCAACTCGAACAGCAAGATCGTCAGCTACAACTCGGGCACCGGGGCTCTCACCTGGACGACGGGTTCGGCCGCCATCATCCAGATCTAAGGAGCCCACCACATGGCAAACAACTTCCCCGCCCAGGTACGGGTCAATCCGCACTTCGCGGAACCCGATCTGATCGTCACGTATGCGCAGGCATCGGGCGCATTCGCCGCACTTCCCGGCAACAAGCCTAAGGTGAAACTCGGCAACGATGACCTGTACGTCTACATCAACGCGCTTGATCTGCGCACGGAAACGCTTTCGGCCCAGGCTGCCGGTAATTTCCTGCCTTCGGCAACGCTTGTTGGCACGCAGTACAGCACACAGACGTACCTGATTCGCACGCGATCGATCTGGGATCATCACGACATCGCCGCAGCGGCTCACTACAACGTGAGCCTGCCCGCCGCTCAAGATCTGGCCGCTCGGCAGGGCATCTATCAGCAAATGCGCACAGCGCTGCTCTACGGCTACCAGCCGTCGAACAACGAAGGCCTGCTCAACGCTGCTGCTGCGACAGCCGTTACTCTGCCTCCCGACCAGTACGGCAACACGACCGCATCGACCTACGACAATGGCGATATGTCGCTGTGGCTGCTGTCGCAGATCGTGAACATCAAGTCGGGCATGTTCCAATCAGGCGCGCAGATCACGAACCGCATTCGTTTCATCGGGCCGCAACGCATTCTGCTGAACTGGCAACTTGCCAACATCGTCCAGGTGACGGCATATCAGCGTCCGGGTGCTGGCACGTCGACGACGGGTCAGGTCGTGGCGAACGTGACCGCAGAAGCTGGCGATGAAGTCGAGTACTACTTCGATGACACGTTGCAGGGCAAGGGCGCGGGCGGCGCGGATATGGTCATTCTGACCATCCCGGAAATCGAGCAACCCGATATGCCCGGCATCAACACCAACGTGTTCGGTGACGTTCAACCGTCCACGAAGGCGGTGAACGCGATGTACACCGACATGCCAGCGCCGATGAAGATCCCGACGCCGATCCCGGATGGTGCTATCACGGAAGTTCAGGAAATGCGAATTTCCAGCGGTTGGAACCTCCGCGGGCAAGGCTTGTACCTCTTGTCCATTCCGCATTAACGATTTGCCCCGCACCTAGATCGCGCGGTCGAAAAGCCAGTCCCTGTCTGGCCTGGTGCGGGCATCAAATACAGGGTCAAGCCGCCTCGCGCGGCTTTTTCTTTTCAGGGAAAGTGAAATGGCAAAGATCTACCTCGCGAACTGCACTCGCCAACACCTCAAGCATTGCTATCGCATTGCGGAGTCAAACAAACTTTCGATGATTGAAATCGATTCCGGTCATCAGAAAGTTGTCGGCGAGCAATGGAATCAACCGCAAGTCGAAGCATTTGTCAGGGATCTGGAGCGCTGCGGATTTCGTCGTGCCGCGGAAACGAGTCGCAAACTTACGGAATTCTCCGGTTTTCTTTATAGCGTCGACAAGCCGATTATCGAAGATCACATCTATCAGGGCAACGAGGCCCTGATTGAGCATCAGGAGTATCGCTCGGCATCCGAGGCGACAAAAGCCGCGCTCGCAGTCGATACCGTCAACCGTGCACCGAAGGACAAGCGCAAGCGTCTGGCAAAGGCCGTTGAAGTCACGGTCGAGCAGGACATCCCGCCGCGGGAGAAGGCGACCGGCAAAGAGGTCAACATGCAACTCACTATCGCTGAAGATGGCGCGAGCGACAATCGCACCGCCAAGTTGCCGATCTGATCATGAAAGCCTCTTTCCGGATCACCGAGGAAGGCAGGAAGGCGTTGCGCGATCTTCCTCAGCCCGCGCCAATGACGCACGCCGAAGAAGTCAAGGCGCTCATGGCCAAGGGGATGAAGATCATCTTTACGCGTGGCCATGCTGTATGGGCGTTCGCCCCGAAAGCGTTGTCCTGCTGGTCGCCGTACAGTGCGGCCTTTCCTGCTGCCCACGATGTCAGCCAGTATCTGGCGTTGGGCGGCGAAATCGTCACGATTTCCTGATATGTGGACCAATCCGACCCAGCCGAATCTTGCCGATTTCAATGCGTTCGTATTGAATCAAGGTGTGCCGCCGGCCGATCTGCCGAGCGGCGCGCTTGCGAACGTCAGTATTGATGAATCAGGCAATTTGACCGCAGTAAGTTCAACGGGAACGGTTGCGGCTGGAATGGCGCTCGTTGGTGTGGACATCAATACCTACATCGCAACATGGGACGGCACAAGCGGCACGGTGATGCCTGTACCTACTGCGTCCGTCAGTGCCGCTTCAGCCGGAACGTACTCGCCGTATCTGGCGTGGGCGTTCCTTGGTGCGGAGGCGGTAACACTGATCCCGCCTGCCTGTATGCCGCCGATCCTGTACGTGACAGCGGTTTATAACTACGGGATGCATAAACTGCTGAAGATCGGTCAGGATCAACCGGGCCAAACATTCTTCACGCAGCAAAGAGCCGCATTCAAGCTGATGTCGTTCAAGGCTGGTCCCGTCAGCGCTTCGGCGGATCAATCCACATCGGATACGCTGCTCACCCCGGATTTCCTGAAAGGTTTGACGATGGGCGATCTTGATCTGCTACTGACGCCTTGGGGCCGTGAGTACCTGGACTATTCGCAGAGCTACGGCCCGAATATCGTCGGTGTTAGCTGATGGTCACCCTGAATCTCGGTGTCGTGGATGTCGCCTATTCCGATGCTGACGGCGCCACGACGACAGGCGATGTCGCTCAATACATCGAGAACGACTATCACGTCATGCGGACGTTCCTGGAATTGCACGAAGACGAGATTGGAGACTTTCTCGCAAATGCAATGGCAGACGAGATTGAATCGCTTGCTCAAGGAAAGCCGGTCATTCCATTTGCGAGTCGCGATGTCACGACAACGCTTGGTGACCGTGTTATCGAAGGCCAAAGTGTCAACGGTCGCATAGAAGAAGCATTCCGAGATTATCTCGATTCGCGCGAGTGGCAAACGACAAGCGGCCAGACCATTGATGCGGCTGATGCAGGCGTCAGTCATAAGAAGAAACATCCCAACTCAAGTAAAAACAAGGCGCGCGCAGCTTTTGTTGATACCGGGTTGTATCAAGCCTCGTTCCGAGCGTGGCTCACCAATGACGAATCATGACCCTGATATCCGAAGCCGCTAGCGCACCCGGGCAATTGGCTGCCTCTCTAGCAGCCGGTGTCGCACAGATATCGGATGATCAAACGGTTTCGTTTCAGCAATATACGAAATCAACGCTTCCCATAGATGGTTACGTATTCTGGGTTGCGACGGGAACAAGTCAGCAGTTTTCCGGATCATTGCATGTCCTGACTGATCGGCACCAGGAAGAAGACCAGACGATTGCCGCGAACAAGATGGTGTTCACGGCAACGGAAGAAGTATCGCAGCTCAATGCGATTGCTCCGGGCACGATGTGGGTTGGATCGTGGAACGTGGACGGGACGACACTTCAGGTGGCGTTCTCCGAAACGGGCGCGAACTATCAACAAGCCGGTCTATGGCATTACCGCGGATTTGCGGTCTACCCCGCCCTTTCGTCTCAGCTTGTCGAAAGTGCCGCTGATCTGCCACCCGAGCCAATTGTTTCAAACAGCCTGCCGATATGGTTAAGCCAGACCACATTTGGCACAACGACTGTGCCCGTTTATCCGTCATACTTGGTGCCCGACAATGTAGTGCCGCCATACATCGTGGCCCACGTCGAGCCCGATATGACGGAGGCGCCTTCGTTCCCGATCGCACAATGGCCCGGCAACCCTGTATCGCCCAATCAGTTGGTCCAGATGTCCATATCGCAACTAGCGAAGGACAACGTAAGACTGACGTTGTACGGATTCACGAACCAGATGGCATGGCAATACCTTGCCATGCTGATTGATTACTCCGTCAATACCGACAACTTTGGATTTGGCAACACGCCGGTTCCTCGCGATGAAAAGCGCACTCAAGTGGAAATCAGTGCGCTTGCCATGAAAAACCATTCAGATCGTCGCCTGGTATTACCAGGCAGCCGCAGACGCCATTGCGCGTCGCCTGATCCTCTCCGCCGGATTCAGTTCAATCACCGTCTAGACGGGGCATCCCCGCATGACGTTCATTGCCCGTCTTGTGCGGGCTTTTTATTGGAGTCTTTGATGCCCCAGTATCCCCTCGCTCCCGTCCCGGGCGGCACAACTACCACGTTGGACGTGACCGCAGCGACAGTTATCAAAAATGCACCGGGTCGCCTGTTCACTGTTTCGGTCTTGGTCGCAGGCACCGCGGCGGGCGCCGTGTATGACAGCGTGGCCACGACTGGCAATACGGCGGCCAACCAGATTGGCGTCATTGCTGATGTCGCGGGTCCAATCAACTTCAATGCCATGCCGACTGCTGCGGGGATCGTGGTTGTGCCGGGTACTGGTCAAACGCTCGCAGTTTCCTGGTCGTAAATTCCCGCCGCCCTATCATCAACCCCGCCAGTGAGCGGGGTTTCGTTTTTCTGGAGCCTGCATGGCTAACACGATCACTCCCCAGATCGTCAATCTCACCGCAGTTGTCACCACTGCACCCGAGCCATCACAGCTCCAGCAAAGCGGTGCAATCGTCTCGGTGGGCGGCACGACTCTGACGCCTGGTACTTATCAGTATTGCGGCAATCTGCCCACCGTCAATTCCATCTCGGCGACTTCGTATTCGATCGCCTCGTTGACGTGGGCGTCTAGCGAAGTCACGGCAACTGTTGCGGCTGGCGTCCTTCCTACTGTCGGATCGACGTTCACGACGACCATTTCTGGCGCTGCGCCGAGTGGCTACAACGGAACGTATATCGCTACCGTTGCTTCGTCGACTACGTTCACCTACGCAGTAGCATCGAATCCGGGCACCGAAACCGCCCTCGGTTCGTTCACGATTTCGGGCGCGTCGCCGATTACCTATCCCGCGACTTCGTTCTTCGCGCAAGGCACGTCAGTTGGTGTTTATGTGCTTGAGCTTGGAAACGTGACGGGCGTAGATGCTCAGATCGCCACGCTTGACGCTTGGATCACAAGCAACCCTGGCGTTTTCTATAGCTACCTGACGCCCGCCGCATGGGACTACTCGAAGGATGAGGTCGGCTCGGTCGTCATCAATAATGGCGGCAATGGCTATACGGTGGCGCCGACCGTCACATTTTCGGCTCCTGGTGGCGGCGGTACGACTGCGACTGGCACCGCTACTGTTCAAAACGGCGTCGTGGTAGCGGTTGCCGTCACCAGCCCGGGTTCTGGCTATACGGCCGCTCCTACTGTGACATTTAGCGGCGGTGGCGGCGTAGGCGCTGTGGCCACGGCGAACCTCGCATCGGCGATCAATATTCTCGCGGGGAAGTATGCGAGCGCAACCGGAAAGACCTACTTCTTCCCGACGACGACCCTCGCGAATCTCCCGAATTATGCGACGTTGAAATCGGTGTACGCGACCGCTCCGGCGCCGACTGCGACTTCTCAGGAATTTGATGCTTAGGCGCGTTTTACCAATGGCTGGTGAACAATCCGTCAGCAGCCAATCCGCTCGGCCCGATGTCGTATCGGTATCTCACAGGCGTAACGCCGTGGGCAATCTCGGGCAATCAGGCGACCGTCAATAGCATTCTGTCGGCATACGGCAACATCATCTATCCCACGTCGGAAGGCGGCATCTCCAAGGCCGGCATCTGGAAGGGAACGATGATGGACGGCACGCAAGCGTCCTGGTGGTACGGCATCGACTGGTTCCAGATTCAGGTTGCACAAGACCTTGCCGCGGCCGTAATCAACGGCTCGAACCAGAATCCGCCGCTGGTCTACGACCAGAACGGTATCAATTCGCTGCTCGCTGTTGCTCAGGGTCGCGCCAATAGCGCCGTGAAATTCCAGTGCGCATTGTCGATCACGATCACGGCAACGTCGTTTGCTGATTACACGACGGCCAATCCCGATGATTACGCCGCGGGCATTTACAAGGGCTTTCAGGCGACTGTAGTTGGTCAGAACGGATTTTTGACCATCGGCTTTTACCTGGATGCGGTCCAGTTCGCATAAGGACGATAAATGGCAACTCAAAACCCTCAGATTGCGCAGGGCGTCCTTAACCGCGTCCTAACTGCGGTCATTATTCCCGGCAATACGGCGCTCAACGTAACGGCACCGTACATGGCGAAGGGATTCGCCAGGCTTGAATTCTCTGGCGACTGGACGGGCCAGGTCGGCACAGGCACCGGGATTGTGAATTCTCCAGAGCCATATGTCATGGCACGCGTAACGATGAATCTGCTGCGCACGCAGGCGCTTTCCGCAAGCTGGGTCACGCAAGGTCAAACGGCAACGTATCTCGGTCAGGTCAACGTGCATAGCGATACCTCGACCTTCCCCGTCTCGACGATGACAGATACATCGATCGTTTCGGTTGATCCAGGCGCCTTTGATGGCACCGACCCGGTTGTGCGCGTAGTGCTAAGTGGTTCCATGCCGATCAACGCATCGCTCTGGTCGGCGTAATAGTTTGCTGCGGCTAGGGACGCGACCCGAAAGCCGGACCCCTGCCGGTTGCCGCAGCTTCTAAACGGGGGCTCAAAAAGGGATTGAGATGGCTTCTTTAGATGAGAACTTCAACGTCGTATTCCCTGTCGTCACGGATCGCGTGACACGCAAGGAAAAGGACAAGGTAACGGGCGAAGAAAAGGACGTGCATGAAAATATCGTGCGCGTCCATGCTTTTCACACCCCCCATCAGCAAGGCTGTGTTTGACCAGAACTTTGCCCTTCTCGCTGCGACCAAAGCGACACTTGAAGGGAAAGGTCGTCAATATCTGATGTCCGCAGGCCCGCGGGTGGCCGCATTAACGTTGCGCGCGGAAGGTTTGCGAGACGCGGAAGAACGCGGTTACGTGGACGACAACGGCAAGCCCAAAGAGGACGAAGTTAAAGCGTTCTTCGCGGAACTACGTCGGCTCACGACCATTCTTTGCCCGGGTAGTGGCGGCTGGGAAATGCTTCCGGTGGATCTTGCAATCTCCGGTGGGAAAATTGATGCTGAGGACTGGGAGGAGGTGGAAGCGTCCATCGTTTTTTTCTGCTGCCACTGGTCCATGGCAAAAAAGTCAGATCGAAAGCGGATTGGACAGAGCACGGCTACTTTCCTGAAGGCATCGACTACGCCCTCTCCTTTGTCGGTGTACCTCGCTTCCTTGCCGAACTTGACGCAGGCCGCGACTTCCGTGCACAAGGCGGTATCCTCGGTTCCATCCTGAATTACGTCGCGCACGAGGGATTCCGGGAATTCGCCGAGCGCCACGAATTCCCTTTTCGTAGTGCGCGAGAGCATCGCGAGCGATACATCATAGAAGCCCTGAAAGGATAAACATGTCGAGTACGTCAATCATCAAGGTCCAGGTTGACGATACCCAGTTCAAGTCATTCCTTGACCTTTACCAGGAATATCAGGAGCATCTTGAGAGTGCTCCGGACGACTGGAAAAAGGTTGGCGACGCCATTGGTGATGCCGGTGCGGATATGGAGGATTTCGCCGATGCTTCCAAGGCATCAAAAGAATTCCTGCTAATCGCTGCGACGCAATCGGAAATCATCTCCCGTGAAATTCGCAAGGCAAGCGCTGCGAACAACGCGCTCCTGGAAAGCCTCACGAAAAACGTGACGGCTCAAAAATCTTTCGCTGATCAGGCTGAGCGCAGCGAAAAGCACATGAAGGAGCTAAAAAAGGGGGCCAGCGAGTTCGCTCACGAGATTTTCGGGCTCGGTAGTTTCCTCATGCGTCTTGGTGCCCTCGGCGGAAGTCTGGCGGGCTTGGGTGGATTGCTAAGCGGCATCGGTCTGAAAGACCTTGCATCGTCGGCGGTCGATACACAACGCAGCGCTCGCGGACTGGGTATGACACCGGGCCAGTTGACTGCGTTCAATCAGGACTTCGGGACGCGATATCTTGACCCGGGGGTGTTGGGCTCGATATCAAGCGCGCAGAGCAGCTTTTCTGGTCGGATGTGGCTTGCTCGCGCGGCAGGCGAGAATATGGGCCAGGTGGCGGGCGAAGACCCCGGTCAACTAGCTGCTAACCTCGCTATTCGTGCGCATAACTGGTGGGTGAATACGCCCGCTTCCATGCGTACCGCAGAAGTCCTGCAATCTACCGGCTTCACCCAGTCGGGCTTCAATCTTAATTTGATGAAGCAATTGGGTAATACGCCTCTTGCGGAACTTCAAAGAGCCGCAGCCCAGTACGGTTCAGATCAAGGGCGATTTAACGTAAGCGATCGCAACACCGATGCTTGGTATGGTTTCCTTCGACAGATCAAGGATGCCGGAAACTTCATCGAGACGCATCTTACGAATAAGCTTTCGGACCTTGCTGGTCCGCTTCAGCATTTTGCAGATGCAGTTGGCAAGGATGTAACGGTCCTTATTGATCAAATCTTCACGCCCGCCAATCTGAACGCACTTGAAGACGGCATCAACGGCTTCACGAAGTATCTCGGATCGAGCCAGTTCCAGCAGGACATGAAGGACTTCGCTGGGCTCGTTGCCGCAGTGGCCGGAGCCATGCGCAAGGCGGCAAGATTCTTGGGCATTGACACAAGCCCTTCGTCGTCGACGAATCCAGCATCAATTCCTGTCAATCCCGGTCTGGATCCTGATGAGGTGCAGCGGGAGACGCGGGGGCAAGTTCGCGGATACGGCGGCGTATCTTTCGCTGACAAGGCGCTTGGATATACCCGTCACAAGCTGAACATGCCGTCAGACCCTCGCGCTGTTCTTGCCGAGATGGACGCGAAGAACGGTTTGCCCGCAGGTACACTGGAAGCAATGTGGGCGAAAGAATCCAGTGAAGGGAAAAATCTGGTTGGGCCCGTCCTGCGAAATGGCGATCAGGCAATTGGCGATCTTCAATTCACAGGAGCCGCGTGGAAGGACTGGGGCAAAGGCGGCGATCGCTGGAATTTCATGGACGAAGCGAAATCAGGGGGCGCCTATATGGGGTTCCTGTCCAAGCGCTACCAGGGCGATATAGCTAAGGCGCTGGCCGCCTACGACTGGGGCCGTAATGTCGACAAGACGATTGCCCAAAACGGCGCTAACTGGCAGAAGGGCTTGCCCGCGGAATCGATGGACTACATCAAGATCGCGAAAATTCTCAATTCCCAAAAGCAGAATGTTCGCGTGACCGTTCAAAATAGTACCGCCGCCCGGGTGGCGGTCCAAATAATGCGGCCGCAGCCCAATGAGCATTTCTACCGTCTCTCAGTCAGCGTTTAGTTTCGCATACGATCTTGCCTTTCAAATATCTCCTATTATTCTGAATGGCGGGATCGTAGCGAATTCGTTGGGCGGCATGATGCCAATCATCGGACTGACCGGGCAACTGGCGGCGCTCGCACAAGGTGTTTTGTCGGGAAACAACGAGCCGTTCGCGCGATTCGTTCCCGCACCCGGTAGCACGCTAGTGGCAAATACGGTTGCGACATATCCCTTCGCAAACCAGTTTGTCGCAGCGAATGCCGTCATCAAGCAGCCTAAAAACATTTCTCTCGTCATGTATGCGCCCGTTCAGGATACGGGCGGCTATCTGACGAAACTGGCGATCTTCGAGGCGCTGCGAAGTTCCATTGAATCACACGTGGCAGCGGGCGGTACTTTCCACATTGCAACGCCAGCACACATTTATCTAAATTGTTTGCTCAACAACATCACTGATGTCACGAGCGGCGAGATGGGTAAGCAACAGATGGTGCAGTTCCAATGGGATTTCTTCCAGCCGCTTGTCTCCCTTTCCGATACGCAATCCGCTCAAAATTCATTGATGTCGAAGCTCAGCGGCGGGCAGCAGATTTCGCCCTCCGGTCTGGCTGGAACATCAATCTGGTCGAGCGCGGCAACCGCTATAGGCTCCGCAGCGCAAGGTGCAGCGCAAGGCATCAATGGAATCACGGCTGCCGTAAATAATTTCGTGGCGCAATGATATGACGACACTGGTTGCGCTCACGCTGAACAACTCAGCATCGCCACCCTTTTCCTACGTCTTTACGCTTGATAGCGCGTCATACACTGGATCGGTGACGTGGAACGTCTATGCGCAACGCTGGTATTTCACGTTGCAGGATCAACTTGCAAATGTGGTCTGGAACGGCCCGCTTGTTGGCTCCCCGCTTGACTACGATATCCCGCTCGCGCCGGGCATTTTCACGACTTCGACGATCCTTTGGCGAGAAGATACGGGTAACTTCGAGGTTTCGCCGTGAGGTTTTATTCGATCACGCTCACGCCCGATGGCGCCACGCAACCGATACGAACATGGACCTCTCATCCCGGCGGTACGTTTGACCCGAGCGCGCTTGATATCGAGTTCGATTGTCAGGTTCAGGATTTCGCGACTTCGCCGCAGTTGTTCACCGTCACGATTCACGGTGTTTCGCTGGCTGATCTATCCCAGGCTCAGCAATTTACCGGGATGCAATTCAGCATGAGCGGCGGCATGCAGGCGGGACTTCCGCTTGCTAATCCACAGCAGGCTGGGTTGCTGGTAGCCGGGACGGTGTTTCAGGCTTACGGCAACTGGGAAGGCGTCGATATGCGGCTGGATCTCGTGATCTCGCCGTCTATCTATACCCTATCGAATCCCGGCAATCTGGTCTTGAACTGGCAGGCGGGGCAAACCCTTTCGGACGCCCTTCAGCAAACATTATCCGTTGCCTATCCAGCGCTTCCGTTCACTGCGAACGTCACGTCGCAACTCGTGCAGGATTTCGACGAGATTCATTTTTGCTCAACGCTCCAGGAGTTGTGCCAGTGCATCAAGGGTGTGACACAAAGCTATTTTGTCGGTCCGACCTATAGCGGCGTCAATCTGACCTGTCAGAACGGTCAATTTTTCGTTTGGGATAGCACGTATCTACCCAACGCGATCCAGTTGTCTTTCAACGATTTTGTCGGTCAGCCGACCTGATTGATGTCAACACGATGATCTGCAAGTTGATATTGCGGCACGATATTCAACTTGGCTCTACCATCCGGATGCCGCAACTGACATATTCCAGCGCTAGCGGCCCAGCTTTGGCGAGCGCTAGTCCGGAATTGTGGGAACAACTGCGCAATCGTATCCGTCGAGCAGCAATTATCAAACAGCATTCCGGGACGTTTTCCGTTTCAGAGTTGCGCCATATTGGATCGTATCGCTCAGCCGATGGGTCATCGTGGGTAACCGTCATCAAATGCATAACGAATAGCCCATGAGTGACGATTTTTCCAAACTTTGGCTCGTGGTAATCTCAATCAGGTTGCGATAACCCGAGCCCAGCAGGCCATTAAAAGTTTGGGTAGAGCGTTACCCTGTCGGGTGACAAGCGTAACTGGCAAGATCGTTACGGTTGAGTTCCAGATGGACACTACGCCATGGACTTTGCCGCCCATCACGATACCGAAGGCGGAAAGTCAATGGCTCACCGAGCCCACGCAGATTGGCGACGAGGGCATGACTATGCCTGCGGACGCATATTTGGGCGGGATATCGGGGCTTGGCGGCGGCAATGCCGATTTCCGTCAGCGCGGTAACCTGACGGCACTCGTTTTCGTGCCAGTGGGGAATAAATCGTTCTCCCCCATTGATCCGAACGCAGCCCAGATTCAAGGTCCGAATGGCACGATACTGAGGACGACTGCTGGCGCATCGTCGATCGTGACCAATACGGATGGAACCACAATCACCTGCGAGTCGACCACGCTCGTTGTCAACGCTTCAGGAATTACGTTGACAGTTGGCGGCCAGACATTCACATGGGGCGGAACTCAGGCGGTATCTACCCTGCCAATCAAGGCGCCAGACGTTGTACTACCTAATGGCGCGGTGAATGAACACAATCACGGCAATGTGCAGAACGGCGGTGGCGTCACCGATCCCATGCAGAACTAGCCGTTATTCCACCAGGCACCGATTTTACCGAGCCAGTAGACGACGAGCCCAGTAATCAGAGCGGCAGCGGACATAGCACCGTGATGCGTGAAAAATAGGAATGGGGAAGCCAGCATGGAAAGCTGGCCCAAAAGGATGAGCGCCTTGTAGGGTTTCCCGGTTCTTTGAATGGTCTGGGTCATTTTTCTTCTCTCAGTGACTGGAAATCGTTCGGGTTAAATCTGGGGCATATATCGCACATCTTGGCGACGCCCTCGGCCTGAATCTGGTCTGTGACGGATGATGGATGATCCGGTTGCGCCTCAAACCATTGAAGCATGTAAGAGCAAGGAAAAAGGAAATTCCCTTCATCCGAAGCAGCTGTGATATGGCGAAACATCGGATGAATGTATTCGAATTTCGTGCGCAAGTGAATCGGGAAATATGGCGAATCAATGGTGCGCTGACAGTGCGCGCGCCAATCATCCGTTTTGCATGAATCCATGAAGCATTGAAGCACCGCTTCAACATCGTAAGCCTGTTTCATCTCACCGATCACCATGCGGCCACGCGCATAGAAGTGCGTCCCCTTCCAGCCTCGAACATAGTGAATCAAGTCCATCGCCAGAATGGCACCTTCGAAGCTACGCGCAAATCCCGCCGCATAGATTCTGATCGATTCCAGATCGCGCACTTCGAATAACGGCGCGCGCTTCGCCACATCAATTGCAAGATCAAACGCCGCCGACCGGCTATTTACAAATAGCACGATCACAAGGTGATTGTGCGATAGCGCGCAAAGACTCTCATGAGTCAAAGAAGGCGATGAATGCGATTCAGACATAGGTACGCATTATGAGAGTTTGGGGGCGACAGTATTCTTCAGATGGCACATATCAATGGGTAGCAGTCACCACCGATTCAGCAGGATTTAACAGCAATTGCTACCTTACGGCGCTGTGTCAGGCGATCAAGCTCAATCTCGGGGAAAGCCCCTTTTACTCCAATACGGGAATCCCGCAGCAGCAAACGATCCTTACGCAAGTCAACCCCGACTTCTACGTACAAAGTTTGCAACAACAGTATGCCCAATATTTCGCGACCCTAACGATCGTCCGCGTCGTTGGCAGCAATCCGCCGCAGTACAACATTACGGCCTTGTGCCCATCAGGGGCCATTCTTAACACCACCGTCGCGACATGACCACGATCACGCCTACGAATGTTCCGCTGGTGATGACCGCGGCAGGCCCGCAAACCACGCCGCCCGCTACGCTGAACGCAGCGCTCATCAATGGCGTCGCCGCAGAAGTCCCCGACTATACCGCAAACCTTCCGGGCCTTCTGATTGAGGACATTTCCTCGACGGCGACCGGTGCGCTAGTCGCGATTGACCGTGCGCGCGTTGATTGCATTTCCAGCGTTACGCCTTATGGCGCAAATGCCTCGGTTCTCGCGCAACTCGGCGTTCAATTCGGGATTGAACAAGGCGTCAGTGCCAACGCGAGCGTCTATGTTCAGTTCGCTGGACCCGCAGGATACGTGTTCCAGCCGGGTTTCGTAGTCGGCGACGGGACGAATCAATACAAGCTGCAAGACGGCGGCGTCATTCAGACTGGCGGCGTAAGCGCCCAACTCTTTGCCGTCGCCACCAATAGCGGCACTTTTGCCATTCCAGCGGGTTCGGTCAATCAGATTATCACTTCGGTTCCGACTGGCTATGCGATCACGGTCACGAACCCAGAAGCAGGCACGCCAGCCAGTAGTGCGGAAAGTCCGCAAGACTATCGTGCGCGCGTCTTGCAAGCCGGTGTCGTCGCTTCGGTCGGATCGCCCGCATATCTCAAGACGCTGCTTGAGAAAGTAACCGGCGTTCAGGCTCGGCTTGTTTCTATCCAGCAGGCAACTGGCGGCTGGCGAATCGTGTGTGGCGGTGGCGATGCCTATGCCGTAGCAAACGCGATCCTGCAAGGTGTAGGCGATATCGCAACGCTGCAAGGCTCGCAGCTTTCCATCAGCGGCATGACAGCGGCGAGCCCAGTCGTCGTGACGACAAACCTGACAACCAACTTCACTGTTGGGCAGACATTTACAGTATCGGGGGCGACGCCAACCGCATACAACGGCACATACACAGTGGTGTCGATTGTCCGCTCGATAAGTGGTGACACGATCACCACCAGCACGAATGGGAGCGCGTTCGGAGCCTATACAGGTGGCGCGACGTTCTCACCCAATCCGAGAAATGTGAACGTATCGTTATTCCAGAATCCAGATACGTACAACATTCCGTTCGTCAATCCGCCCACGCAGATCGTTACGGTAGCGGTGACATGGAATACGACGCTGCCAAATTTCACGGCGGGCGATTCGGTCAATCAGTTAGCTATCCCGGCGATCCAGTCGTATATCAACAGTATCTATGTAGGCCAGCCGATCAATGAACTGGAAATGACGGCCGCCTTCCAGGGTGCTGTTGCTTCGGTCATCTCGGCGGCCAACATTACGACACTTCAATATGTCGTTCAGATCAACGGCGTGACAGTAAGTCCGAGTGCTGGCACCAGCATCATAGCTGGCGATCCCGAGAGCGTCTTTTCTGCGAGCGCGTCCGGCGTTACTGTTGTTCAGGGGTGATGCATGCAACTCGAATCATTTGCTGTGCAGCCTCTCCAGCAGGTTATTCCCGCCTACCTGTACCAGCAATACTTCGATGATTCGAGTATTCAGGCTTTTGTTGACAGCTATAACAGCCTCGCACAAGGTTACTTGTCGTGGTTCAACAATACCCCGCTTGGGCTTTACACTTCGCCCAACATCACAGGTACGCTGCTTGACTGGATTGGACAGGGGATTTACGGCATATCGCGCCCGGTTCTCTCAACACAAACGACAACTATCACCGCAGGCTATGACGCCTTCGCCTACAACACTGTCCCATACAACTACCTGAGCTATTCCTCATCAGGCACAGCGCAGACCGCATCCGACGATATCTACAAACGGATGATGACGTGGAACCTGTACCGCGGCGACGGACAGATGTTCACGATGGGATGGTTGAAGAATCGTGTTAGCCGATTCATCAACGGTGCGAACGGTTCGGATTATGCAGTTCTGGACAATCCGCCGTCGATCACGGTATCGGGCAACACGTTCACGATCACTTCCTTCGACGATGCGGTCTTTACCGCGCTTCAGGAACTGATCAACGCGCGACTGGTTTCGGTTCCGTTCCAGTACAACTTCGAGTTCAAGGCCATCAGTTTCTATAACGATGGCGGCGTGTTGTGGATGTCGGCTCCCCTGAACTATCCAACCAGTCCTATGGGACTTGCTGCCGGGGCGGTTTGGTACAACGGCGGAACGGTGGCTGTTGTGTCGGGCGGATCGGGAACGGGCGCCCCAGTCTATTTTGGATCAGTTACCGCAGCGCAACTTCTTTCGTCTGGCGGCGCCGGTTTGCCGACCACCAACCCGAACAATACGAACCAGCTCTGGAATAACGGCGGCGTCGTTTCCATTTCGTGACCATGACAGCATTCATTTTTGCCAACAACGTCAATACGACGCTGGCTGGTGCAGTATCGAACACCGCCACCTCGATCACATTAGCCAGTTCCGCGAACCTTCCTTCTAGCATTCCGTCTGGTTCCGTGCTGGTCGTCACGTTGAACGATGTGGCCACGCGGAATAACTATGAAGTCGTCTACGCAACAGCAATTTCTGGCGCAACGCTCACGGTTCAGCGTGCGCAAGAAAGTACAGCGGCGCTTTCCTGGTTGGTCGGTGACTTCGCATTCAGCGGCCCTACCGCTGGTCAGCAAGAATCGTTTGGGCAGGAAGGCGCTGCTAACACATGGACTGGCGCCAATACGTTCACCGAAACAGTTACCGCCCCTACGGTAAATACAGGAACTATCGAAGCAGGCGCGTCGCCGCTGTTCCTCGAAACAGACTCTCACGTAAGCGTAGTCAATAGCACCAATACCGCATACGCAGAACTATATTGCGCGGCTCCTACCATCGGCGATGCCGCTGTCAATCTGGATACGGGAGACGCCCGTTATGTCAAACACGGCTCCGCTGCCCTTGCAGGGACGCAAGCGAACATCGGATGGACCCCAAGCACCGCGAGTTCAGATGTTCGATCGGTGACTTTTACGGCACCTTGTAACGGTGTTGTGATTTCACGAAGCTTTGTCAATTCCAATGCTGGTCAGACAGCATCTTTCACCAATTACGCGAGCATCAACGGCGTAGCGGGTGGCGCGGAATCCATCATTGGTAGTTCCATTGTTTCGACCGTTCAAAACGTTGCATCCGGTTCTAGTGTGACGGTTTCGGCCACGGCGACTTCGAATGCCGGGACAACTATCCCCGCCTCCCACTGGCTCGAATACCAGTTCATGCCTTCGTGAGGCTCGAATGATCTACACCTTGATCTTTAATCCGAAGACGGATCTGGTCGAAGCAGTCGGCTCGTATTCCAGCGAACCGGAACTTTCGAGCAACGAACTCGTTTGTACTTTCGAGCAATGGAAGTCTCCGGCTTTGTGGAAGCTTTCTAACGGCCAAATCGTGGCGGCATGACACTGATGAAAAAACTACTCCTGATCGCCCTCTTTTCGCCGGTCGTCGCTTTCGCGCAAAGCTATCCGTCGCCCACATTCAACAGCATCACACTGCAAAGCCCGCTGACGGCGGCGAACGGCGGCACCGGGACCACGACAGCAACGGGTACAGGCTCAGTTGTCTTGAACACGTCGCCGACGTTCTCGGGTACGCCCTCTGGTCCCACCGCAGCGGCTGGCACCAGCACCACCCAGTTTGCCACCACCGCATTCGTAGGCAGCGCGATCACCGGTATCTCTACTTCGGTATTCGGCACGCTATATGCCTCGTGGTTCAACAGCCTCCCAACTACGTTGCCCGCAACGAGCGGCGTCTACTGGAATAACGGGGGGGTCTTGAGCAAATCATGATGAAAAGCCAACTGAATAAGATTGCCGCCTTCGGGGCGGCTTTTTTTTTGGCCCTGCCGCTGATTGCATCGGCGCAGTCCTATCCGTCGCCGACGTTCAATAGCGTAGTTCTCCAGAATCCCCTTTCGCCTTCGAATGGCGGTACGGGTGCAACGACTTCGACCGGCACCGGCTCGGCTGTTCTTTCGAACTCGCCAGCGCTGACGAACCCGGCCATCACAGGCGGCTCAATCAGCGGCTTGACGACCGCTGTACCTGTCGCCAGCGGCGGTACGGGTGCCAATAGTGCAGCCACTGCGTTGTCGAATCTGGGCGGTGCTGCGCTTTCGGGGGCATCTTTCGCAGGCCCTACCGGACTGAGTTATACGAATCCGATCTTTGCGCTGAATGACAGCAGCGGCGGCGCAGCGACCACGATTTCATATGCCGTGGGCGGCACCAAGTATTTCGGAACGACAGTCGGAACGACCGGCTATTACATCCAGAGATATGCTTCCGGATCATTTGTTGATTACCCTTTCAGTATTCTGGCATCAACAGGTCAAGCGTCTTTACTGTTCGCCCCACCTTCAACGGCGCAACGCCTTGGGACAGCGCGAACCTCGCAAGCCCGGCATCGCTAACGGGGACGTACACCGGCGCGCTTGGGCTCAGCTATTCCGCTGCACACCTGACGGTCAACGATACCAGCGGCGGCTTTGCTGGCATCAATTTGCAGCACAGCGGCACGACGAATTGGGAAATGCTCATTGACGGCAATTCGTCCACCAATGGCAACCTCTATTTCGGTCGATACAACTCTGGCTCGGTCGTCGATTACCCATTCAAGATCAACAACGCCTCGGGGCTGACGACGATCAGCGATGGTCTCGCAGTCGCCGGTTCCTTCTCGGCACCGGGCCTTGTCACAAATGCCGATCTTGCTTCGACGCCGGCCAACAGCTATAAGTGCAACGCCTCCACGTCTGCCAGCACGCCGTCCGACTGCTATTCGAACGCGAGCAATCCGTTCGATTTCGGCGCCGTTGCGAACAGTAGCGCTGCTGCCGCGACGAACACGACCGCGTTTCAGAACGCGATGGCGGCAAATCCGGTGTTTCACTGCCCGGATGGTCAGACGTTCTATATCGGCGGGATCACGGTTCCGACGACCACCACGCGTATCTATGGCGCGTGCACGTTGATCGCGAGCGGTACCGTGACGTCCGGCGCGGGGCTGCTTGAAGCTGATAGCAACACTGGCGGCTTGGTCATTGACGGCCCACGCATTCAGGTTGCGACCGGGACGTACACGAACAACTCCGGTATTCGCCTGAGCGGTTCGTCGAACTTCAATGTTCGCAACACTACGATCACCGCGGCAAACGGCGTTCTCGTCAATGCCGGAACCAACTTCACGCTGGAGAACAATTACGTCCTGAACGACACCGCACTCGGGATCGCGGTTGTTGGTGCGTCAAGCTTTGGCCACATCTCGAACAACTATGTCAATGCGGGCTATAGCTCTGGCTCAAGTCATTGCATCGCGGTCGAGCAAGGTTCGAACTACACGATCACTGGGAACCACGTTGAAGAGTGTGTTGGGTTCGGCATCAATGTGTCGAGCCCTTCCTCGGCTGGCACAACCTCGTTCTTCACGGTCGCGAACAATGTTGCATACGGCACGCAAATCGAGTGCATCAACGTCGAGAACGGTGCCGTTGGCGCAGTAACGGGCAACGCGTGCTATTTCAACAGCCATTCGACTGATTTCGGCATGTCGTTTTATGGCGCGCCGGGAACGTCTCCGCAAGAGATTACGAGCGACATCGCGGTAACTGGTAATTCGATCTTCAACCCTTGCAAGTCGGGGATAGCACTCGCAGACGTTGTTACCCGCCTCAACGTTACCGGGAATTACATTTACGCGCCGAATCAATGTGCGGGTACAACTGGTGATTACACGTCGGGCATTCTTCTGTATGGGGCAGCAACGGTCCCAACAGCGTTGGCAATAACTTTGTCGTTGACCCGTACGGGCACATGGCATGGCAAATCGGCGAAGGAACGTACAACGATGGAAGCGGCAACCCCAGCGGGAACTTCCTTGAGGGCATGGCCGGCACCGTTGGCACTTCCGGTCAAATCTCGGCCGTTAGTTCGGCGACGCAGGTGATAAACACTTCCAACTCGTGGGTCACCTATACGCCGACTCTGACGTGCGCATCGGGATCGCCTGGGACGCAAAGCGGGTCGGGACGGTATAAGCGAATCGGCAAGACGATCACTCTCCAGATCAGCGCCACGCTGTCAACGGTTGGAACATGCTCCGGGTCTATCCTGGTATCGCTTCCGCTCACGTCTGGTCCGGGGGCCTATAACCTGATGGGGCGCAGTGGCTCGTCGGGTAACTTCCTGACTGGGCAGATTTCCGGTTCGAGCGGAGTCGCCCAGATCATCGATCAGACGAACACTTCGCCGATTTCGGCTGGCTACGCGTATCAGGTTTCAGGCTCATACGAGTCCCAGTAATAACTGGTAAGTAATATGCGATAATTCGGCACCTAATCGGGGTGCCGAATTGAATAAATTAAATGCGCTCACAACATTACGGTTTTTCGCAGCAGCAGCGATAGTCATTGAGCATATGAGGGCCGTTTTAAGCAGCGTCACGCTGTTCGACGGTCTTCCTTACGACTACGGCGTGAGCTTCTTTTTCGTGCTGTCGGGCTTTATCCTGACTTGCGTGTACAAAAAAGGTTTCGAAGAACCGGGAAGCATCCGCCGCTACTACGCTTTGCGTGTGGGCCGCATCTGGCCGTTGCACGTCACAACGTTTGTTCTCGCCGCTTTCCTGTTGCCGCCATGGTTGAAGTTCGTCGGACCTGAGGGGCCGGATGTTCCACTGATTGCACTCACTAACGTGTTCTGGTGAATTCGTGGATACCGGTCGCGCGCTACTTCTTCTCTTACAACGGCGTTTCATGGAGTATTTCGACGGAGATGTTCTTTTATCTGATGTTTCCTCTCCTTGTGCGCGACTGGCATCACACGTGGAAGTGGAAAGCGCCGCTGGTTTGGTGTCTGGTGGCGCTTCTCCTGTCGATATCGACGGCAGCCGGTTTCCCCGATTTCGATCCGCGCACGCCGCTCGCGATCTCTTCTGTCGGCATCGCCTACATCGGGCCGTTCGCGCGGATCAGTGAGTTCGTGATGGGTATGGTTGCCGCAGGCTTCTACCTGCGAAACGTCGACCGCGGTGGGCACAATGTTTGGGTCTGGACCGCAATCGAAATAGCGTCAATCTGTTCGATCGGGTTCCTTTGGCACCACGCCTCATCTCTGCCTATGTTGATTGCCGGGCATCGACTAGATACCAACGCATGGGTCGTGTTTTTTGGGCACTCGTGCGCGGCGCCTGGATTCGCGCTGCTGATCACGGCTATGGCATTTGGCCGCGGGCTCTGTTCAAAGATTCTCAGCGTGCGGCCGATGGTGCTGCTCGGTGAAGCGAGCTTCGCCCTGTATCTGATCCACCAGATTTTGATCGGCCTCATCCGGGTTCATCGCGACGACTGGCTGCGCGACTATTCCGACGCGCAGCTTTATGTCGCGTATTGGGTTGTCGCACTCGCATGCGCGTTCGCTCTGTGGCGATTTATCGAAATGCCCGCGCGCGATATGGTGAAAAAAATATCCATCCGGCAGTGGACCGCTGCTAAAGCCTGATCCACATCAGGAAGCAAATTCGACAAGCCGCCCAAGGGCGGCTTTTTTACGTATATAGACCAGCCAAAGGCCGCCTCCGGGCGGCTTTTTCTTTTACGGGGGCCATTCCTTGAACCACGAACCAGTTGACAGACGCACCGCTGACCAGCAGTGGCGCGCGGAAATGGAGGCTCGGATGACCAATTTCGAAAAGACGATGGCGACGTATCAGGCATCTCTTGACGACAACACCGCAGCGACACTGCGCGTCGAGGGAAATACGCAAGAACTGGTCGAACTTTTGAAGATGGCCAAGAGTGGCCTCGGTTTCTTCACTGGTACAGGGCGAGTGCTCCGCAAGGTCGTTCTCTGGTGTGGTCCGTTCATCATGTTCGCAGCCGCTATTTGGGGCCTCGCGCACGGCAAGTGGCCGGGTGAATCATGATCCTGACGCTCTTCGAAGCCGAACTCAGGCGAGACGAAGCGGTTCGGTATGTCCGATACATCGACAGCGAGGGGAATCCGACCTGTGGTGTTGGCCATAACCTGAATTCGTCGCCGCTGCCGGCCGGCTGGAAATTCCCGCTGAATGATGCGCAGGTCACTCAACTCCTCTCGCAGGACATCGCTGACACGCTCCATCAACTCGACGTGCATCTGTCGTGGTGGCGCCAATTGGACGAGGTGCGTCAGCGCGTCATCGCCAACATGTGCTTCAACATGGGCATCGACAAACTGCTCGGATTCGCTCACATGCTCGCCGCGCTCAAGCTTCACAACTTCGCGGTTGCCGCAGCCGAGATGAAGAACTCGAAATGGTTCGGGCAGGTTGGTGATCGCGCCGTTCGCCTGTGCTCGGCAATGAGCACCGGAGTAATGCCGGTCGCCGCAGGCGTCGCCTAAGCGAACGCCCCACAAGAATCCATGGCCGCCTTTGATCGGCCTTTTTCTTTTTCTGGAACTCACATGATCCTGTCGCAATCCGCAGCGTCTGCCGCCGTTTCCGCGCTCGCCACCAACGCTGGCACCAATGCAGTCCTTTCGGTCTACAGCGGCACGGTGCCCGCCGGCCCTGATACGGCTCTGAGCGGCAACACACTGCTCGCGTCGGGGACGATTACGTCGTGGGGCTCACCAACGTACGTATCCGCGAATGGCGGCATGACCTCGGTTGGTACGTTTTCGGCAGCCAGCTATTCGCCAGCCGCTGCAGGTACGGCAACGTTCGCGAGGCTGAGCACATCAGGTGGGACCGCCGAGCAGCAGTTGACGGTAGGCACCTCGGGTGCCGATGTGATTCTCGGCAACACCTCGATCCAAACTGGCACATCGGTTGAGATGGCCTTTTCTCTCGTCGTTCCGTCGCAATCTAGCTGACGATCCACATGACCATCGCGATAGTCCAGTCGGGCACCCTTGTCGAAGAGGGCGGCGTTTCTTCCGTAACCTTTTCGCTCTCTGGAGTAGCGGCTGGCAACACGCTGGTGGTCGCTGTTTTATTCGGTGACGGGTATGGCGGTGGAAGTGTCCCCCAGTTCCCGACTAACTGGCTTGTTTATTCGCAACTCACTCCGGGTGAGGGGGCGAGTGCGTGCGTTGCGGTCCTGCCTGGCCAGTATGTGACTGGTGGAAGCGTTTCGGTGACCGTAACGGCTTCCACGTCAAACCCTCAGTATCCCACTGGGAGAATTTACGAACTGTCGGGCGTTGCCGCGAGCCCAGTTGACGTAAGCGCGATCGGATACGCTACGGGGACTTCGACGACTTTAACTGCCACCAGCGCAAAGGCATTGCAGGGAGTCGGGGAGTTTGCCTTCTCCCCAATCGCCTTCGACTCCGGCAACGACTATAACCAGACATTTACACCGTCTTCTGGATGGACAAGAGACTGGCAACTTCAGGATGACTCTGCCGGCATCTCCGGGGCGATGGCGTACGAAACGTTCTCCACCGCTTCCACTCCATCGATCACATGGTCGGGGCTGAATGCAGATTCGGGTGGTTACGCCTCGGTCATTGTCCCGCTCATTCCGGTACGCAGCAACAAACACGTTGACCGGCTTGGCGAAGATTGCCCCAAGCGTGGCTGGTGCCGCGTCGAGTACCCTGTCAGCCATCGGTCTTTCATCTGGTAGCCCCATCGCGAAGGGTGCGGTGGTTGCTTTGGTAGCCGCAATCGGGTCCGCGTCAATCGTTCCCGGTGTAGTTGGTGCCGCAAGAAGCTTCAATTCCGCGAATGCTGCGGGGGTACTCTCGCCGTCATCGACAGGACTATTGTCGACATCCGCGAGCGCCGTCGGCGCCTCAGTGGTTCATCCCATTGGAATTGGGATTTGCGGAAGCACCCAACTCGCCGCTGGCGTCGCATCGGTTGTGCCTCAATCCGTCGGCAGCATCGTTGCACAAGGAACGAATCAGCTATCCGGGCGTGCTGTAGTAGTTCCGACTTCAGCGGCGGTGATTGCGCAATCTCAATCTCTCGTCGGAGTGGCGGCTGTTGATACCTCAGCTATTGGTGATCTATCTCAAAGCCAGATAGCGATCGGCTCATCGGTGCTCGCCTTTTCGGCAGCGAGCAATCTGGCGCAGTCGCAGCGCGCAGTCGCTACGGCTTCGACGACGGCTCTCGCATTCGGGTCGATAAGCAGTGCGAGTGTCCAGGCAATAGGCGTGTCCATTGTAACGCCGGGCTCATTCGGTAGGCTCGCCGCCAGTCAGCCCATGAACGGTTACGCATCGATCGCCGCGAAGGCGTCCGGCACGATCGTAGTGTTCAACTCGACGGCGTACCCGGTCAATCCTTCGTACTTCGCTCGATCGCTGTACAGGTCGTTCTATTGCAAGGCGCCCAATCGCACCTTCTATGCTGCAGCGCCAGCGCGCAACTTTCTTGTCCGCATACGTCCCATGCAAATCGCGATCCCAACGATGTCCCCCATGGACCCTCGTGAGACGGTGGTGCTCACCTTCGACGCGACAGCGATTCTGAACGGCGCCACCCTCACCCAGTTCAGCACGCCTATCATCACCGCCGAACTCGGCTCTGATCGCACAACACTACCTGTGCTGTCGAACGTCATCATCAATTCCGCCCCGGTGACGATCGGGAACATCACGATCAAGGCAGGTTGTGCGGTGCAAGCCGAAGCTTCGGCTGGCGCTTTCGGCGCTCAGTACCTGATCGCGATCCCGTGCGAGACCAGCAATCCACAGTTCTCACCCGTCTTGAAAGCCATCTTGCCGATGGCGAATCAGTAGGCCCTCGGAAGCGGGCTTTCTTCTTTGGAGGTCGCGATGACGACCCGCTGTAGCCACGGGACTCGGCTGGAGGATCCGTGCTCAAACTGCCGAAAGGAAGGTATGGAGAAGGTCACCAAGGCTCACGCCGAAAAGGAAACGCTTTCCATCGAAGTGCTCATCCCTGCGCACGAAGAGAGAAAAGCCACGGCTCTATTCGAGCGCTCACGCAAGGAGTTGATCGAGCGCGAAGGCGGTCGCTGCTTTGTGTGCAACGGCACCGCAGAGGAATCGGGTCACCCCCTCGAAGCTCACCATCATCCCATAGAACGTTCACTGGCCGAGCTCATCGATTGGGAGCGGTTCAAGGCTGATGCGTTGGGAGGTATGTGGGGCGAAAAGATTCGTGCGTTTGACTGGGATAACTTCACCGACTGGACACAGTTTGTCGACGACATGACGGTCAACGGAATGCTTTTGTGTCGTAGTCACCATACAGCAAAGGATTCCGGAATTCATACTTTGCCTTTTCCTCTATGGGTAGCGCAAAAATATGCGAAGGAAGGATACAAATTTTCGGATTTTGAAACGATCCACCACTTCGAGACGGCCGTAAAATGAACGAGCCGCCAAGGTGCGTCAACACCAAGGCGGCTCTAACCACCATCCGATACTGGAGATCGAACGATGGCTGTGAAAAATCCTACCCCAATTGGGGAAAAATTCAACCGACTTACTGTTCTCGGGGATGCCCCGTATCACACCAGCAACAAGAACAGACGTGTATTCGCACGATGCGAATGCGGTACCGTCCGGGACTATGTTTTGTCCGAGGTACGCCTTGGCAAAACCAAATCTTGCGGTTGTATTCAACGTGAAGGTGAGTGCTATCGCACTCATGGCCACACCAAGGGTAGAAAATTCAGCCCCGAGTACCACTCCGGTCGTCAATGATGACGAGATGCGCGAACCCGAAATCATGGAAATACGCTGATTACGGTGGCCGTGGAATTGTCGTATGTGATCGCTGGTATTCATTCGAAAGTTTTCTTGCTGATATGGGGCGCGTCCGCGCGGAGCCACCCTTGAGCGCGAGGACGTTAACGGAAATTATGAGCCGGGAAATTGTACGTGGGCGACCCGGGAACGACAGTCGAACAACAAACGCACCAATACGATTCTTGAGTGTGATGGCCGCAAACAATCAATCGCTGATTGGGCGCGCGAATTTGGGTTGGCCTACAACACACTTTTCGCGCGCATCTATAGATTGAAGTGGCCCATTGATATCGCCTTGAAAACGCCGCCTAGAACACAGACTGGGCGATGAACGACAACCCCGCTTCGGCGGGGTTTTTTATTGTCTATTCATAGGAGCATTCATGAACCAGACGACGTCCCCGGCCGCTACCGGCACCACGGGCGCGGCCATCGCGTGCCTCGTCGCCGTCATCTCGACGGCGAACAACCATTTCGGCCTGAATCTGTCGGCACAGGACCAGGTATCGATCGCGGGCGGCATTGTGGTGGCTGCTCACTGGGTAGCAGAGCAGTACGCCGCTTACGTGGCCGCGAAGAAGCCGAAGGCATCGTGATCCGCGGCGTGCTGTTGTGCGTAGCCCTTTCCGGCTGCGCGGTTGTAGAGCATGTGCAGGTACTTCCCGTTGTAAATCCAGCTACCTACGACGTTTCATGCTGCGTCGCGTACGCAGAGGTCCCGCCGACCACGCAAGTCAGCGTGACGGTGAAGAAGAGCAACACCAGTTTTTCCATCAAGGCCGGCGCCCGCTGGCGTTTCTGAAGTCCTCAGCCGCTCTCGCGGCACATCCCAAGGAATCCATCATGAAGAAGCTGCTTCTCGCGGCAGGCGTTGCCGCGCTCACTTTCTTTGCAGGCTGCGCCAACACCGGCAGCACCACGACCGGCGACGTCACGCAAGCACAAATCACCCAGTTCGCCGCGACGGCGCAGGCGAAGATCGCCGCCGCGTGTACGGTCTTCCAGCCGACGCTGAACAGCGTGTCGCTGGTGCTGAACACCATTCCCGCGCTCGGCACCGTGACCAGCGATGTCGCGCTCGCGTGCGCTGCGAACTCCGCGCTCAACACGACGACCGTCTCGGACCTGATCAACACGGCGCTCCCGGCCGCGATTGCCGACGTGAACAGCTCATCGCTCAGCGCCAAGAACGGGATTGTCGCCGCGTTGATGGTGCTGCAATCGTCGCTGTCGGTGGCGCTGGCCGAATACAACCTGTCGGTCGCGACCGGCACGCCGACGTCGCTTAGCTCGGCGGTCGCGCCGCACGTGAGCGTGAAGCTGGTTTCGAAGGTCGCTGACTGATGAAGCCCATCCGCGTCGCTCTTAGTGGGTCCGGTTTCGCCTCCCGGCCCACCTCGGCGCACTTCAGGCGATCGCGGACGCAGGGTATGAGGTGGTCGAGCTGTCCGGCACGTCCGGCGGTTCGATCGTCGCCAGCCTGTACGCGAGCGGCATGTCGCTCGACGTTCTGCGCGAGCTATGCATGTCGCTTGATTGGTCGCCCATGATGAGCTTCTCGCCATGGGCACTCGTCGCGAGCCAGAGCCTCTGCTCGGGCAATACCCTGCTCCAGTACCTGCAGAAGCTCACGGACGGGAAGAAATTCTCGGATCTGTCGATCGAACTCAAGGTGATCGCATCGGATCTGCTGACCGAAAAGGAGTTCGTCTTCAGCCGGGCGGCGACGCCGGACGCTGAACTGGCGACCGCCGCGCGCGCGTCCGCGTCGATACCGCTTGTCTTTGCGCCAGTCGCGTTCGCAAACTCGCTGCTCGTCGACGGCGGTTGCTGCAACAACATGCCGGCCAGCGTCCTGACCATCGATGACGTGCCGCGTCTCGGGATCTACCTCGAGTCTGACGACGCGCCGCTCAAGCCTGGCAACTATGGCCTGCGCACGCTGGCGCCGCGGATCATTGACCTGTTGCTCGCCTCGAACGAGAGTTCGCACGTCGCGCTCGATACGAAGAACGGCGCCACGATCGTTCACGTGCTAACCGGCTTCGCTTCCAGCTTCGATCGCAACATGTCCGCCGCGACGCGACAGAAACTGTACGCCGTTGGCTACACGACGACGGCGACTGCGCTCGCAGCACTTCCCACGGTGGCCTCCGCATGATTGATCTCACATCGGTGCGCCTCGGCCGCAAACCCGCCGCAATCCCTTCGCGCGTCCCCCACCTTCTGAAAAGCATGATGGTGGCGCAGCCGAAACCAGCCGTGGACTGGATGACGGCGGTCAAATCGTGGAACAGCCTCGGTAATGACCGCTACGGCTGCTGCACGGCCGCCGCGGCGTTCCACATCGTACAGACGTGGTTCGCCAACAATGGCGTCGATTTTCAGCCTACGGAAGCGCAGACGCTCGCGCTTTACTCGGCCACGAGCGATTTCCCGAAAGAGGACGACGGCGCCGTGGAGACGCGCGTGCTGGCGTACTGGAGCGCGACCGGTATCCCGACACCTGATGGCACCGACACGATCGCGTTCTCGGCGCTGATGCCCACGAACCTGAATGAACTGAAACTCTCGATCGAGTACTTTGGCGCGGCCTACATCGGCATCAACCTGCCGATTTCAGCGCAGACTCAGGACGTGTGGGACGTGGCGCCGGGCGGCGCGGTGGGGGATGGCGCGCCAGGCAGTTGGGGCGGCCATGCGGTGCCATTGCTTGCCTACGACGAGACGGGTTTCACGTGCGTCTCGTGGGGCAAGCCGCTGAAGATGACGAACGCGTTCCTCAAGGCGTACTGCGAAGAGGCTTACGCGGTCCTCTCGCACCACTGGCTCGACGTCGCCGGCATCTCGCCGTCGAACATCGGCTGGCAGGAACTGATGGCCGACATGAAGGCCATCACCGCCTGATTAAGCATCCGGGAGCGCTTGCGCTCCCGCACCCCTCTTTTAGACAGCAGATTTCGGTTGCGCGTCAACCTCTTCCCATTCCGGCTTTCTAAGCAACTCCGCAGCCTCGCGCGTCAGCGTGTAGTGCAATGCGCCGCTTTTGATCTCGACTGCTTCAATCCAATTGACAGGCGGCCGCGGCGGCCAGACGTCAATGATCATCTCGAGCATCGCCTGCTTCGTCTCTTCGTTGTAGGCTGAGCCCTCAAATTGCATCAATCCGTCAAGAAGCGCTGAGCGGACATGCTCTCGATATTCTTCGTCGGTCATTACAGTCTCCGTTAGCAAGACTCAAGCTGCTCGTCTCAGTTACGTCAATGCCCATACTCAGCCTCAAACTGAGCGCAAGTCGTCACCAGCTTGCGCGCTCCAAGGTACGTAATCCAAAGTGCGCCGCAGCAATGCATGAAAGCCTCGTAGACATTCCGTCGAAGCTCTTCAAGATCGGTCGTCACGTGATCAACTAATTTGTGACAGATGACGATGCCGGTACAGCCAAACATTGGCAGCCCATACACCTCCAGCCGGTACACATCGTATTTCGGTTCCTTCACACACCCTCCTCGCCGGCTGTCACTGCGCCTCAAATTCTCACCTACCGGATCTTGCCCTTGATCCTGAAATTGCGATCTTCGTACCACCCTGCATCGCCCAGTTCGTCGGACCATATCGGATCGCTCGCTCCGGGGCGCAATGCACCCAGATAGCCATCGCTCGGCATCGTCTGGCCTGTGCGTTTGCAATAGCTCGCCGTGAGGGCGTACGCGCAGAAGTCTGCCTGGTAGATCGGCATGTTGCCATCTGCGGACATGATTGCGGAGCGCTCAAGAAACCATTCGTAGACGCTGTTCATGCGCCACGATAACACTGTATGCATATACAGTATTGGGAAATTTATGCGCCGCATATTTTGCGGTGAATAATCCCGCTATTCGCCGCATGTCGCTGAATTGGGAAATTCCAGTATTGTTTAATAAACCACGTAAGTATCTGATTGTGTTGGCATGCGTTTGTATCTTTTGACGCGTAACACAATCGCCGCAAATGGCCATAAGCATATGATTTTTATATACAAATCATGAAATATGTTACATGCAGGTAGGGCACGCGCGCCGGAATGGTCGCGACCGTGGTGCCGAAGCGCAGCGGCAAGCTCATTGTCAGCACCCAGTAGTCGTGGCGCTCGATATGGCCCGTGCCGTCGAGCGCAATCACGCGGTCCACGCCGTCGAGCGTCTCGAACAGGCGCGCGAGCGTGGGCGCGCAGGCGAGGCTCACGTGCGCCGCGCCCAAGGCTTTGAGCATGGGTACGTAGCGCACGAATTGCAGCGCGTCGCCGAGTCCCTGCTCGGGCCACACGAGCACCGACTTGCCCGCGAGCGGCTCGCCCTGCCACTGCGGATACGGCACCGGCGGCCGGGCCACGCCTTCCGCACCCATGGAAGGATCGTGCCGCGATTCGTAGAGCGGCCACGCGTTCGCATAGTCGCCGCGCGTGAGCAGCGGCAACGCGAGATTCGTGCGCGCGGCCGCGTAGTCGGGCCGCAGCGCGAGCGCGCGCTGGTAAGCGTCGATCGACGCCGCGATCTCGCCCATTTGCCAGAGCGCGTTGCCGAGATTGTTGTGGATTTCGGCGTGGCGGTCGTCGAGCGCGAGCGCGCGGCGGCACGCACGTTCGCTCTCGGGCAGGCGGTTCAGGTCCTTCAGCAGCAAGCCGAGATTGTTCCAGGCGGCGACGTGAGCGGGTTCGCGCGCGAGCACGTCGCGATACGCGGCCTCGGCCTCGGTCAGCCGGCCGAGCGCGCGCAGCACGGTGCCATGGTTGAGCCGCGCGCTGGTGTGATGCGGGTCGAGGATGAGCGCGTGCGCGAGTACGGCTTCGGCATCTTGCGGGCGGTTCGCGCGCAGCAGCGCGATACCGAGGTTCGCAAGCGTGGTGACGTGGCCGGGCTCGAGTGCACGCGCGCGTTCGAACGCGTGAACGGCCGCGGCAAACCGCTCGCACCGGAACAGCCACGCGGCGGCGTTGCGCTGGGCAGCAGCCGCGGTGTGCGGCCCGGCGATGCCGGCATGGATGCGCGTTGCCAGCTCGTGCGCCTCGGCCTGATCGGGCAACGCATTCAACACCGGGTCGAGCGTGGCGAGCGCCGCGGCGTGCTGGCCGGCGGCATACTGCGCGGCGGCCTCGCGCAGGCAGTTAGGGAGCGTGTGAGCGTGCATGGGAGAAGGCCGCGAACGGCGCCGGACGGCAGATTTGCGAAAGATCTGACATCCTAAAATTCGCCCGATGGCCGGAACATCGGAAAGATCTGAAAACACACGCCATCTCGCCCCGATCGCGGCCGATCGTTTTATCGCCGCGCCGCTTGCGATCGCCATCGCTTTACGGCGGCGACGCCGGTTCGGCCGCCTCGCCCGGCGCCATCGCCTTGACGAAATCGACGAACGCCCGCAACGGCGCGGGCAAGTGCCGCCGCCCCGGATAGTAGAGAAACGGCCCCGAAAACGGTGCGGGCCAGTCGTCGAACAAGGGCACGAGCGCGCCGCTTTCGATATGCGGCTGCAGCATCTCGTCGAACAGATGCACCACGCCCATGCCCTCCAGCGCCATGCGGATCAGCAGGTCGAGCGCCGCCGCGCCGGGCCGCACCACGAGCGTGGCGGGCGGATCGATCTGCACGTGCTCGCCGTCGCGCTCGAAATGCCAGAGCGGCAACGCGCCGCCCGCGAACTGCACGCGCAGGCACGCGTGCGAGAGCAGATCACGCGGATGCGCGGGCCGGCCGCGCGCCGCGAGATACGCGGGCGCCGCCGCCGTGGCGAACTTTTCCACGCGCGGCCCGATGGGAATCGCGATCATGTCCTGCTCGAGCCGTTCGTCGTAGCGAATGCCCGCGTCGCAGCCGATTTGCAGCACGTCGACGAAACCGTCCTCGACCACCACTTCCACGCGAATCTCGGGATAGGCGCGCTGAAACGGGGCGAGCACGCCCGGCAGGATCGTACGCGCGGCGCTCGCGGGCACGTTGAGCTTGAGCGTGCCCGCCGGCCGCTCGCGATAACCGTTCAGCACGTCGAGCGCCGCCGCCATTTCGCTGAACAGCGGCGCGATGGCGTCGAGCAGGCGCTGGCCCGCCTCGGTGGGCGCGACGCTGCGCGTGGTGCGGTTCAGGAGACGCAGGCCGAGCTTCGCCTCCAGCCGCCGCACGGCCGTGCTCAGACTCGACGCCGAAACGCTCGCCGCCCGCGCCGCGTCCCGGAAACCGCCCGCCCGCGCCACCGAGACAAAGGCGGCCAGGTCGTTCATGTCGGCCGGAATGTCGGCGGTCAACGTCGGTTCACTCGTTCGCTCATTGTTCATTTTTTTGCACAACCCGTTCATACAAAAGGGGATTATCGAACAATTCGAACGCGCCCATACTGCGGTCAGTCATTCACGCATCCACCGCCTTTCACCGAGGACATCGCCATGACCCAACGCACATCGACTGTTTCATCGACCTTCCCGTTCGCCGGCCGCGAGGTGAACCGCATGGGCTACGGCGCCATGCAGCTCGCCGGCCCCGGCGTGTTCGGGCCGCCGAAGGATCGCGCCGCCGCCGTCGCCGTGTTGCGCGAGGCCGTGGCACTCGGCATCAACCATATCGACACGAGCGATTTTTACGGCCCGCACGTGACCAACCAGATCATTCGCGAGGCGCTCCACCCGTATCCCGCCGGTCTCACGATCGTCACCAAGGTGGGCGCGAGGCGCGACGACAAGGGCGGCTGGCTGCCCGCGTTCGAACCCGACGACATCGAGCGCGCCGTGCACGACAATCTGCGCAACCTCGGCCTCGATTCGCTCGACGTCGTCAACCTGCGCATGATGGGCGACGTCCACGCGCCCAAGGACGGCCCGGTCGAGCCGCAAATCGAACGGCTCGCGGCGCTGCGCGAACGCGGGCTCGTGCGCCACGTCGGCCTCTCGAACGCCACGCTCGCGCAAGTTGCGGCGGCGCAGCGCATCGTGCCCATTGCGTGCGTGCAGAACCACTACAACCTCGTGCAACGCGCCGACGACGCGCTGATCGACGCGCTCGCCGCGCAAGGGATCGCCTATGTGCCGTTCTTCCCGCTCGGCGGTTTTTCGCCGATCCAGTCGTCGGCGCTTTCCACGCTCGCCGCGCGGCTTCAGGTCACGCCGATGCAACTCGCGCTTGCCTGGCTGCTGCGCCGCGCGCCGAACATCCTGCTGATTCCCGGCACCTCATCGGTGGCGCATTTGCGCGAAAACGTGGCCGCCGCGCAGCTCGATCTCACCGGCGACGTGCTCGCGGAACTCGACGCCATCGGCAAGCAAAACTAAGCGCCGTGGCACATCGCGCAGCGCGACGGATGCGGACTTACCCGCATCCGGAAACTTCGGCGCGGCCGGACGTGTCAGCATGAGGGCGTCGCCACACCGGCGACGCCCTTTTTTTGCTCATAGGAGACTTGCGATGGCCGATCTCGTCACGTGCCTGTGGTTCGATCAGGGCAAAGCGCGCGAAGCGGCGGAGTTCTATGCCGCGACGTTCCCCGATAGTCATGTCGACGCCGGGCACCCCTCGCCCATCGAAGGCATCGGCCAGGGCGACGATCTCACCGTGGAATTCACCGTGCTCGGACGCCGCTTCGTGGGCCTGAACGGCGGCGACAACTTCAAACCCAATGAAGCCGTGAGCTTCATGGTGCTCACCGACAGCCAGCAGGAAACCGACCGCTACTGGAACGCCGTGGTCGGCAACGGCGGTCAGGAGTCGGCGTGCGGCTGGTGCAAGGACCGCTGGGGCTTTTCGTGGCAAATCACGCCGCGCCGCCTGCTCGAACTCGTGAGCAGCGCCGATCAAGCGGTGGGCAAACGCGCGATGACCGCGATGATGACCATGCGCAAGATCGACATCGCGACCATCGAAACGGCGGCGGCGGGGTCATGAACCTGACGAACGCCGCCGGTCTGCGCGCGCTGTACCGCGACTATCTCGCGTGCCTGAACCGGCGCGACTGGGACGCGCTCGGGCAGTTCGTGAGCGACACGGTCGCGCACAACGCGCGGCCGTTCGGGCTCGCCGGGTATCGCGCGATGCTCGAAAACGACGTGCGCGAGATTCCCGACCTGCACTTCGAGATCGAACTGCTGAGCGTGGAGCCGCCGCTGCTCGCGAGCCGCCTGCGCTTCGACTGCACGCCGCGCGGCACGTTCTTCGGACTGCCGATCAACGGCCGGCGCGTGCGGTTCGCGGAGAACGTGTTCTATCGTTTCGAGAACGCGAAGATCGTGGAAGTCTGGTCGGTGATCGACACGGCCGCGATCGCCGCGCAGTTGCCTTAGCACACGCGGCGCGACCCTGCGCCGTGCCTTTTAGCGCGTCATGACCAGCACGGCTTCCACGCCGCCCGCCGCGCGATTGCGCAGCGCGAGCGTGCCGCCGTGCGCGCCGGCGATGCTGCGCGCGATCGTGAGACCGAGCCCCGCGCCCGAATCGTGCGCGGCGGCGTTCGTGCTCGCGCGATAGTACGGCTCGAACACTTTTTCGAGTTCGGCTGCGGGAATGCCGGGGCCGTCGTCGCGAATCGCAATGCGCAGCGTCTGGCCGTCGTCGTGCACGGCGATTCGCACCGTGCTGCCGTGGCGCAGCGCGTTGTCGAGCAGGTTCTGCAAGCAGCGCTTCAGATTGCGCGGATAGCCCGCCAGCGGCGCAGTCGCGCGGCCTTCCACCGTCACGTCGCGACCCGCTTCGCGCGCGTCGTCGGCGAGACTCTCGAGCAGGGAATCGACGTCGATGTCGTGGCGCGCCTCCGTGATTTCCACGCCGCGCACCGCGTCGAGCGTCGCGCCCACCATCGCTTCCATCTCGTCGAGATCGCCGCGCAGGCGTTCGCGCCACTCGGCGCTGGGCAGCATCTCGGTGCGCAGCCGCAGGCGTGTGAGCGGCGAGCGCAGGTCGTGCGAGACCGCCGCGAGAAACCGCGTGCGTTCGGCGATGCCGTCGAGCAACTGCTGCTGCATCGTATTGAGCGATTGCGCCGCGAGCCGCACTTCGGCGGGCCCGGAAACGTCGAGCGGCGGCCGGTGCAGATTGTGCCCGAGCGCGCGCGCCGCGCCCGCGAGCCGCTTGAGCGGGCGCACCGCGAAGCGCACGGCGAGCAGCGCGATCAGCAGCACGGCGGCGAAGCGCACGAGATAAATGCGCACGAGGTAATCGAGCACGAGTTCGCGCGGTTCCATCTGCAAACCGGCTTGCGTCTCGGTCGCGTGCACGTCGATCCACGTGCCGTCGCGCAGGCGCGCCTGCGCATGAAACACGCCGTACGGCATGCGCGAACTGAACAGACTGAGGATGCCGTCGCGCCGGCCGCCGCCGTCGTGTAGCTCCGCGTCGAGCACGCGCACTTCGACCGGCTCGTGCAGGCGGCGCGCCACGAGCGTCGCGATCAGGTCGCTCACCGCGTGCTGCGCGAGCGGCAGGTCGCGCGGCGGCGCGGGCGCGGCGATGGCGCGAAGCTGGAAGCGCTCGTCGTCGAGGGCCGCGAGGACGGCGCGTTGTGCCTCATCGCCTGCCCGGCCGTCATGGCTGCGTTCGAGCCAACGCACGGCGTCGGCGAGACGGCTCGCGAACAGGCGCGCCGGCATTTCGAGCGTGCGCGCGTCGTGCACCTGGAACCAGATCGTGCTCGTGAGCAGTTGGCCGCCGAACATGCCGATCACGAGAATCAGAACGAGCCGCCCGAACAGCGTGTCGGGCCAGAGGCGCAGCTTCATCGTCTAGCTTTCGTAGCGGACCTGCGCGGCCAGCAGATAGCCTTCGTTGCGCACGGTGCGGATGAGCCGCGGCGCGCGCGCCGGGTCGCCGAGCTGCTGACGCAAGCGGCTAATGCACACGTCGATGGCGCGGTCGAGCGGCGAGCGTTCCTTGCCGAACACCTGATCGAGCAGATATTCGCGCGAGAGCGGCCGGTTCGGATGATCGAGCAGCGTGCGCAGCGCACGGTAGTCGGAGCCGCCGAGCGACTTCACGAGCCCTTCGGGCGAGAGCATCTGCTTCATCTGCGTGTCGAGCCGCCAGCCGTCGAAGAGCACGGCCGCGTAGCGGTCGGGGCGCGCGCGCGTGGGCACATCCGGCGCGGCGTCTTGCGCGACGCCCGGCTGCGCGCGCGTGCGGCGCAGCACGACCTTGATCTTGGCGACCAGTTCGCGCGGGTCGAAGGGCTTGGGCAGATAGTCGTCGGCGCCCATTTCGAGGCCGATGATGCGGTCGAGCAGCGCGCCACGCGCGCTCAGGATGACGATAGGCGTGCCATGCTCGCGCGCCAGTTCGCGCGTGAGTTCGAGGCCGTCCTCGCCGTCGAGCATGAGGTCGAGCACGATCAAATCGACGCGCGAGGCCTGCATGACCTGGCGCATCTGCGCGCCGTTCGCGGCAGCGCTCGCCTCGTAGCCCATTTCGCGCAAATAGTCGCGCAGCAGTTGGCGAATGCTCGGATCGTCGTCGACGATCAGTATGTGGTCCATCGTTTTCGGGTTGCGGCGCGCGCGGGGAAACGCGCTACGGGCGTGCTGCGGGCACGCGGGGGAAAAAGCGGATCGTCGGGCAAAACGGGCTGGCGCGTCAATCGCCGCTGGCTCGACACGTGCAAGCGAAAGACACAGCCGCCGCACGGGCGTGGCACAAAAACCGCAACGTCACGCCGCCAACACATTCCATTACAAATCGGCCGTTCGCCAACACATCGCCATTACATCGCGCCGGTAAAGTGAGCGCCGTTAATAGCAATAGTTCTCATTTACGAGTATATCATGGCGATTTTCCGGCTTGCCGCGCGTGGCGCGATCATGGCGGCGGCGCTGGTGGGCGCGCTGCAGTGGCTCCCCGACGCGAGCGCGGCGACTTCCCCTTCCAACGCCGGCACCGCGGCAAGCGCCGTCACCGTCACGGATCTGGCCGGCCGCACCGTGCGGATTCCCGCCGCGCCGCATCGCATCCTGCTCGGCGAAAGCCGTCTGCTGACCGCCGTCGCGCTGCTGCAAGGCGCGCAACCGCTGGCCAATATCGTCGGCTGGCAAGGCGATTTGCCGCTGATGGACCCGCAAACCTACGACGCCTACGCGCAGCGCTTTCCCGACATCAAGCGCATTCCGCTGATCGGCAACGCCTCCGAAGACAGCATCAGCGCGGAGAAGGCGCTGAGCCTCAAACCCGACGTGGCGATCTTCAGCATCACGGGCGAAGGTCCGGGCCGCAACAACGCGCTCGTCAAGCAGCTCGAAGCCACCGGCACCACGGTCGTGTTCGTCGACTTCCGCGTGCATCCGCTCACCGACACGGTGCCGAGCATTCGCCTGCTCGGCCAGGTGCTGCATCGCGAGCCGCAAGCGAATGCGTATATCGCGTTCTATCAGCAGCATCTCGCGCGCGTGCAGCGCACCGTGGCCGCGATTCCGGCCGCGCAGCGTCCGAAAGTGTTCGTCGATCTGCTCGCGGGCGTGTGGGCCGGCGGCTGTTGCCACACGGCCGGAAACGGCAGCTTCGGCGATCTGGTCGACGCGGCGGGCGGCGTGAACATCGCCGCGAAGCTCGTGCCGGGCGCGCTCGGCGACGTGAGCATGGAACAGATCATCGCCTCGCAGCCCGACGTGTATATCGCCACCGGCAGCCACACGAAGCCCGGCTTCCCTTCGCTGCGCGTAGGCGCGCAAACGAGCGCACACGACGCCGAGGCGAGCCTCGCCGAACTCGTCGCGCGCCCCGGCTTCGACGCGATCAAGGCCATTCACGACGGCCGCGTGCACGGCGTCTCGCACAACTACTACGACTCGCCGTACAACATCGTCGCCGTGGAGGCGTTCGCGAAGTGGTTCTATCCGCAGCAGTTCAAGGACCTCGACGTGCGTGCGACGCAAGCGCAGCTGTATCGCCAGTTCCTCGCGGTGCCGCCGGACGGCGCGTACTGGGTGGACGCGCCGCTCGGCCAGCCGGTGCGCTGACAATGGCCGAAGTCACGCACGCGCGCGCCCCGCTCGCGCGCCCGCCCGAAGCCGCCGCCGACATCGCGCGCTACCGGCGGCTCACGCAACGGCGCGTCGCGTTGCTCGCGCTCACGGCGTTGCTGACGCTGGTTTCGCTCGCCTTCGACCTGCGCTCCGGGCCTTCGGGTTTGCCGATCGCCACGCTGCTGCGCACGGTGTTCGAGCACGGTTCCGTCGATACCGCGACGAACGTGATCGTGTGGCAGATCCGCCTGCCCTACGCGGTGATGGCGCTGCTCGTAGGCGCCTCGCTGGGCCTCGCGGGCGCGGAAATGCAGACGATCCTCGCCAACCCGCTCGCGAGCCCGTACACGCTGGGCGTTTCGGCGGCGGCGGCGTTCGGCGCGTCGCTCGCCATCGTGCTCGACGTCACGCTGCCCGGCGTTTCGCAAACGTGGCTCGTGTCGGCCAACGCCTTTCTGTTCGCGCTCGGCTGCGCGCTGCTGCTGGACGTGGTCGCGCGCTGGCGCGGCATGAGCACCACGGGCGTCGTGCTGATGGGCATCGCGCTCGTGTTCGCGTTCCATGCGCTGACCTCGCTGATGCAATTCGTTGCCGACGCCGACGCGCTGCAAGGCCTCGTGTTCTGGACGCTCGGTTCGCTCGCGCGCGCCGACTGGCCGAAGATCGGCGTGCTCGCGACCGCGTTCGCCGTGGCGCTGCCGCTCGCCATGCGCAACGCGTGGACGCTCACGGCACTGCGCCTGGGCGAGGACCGCGCGGCGAGTTTCGGCGTGGATGTGCGGCGCGTACGGCTCGGCACCCTCATGCGCGTCTCGGTGCTCTCGGGGCTCGCGGTGTCGTTCGTTGGCACCATCGGCTTCATCGGGCTGATCGCGCCGCATATCGCGCGTACCGTGTTCGGCGAGGACCACCGCTTCTATCTGCCGGGCAGCGCGCTCGCGGGCGCGTTGATGCTCTCGCTCGCGTCCATCGCCTCGAAGGTCATCGTGCCGGGCGTGCTGATTCCGGTGGGGATCGTCACCGCGCTGGTCGGCATTCCGCTCTTTCTCGGCATTGTCGTGCGCGCGCAGGGAGACCTGTGATGACGATGGCGACGAAAAGCGGCCTCGAGATTCAGGACTTGAGCGTGCGTTACGGACGCCGCGAGGTGCTCGCCGCGCTGAGCGCCGGCCCCCTGCCGCGCGGTGCGATCACGGCGCTGCTGGGGCCGAACGGCAGCGGCAAGTCCACCTTGCTGCGCGCGCTCGCGGGCTTGACGCGCGCGCAGCAAGGCGCGCTGTCGCTCGACGGCGAACCGCTCGCGCTCACGGCGGCGGGCGCGCGTTCGCACAGCGTGGTCTATCTGCCGCAAACGCTGCCCGCGGGCGTGCGCATGCAGGCGCTCGAATCGGTGCGCGTGGCGCTGCATGCCACGCGTTCGACCATCGGTTTGCACGGCGTACACAAACGCACCGACGACGTCGCCATCGCGCACGACGCGCTGCGGCGTCTTGGCATCGGCGAACTGGCCAGCCGCTCGCTCGACGAACTCTCGGGCGGCCAGCGTCAGCTCGTGGGCATCGCGCAGGCGCTCGTGCGCGATCCGCAGGTGCTGCTGCTCGACGAACCGCTTTCGGCGCTCGACCTCAATCATCAGTTTCACGTGATGCGCTCGCTCGCCGACATCACGCGCGAGCGCGGCATCGTCACCGTGGTCGTGCTGCACGACCTCAACGTCGCGCTGCGCGCCTGCGACCGCGCGATGCTACTGTCGGGCGGCCGCGTCGTCGCGTTCGGCACGCCCGCCAGCGTCATCACGCCCGCCACGCTCGAAAGCGTGTTCGGCGTGCGCGCGCGCATCGAGGCGTGTTCGCGCGGGCAGCATCAGGTCCTGATCGACGGACTCGCGGCCTGATCGGCGCCATTCGAATTCAAATAGCGAAACCAGGGAAATACGATGAAGTTGGCATGGCTTGCGGCGGGATGCGCCGCGCTTTTCAGCTGCGCGGCGCACGCGCAATCGAGCGTCACGCTGTACGGCATTGTCGACGCGGGGCTCTACTACACGAGCAACGCGGGCGGCCATAGCGCCTGGCAAGCGGGCAGCGGCGACGTGACCGGCAGCCACTGGGGCGTGAGTGGCCGCGAGGATCTGGGCGGCGGCACGCAAGCGATCTTCCAGCTCGAAAACGGCTTCAGCGTGATGAACGGCAGCTTGCGCCAGGGCGGCCGCCTGTTCGGCTTTCAGGCGTACGCGGGTCTCGCGAACGCGCGCTACGGCGCTCTCACGCTCGGCCGGCAATACGACTCCGTGGTCGATTACCTGGCACCGCTAAGCTTCACGGGTCATCATCCGGGCGGCAACAATCTCTCCGCGCATCCGTTCGACAACGACAACCTCAACAACTCGTTTCGCGTGAATAACGCGGTCAAGTACGCGAGCGCGCCCATTGCGGGTTTGCGCTTCGGCGCCCTGTACGGCTTTTCGAACGAAGCGGGCGGTTTCGACGACAACCGTGTCTACAGCGCAGGCGCCGCTTACGACATGGGACCGCTGAGTCTCGCCGCCGCGTATCTGCAGGCGAACAACGGCGGCAGCGCGAACACCGGCGGCGCGCTCACGCTCACGGAACGCACCTTCGTCGCGGCACGCCAGCGTGTGCTGGGCGCGGGCGCGGCGTATCGCGTCGGCGCAGCGAAATTCGGCGTGGTCTGGACCCGCACGCAACTGGACGGCCTCGCGACGATCAACGGCGCGAACAGCCTGGGTATCGCCATGAACGGCGCGGGCATGAACTTCAGCAACGTGGAAGTGAACGCCAGTTATCTCGTCACGCCCACGCTCGATCTTTCCGCCGAATACACGTACACGAGCGCGTCGATGTCAAACGCGGACGGCGCGCATCGGCCGAAATGGCACGAGGTGTCCGTGCAAGCCGACTACCTGCTGTCCAAACGCACCGATGCGTATGTCCAGGCAAGCTATCAACATCTGAATGCCGACAACTCGGGATTCACCGCCGATATCAGCGGACAAACGGCGGCCTCGGCGAATCAGCAGACCGTGGTCGCCGTGGGGATGCGGCACCGGTTTTAAGCGGCGACGCGTTGCGAAAAAGCTATTCGCGCTTATTCGTCCTTATTCGTCCTTATTCGTCCCTATTCGCTTTGATTCGCTTCGATTCGCGTTGATTCGATTTTATTCGCCCGATTGCGTGGCGTTGTTTGCCGGCGCGCCATAACCGCTCGTGGTGGCGCCCGCGCCGTTCTGATTTGCCATTTTCGTTTGCGCGAGACGGCGCTGCGCGGCTTGAACATCGGACGGATAGTCGATGTCGTTGGCGGTGGCCGGGTTGTAGCCCGCCTGTTCGATATCGATGAGCTGCTGACGCACCTCGGCGCGGGTCAACGGCCGGTCGTTGGTGGTTTGCGCGTACGAAACGGCAGGCACGGCGAGCGCCGCCACGGTGACCGCCGCCAGTTTGATGAGCGTGTTCATGTTCGCTAACTCCAGATCGTTTTCAAACGCGCGCATTCTCATGGAACACCGCGCGACGACTGAAGTGTAGGCAGTTAGCAGCACAACTAAAATCCACTCGCGAATAAGAGTTCGTTGCCGGAAATGCAAGGAGTTCGATAAGGCGTTGAAATCAAAGAGGGCGCTGTGTTGCCTCGTCACGCGAAACCGGTTTAAAACAGCGCGAATGAGGAATGCGTGCAGGATCGCGGCGGCGGCTGGCATAATTCACGTTCGCACGATGTGTCCTTTGGCCCTCTTTACCGCTCCACTGCAATGAATCTGCATACCTGGTGGCTGTTCCTCGTCACCGTTTTCGTCGTCTGTGCCATTCCCGGTCCCAACATGCTGCTCATCATGTCGCACGGCGCGCAATATGGTTTGCGCCGCACGGGCGCGACCATGGCGGGCTGCCTTTCCGCGCTCGTGCTGATGCTCGCGGTGTCCGCCGCCGGCCTCGGCGTGTTCCTGCAAGCGTGGCCCGCCATGTTCAACGCACTGCGCCTGATTGGCGCCGCCTATCTCGTGTATCTGGGCGTGAAGGCGTGGAGCGCGCGCGTGCCGGACGCGGCGGAAGTCGCGACCGAAGCCGCCGTGCGCGCGCCGGCGCGTTCGGTGTTCTCGCTGTATCGCAACGGCTTCTTCGTGGGCGGCAGCAACCCGAAGGCGATTCTGTTCGCGGCCGCGCTGTTGCCGCAGTTCATCGACGCGAGCCGCCCCGTGCTGCCGCAATTCGGCGTGCTCGTGGCGACCTTCGCCGTGTGCGAGGTGAGCTGGTATCTGGTCTATGCGGGTTTCGGCACGCGCATCGGCGTCACGCTCAAGAGCCGCCGCGTGGCGAAGGCGTTCAATCGCGCGACGGGCGGAGTATTCGTGGGATTTGGCGCGATGATGGCGTTGCTGAGGCAGTGATGCGGTGCGCTGGCCTACGCGTTCTGCCTTTTTTCCCCAACCGGGTTCTGACCGGGCCTCGTGCGCGAACGAATCTCGTCTGCGGGAGACGAGCGCCACGTCGGCCTCGTCCTTTAGCCGATCATAGACACGATCCAGGTCGCCTGGGGTGCCCGAGACGATGCTGGACTTGCACCGTCGCAGCGCGACTGCGGAGTCACGGCAATGAAGTTGACGAATCGCTGATTAAGGATCACGCATCAACTGTATTGCATTTCATTAAAGTGGCAACTTGATACGTTGTACACCGCCATTCGCCACCCGCTGTCCGCATTTCCTGGCACCCCGTTGCGGGCGTTCAGCTGCCTTTGAACAACTCCTGGATTCGCGCTGCCTCACCATTTTTCTGTGATCGCAGCAGGTCTTGATAGACCTCGTCGCGAGACTTTCCAGAAAGCCCGGCAGGCGCTCCGGACATCGATTTTCCGGCAAGATCCGGACCTTCCGACGTGTCCGCGCTGCCCTGCATTCCAGCCGCCGGATTCGTGCTCGTGTCCTGCGCATTGGCATGCCAGGCGCACGCGCAAAGTACGCCACCCGCGACGAGCAAAACTGTTCTCATGAGACTCTCCTTTGACCTGCGTTGCCGCGATGTCCGGCTGGAAAAGGACCGAAAAAGACCCGGACGATCGCCCTGACGAAAAACGGATGAGAGACCAGGGGAAGGAGGCGTAGCGACACGGTGATCGTTACGCATTGGCGCGACTGTCGTTTCCTGGCACGGTCATGTCGATTGTCGGTCGAGCGAGACGGCGTCGCTACCCACACAGGTAGTCAGGAAAACAAACCAGCATGTGGAAAGATGTAGGTGCGCGGACCCGGCCGGGACCTGCGCAACGCTACATTTGTGCGTAGGAGCCGGCACGACGGACTGCTATTCTGTCTGGATCACACGCCGCCTTCCCAGGCTGGCATTTTCCTGATTGAGCGTCCTCATGAGATCGTCAGGCCTCACGGTGCGCAAGTTCAAATCTGCGGCTCAGGAGCGCGCGTTCCGGCGAGACTATGCGCGACGGTTCTCGGGGCAGCGCCGGCTCGCCATTGCGATCTTCACCGCGCTGTGGTTCTTGTTTTGCTTCCGGGATTATTACCGGTTGAACCTACTCGACCCGGACCATCTGCACCACAACGAACTGATTTTCCTCAGAGTCGCCGCGGCAATCGGCATGACGATTCCCGTATTGATCTGGACCCCGCGCGCACTCGACGAGCGCTGGGCGGTCAGGTTGCTCACCCTCTGGACACTCAGTTGCTGGTTTGCGGCGCTGAGAATGCTGCAGTTCTATCCCGGCGACATCGGCTGGCGCGAAATCTACCCAGTACTGATGTTTTCCCTTTTCGTGATCTTCATGGCCTTTCGGCTTCGGGTGATCACGGCGGCGTGGCTGATCGGAATATGCGTCGTTAGTTATCTGGTCATGCTTTATTTCAAGCCGGTGGGAGGAAGCGTCGAATTGCGGGTGGAATCGGTAACGGCGCACGCGACGATGTTGCCCATGATGGCGCTCGTCGGTGTGTTGCTCAGCATTCCCCTTGAACGCGCGGCACGGCGCGAATTCCGCTACGGGCGCACGTTGCGCGCGGCCAAGGCCCGCGTCGAAGCGGCGTCACGGCAGATCAACGAACAGAATCTGCGCATGCAGGAACTCGTCAAGGAGAAAGAACGATTCTTTTCGTCCGCGTATCACGACATCCAGCAGCCGCTCGCCGCCATCAATCTCTTCATTCGAAGCGCGCGCACGAGAATCCTGACCGGCAACGCAGTCGATCGCGAACTCGACGTGATCGAGGAAACCGCATGCGACCTGCTCGACATGTTCAAAGACATTCAGGACTACAGTGAATTGGGCTCCTATGTTCCGCGCCTGGCGCCCGTGAATCTGCACGACGTGTTGAACGAAATCTTCGAGCAATACCGGGAAACCAGCCGCCTGCAAGGGATCGACTTCCGGATTGCCGCGAGGCAACGGCCAATCCAGGCCATCGAGACCGATCGCTCGCTGTTCAAGCGCGCTGTCGCCAACCTCGTGTCGAACGCCATCAAGAACACGTTGGCAGGCGGCGTCGTACTGGGCGGGGTGCGACTGGGCGAGCGCGTGCGCGTCGATGTGTGGGATACCGGGATCGGCATTGCACCCACTCACAGGGAGGCGATTTTTTCCGAGTACTACCAGATCAACAATCCCGGTCGGGACCGTTCCAAAGGTCTGGGCCTGGGGCTGTCGATCGTGCATCGTGTCGCCTCCATTCTGCCAGGGCACGCAATCCGTTTCGCCTCCGTGGAGGGGCGCGGATCGCGGTTTTCTCTCTATGCACCGGTTTCAGTGAACGCGTCTGCCGCTGGCGCGAGCGATCCCGGAGCCGATCTCGGCACGCCCGATCTCAGCGGGGCGTTCATTCTCTTGTGCGACGACGAGCCGATCGTCCTCGAAGGCCTGCTTCGCCTTCTCTCCAGCGCGGGTGCGCTCGTGCATGCCGCCGGGTCGATGGAGGGATTCGCAGCCATCCTCGCCGACGACAGCCGCATTCCCGATCTCATCGTCACCGATATCCGCTTACGTGACGGCGCCACGGGCAAGGACGTCGCTGACCTGATCCGGCGTCACTTCGCATGGGCGGGCGTGATTCCCGTGGCGTTCATCACTGGCGAGTTGCTGTCCGAACGTTTTCTTCAGGACTTCCCCGAACCGTTCATGCTGTTGCGCAAATCCTCCGCCCCCAAAGACCTGCTGGCCGACATCAGCTGTTACGTTGCGGCCCAGCGTAAGGCGACTCCCGACCTGGCGCAGGACTGAAAGCAGAAGGTAGGTCGAGCGTGATGCCCTTGTCGGCCAGCATCACGATGAGTTCCGTGCGGCGCCGCAAGTTGAAGTGCGCGAGCAGATGACTGATGTATTTGCGTACGGTGATGTCTTCGAGCCCCATCTTCGCGGCGATCGCTTTGGAAGGCAGCCCGCGCACGAGCCACGCGAGCGTCTCGAACTCGCGCGGCGTCAGTCCGAAGCTCGGGGTATTCCACGGCGCCTCGCGGCGTTCCGGCGGCGGAGTTCCTGACTCTTGCGCTCGCTTTTCATCGGCGTCGATCATGCGTCTTAGACCGGCAATGCTCGCCGCTGGCAGGAATACGCCGCCCGAGAGCACGGCGTGAATTGCCGCATGCAGCGCTTCCGGCGACGACGATTTCGGCACGTAGCCCATTGCCCTGAGTTCGAGGCATCGCACCACTGTTTCCAGTCTTTCGTCCGCCGATACGACCACCACCGGCACCGATGGCCGCGCGATTTTCAATTGAGCCAGCGCGTCGCATCCATGCCCATCGGGCAGTTCGAGATCGAGGAATACGATGTCCGGATGCTCGATGGTCGCGATTTTCACTCCGCCCAGCAACGTACTCGCATGAAGTAGCTCGACGTTAGGGAATAACGCTTTCACCAGCAGTGCGAGACCTGCCCTGAAAAGTTCGTGATCATCGACGAGCAGAACGCGCATCTCATCGTCTCCCGGCACACCCTGTGCCAGCGTAGCGATGCCATGCGCCGCAATCGGGCAATAAAATGGCCGCGCTATTCACGCATCGGACCATGTTACTCGCGGTTTCTCGTTGAAGTCGCCCTATGTTTCGTTATGCTCGGGGCGATTCATTCTTTTCCCGGAGCGTCGGGTTTTTTTAACGCCGATTGTTTGAGTTCTTTGCGCGGCTGGACGGTTCTGGACTTTGGCGCGTTTCGGCCTTCGCAATATCCGGCTGTCGAACCAGAAAGTCGCGGTAGGTCCGGTTCCGGATCCAGGACGGCGCGCGGCCGCGGCCGCTCCACGTCGCCCCGCTAACAGGATCCTGATACTTGATCTCGAGCGGCACGGTCTTATAGGTGCCTTTCCGGTCGACGCGTAGCTGGTTCGGCACGAGATTGAAGAAGTTCATTACCTCGCGAATATGTTCGATGGCGGCCTTCTGTTCCTGCTGCCAGGCAACCGAAATTCTTTCATCGAGTCGCGCGAGCTGCTGCTCCAATACCGCTACCTTGTCGTTCATGTTCCTTTCCGTTGGTACATGGGCTCGGTCGGCTATTGGACCCCTCAAGTTCGCGGCTGTCTGCGCGCCATCGCACCCCCACACGCAATTTCGCTGCCGCGCCGGAAACGCTGCTGAATACCCACTGCGACGGCAGGGCCTACGGCATCGCACACGTTTTCGCGCGACTGGAGCACGTGCCGCTCTCGTGCTGAACCGGGTTCCTCTGCACGACGCAATCGGCGACCAAGGGGCGATCAGGTCTCGACAGCGCGTATGAGCTTGTCGAGGAGACGATCGAGTTGTTCACGCTCCCGCACGCTCAACAGCTTCAGAACATCCTGCTCGTTGGCAATATGATGCGGCAGGATTTCGTCGATCAGGTCCGCCCCCTTCTGTGTCAGCCAAACCTCTACGCTGCGCCGGTCGGTTGCCGAAGGACGCCGTTCGATCAATCCCGATCGTTCGAGCCGATCGAGGCGGCTCGTCATCGCACCTGACGAAAGCATCAGCGCTTCGTACAGTTCGGTGGGCGTGAGCCGATACGGCTCGCCCGCGCGGCGCAACGCGGCGATTACGTCGAACTCTCCCGTCTGCAATCCGAATTGCGCCGCGAGCGGCATCAGCCGGGTGCGCTCGATCAGATGGCTCGCCTCCAGCAGGCGGCCGATCGTCGCCATGACGTTCGCGTCGATGTCCGGTCTTTCCTTGCGCCATTGATCCGCCGCGCGCTTCGCTCGCCCCATGGGTACCGCTCCTGTTCATTTTCTCGACGTCAAGATATCAGCTTGCATCGACGCTTGCACCGACTTTATAACCAGGCTAGTTTACTCGACATCAAGATACTTTACGTCGAAATATATGGACCATCGAAAATCCGCAACGGCAGCACCCGTTCTCACGATCGCGATCATCGCGTTGGCCTTGAATTTGCGCCCGACGATGGCGGGTGTCGGACCTCTGCTCGACGGCATCATGGCCACCACCGGACTCGATCACGCGGGCGCCGGCATGCTCACCGCCTTTCCGGTGGGCGTCATGGGAGTAGGCGCTCTGCTCAGCGCGCCGTTGCAAAGACGCGCGGACGCCCGCGCCCTGGTAGGACTCGGCATCGCGCTGATTGCGCTAGCGTGCGCGACCCGCGCCTTTGCCCATGGTGCAGCGGCCATGCTGGTTACGGCCTTGCTGGCCGGCGCGGGCATTGCGTTGATCCAGGCTTTGATGCCCGCGTTTATCAAACGCAACTACGGCGTGCGCGCAGACGCCATGATGGGCATGTACACGACCGCCATCATGGGCGGCGCAGCCGCGGCCGCCGCGCTTGCCGCTCCGCTCGCGCAGGTCGGCGGCTGGCCCGGCGCACTGGCCGTATGGGCGCTACCCGCGTTATTCGCATGGGCGCTCTGGCTCGTGGCTGCGGGTCCTCGCGCGCGGCAAAGTCCTCCGCCAGTGCATGCAGCACGCGTCCCGGCGGCGCGCTCCCCGGTCTGGCGCCTGAGGCGCGCATGGGAGTTGATGCTGTTCTTCGGCGTGGGTACAGGCGCCTATACGCTCGTGCTCGCATGGCTGCCGCCTTTTTACACGCAATTGGGCTGGAGCCACGCGCAGGCCGGTTATCTCCTCGCGGGCGTCACCGTTGCCGAAGTCGCCGCCGGGCTCGCCGTTTCGGCCTCGATCGTTCGCATGCCCGATCGGCGCATGCCTTTGCTCGTCGCGCTCGCGCTTCTGATCGGTGGCCTCGGCTGCCTGCTGAGCGCACCCCTCGCGCTCGCCGCCCTCGCGTGCCTGCTGCTCGGTCTGGGGATCGGCGCCCTGTTTCCTCTTTCGCTGATCGTCGCGCTCGACCATAGCGACAACCCGGCGCGAGCCGGAGAACTGCTGGCTTTCGTCCAGGGCGGCGGTTATCTGATCGCGAGTCTCATGCCGCTCGTGGCTGGCGCGTTACGCGATCATCTGGCGGATCTCACAGCGGCATGGGCGATCATGCTGGCAGGCGCGCTTGGGCTTTGTCTGCTCTGTACACGCTTTTCCCCGCGCTCGTATGCACGTGCTTTCGCACCTCAACGCTGATACCAGGCACCCAGAGCGGCTTACCCGGCCGCTCACATTGCGAGCGCTGCAATCGTCGCTATCCGGCGGTACGAAACCACCCTACTGCGCAACCTTTCTTTGCGCCATGTACGCCAGATAAGCCACGATCAGATCGATCTCGCGATCGCTCAACTCGTCTTGCGCGAAGGCCGGCATGGAGCGCCCGGCCCAGTCGCGAACCGAGGCCGGATTGCGGATATAGCGGTGCAACGCGGCGGGCTGGAAATACTCGACCGGGTTCATCGGCACATTGAGATCCGGGCCGAAATTGGCACTGCCCGCGTGATTGAGCCGGTGGCAGGTAAAGCACTGTGTGATGAACAGGCTTTGGCCAGCGCGAACCGGGTCGGTTGCCGGCAGCGCGGAATCGACAGCAAGCGCCGGCCAGCGTTTCGCGGGCGAAGGTTGGGTAGCAAGCTTCGAAAGCTGATACGGCCATTGTTCGCTACGCACCGATGACGCCTCTTTCCCGATCCAGACCAGATAGAACGGTCCCGCGCTGACCGGCTTGCCCGGCAGTTTCGGCCAAGGCTTCGCGCTATCCTCGACCGCGAGCCATGCAACGGCAGTGGCCGGGTCGCGGTTGCGCACCAGGTCCATCGGGAGTTGCGCCGCAAAACCGTCGAGCGCGCGTGCCTCAAGCACGCTGTCGGCGGGCAACGATTCACCTTCGATAAGGTCGGCCAGCGGCACCGCCCGGTAGGTCGACGCCGTGCCGTATGCGACATCGCGGGCAACGGTGACGTCGGCCGCGTCCTTGCGAGCCAGCAACGCTGCCTGGCTGAACGACTGCGTCTTCCCACCGATAGTCATTTCAAGCGCGGACTGCGCGAAGGCGTCGTGCACGACCAGAACGAGTGTCAGCAGCACAACCGGGACCATTATGCGTTTTGGCATGTGACCTCCCTGAAAGCAGGAGTGCCGGTGTCGTCCGTTGCCGATAATTCGATCCCGCCGGTTCCAACAGGCAATGCTTCGGCTTCGTCAGCAAACGAACAAGTCCAATCGGATGATGCAGAGCCCGTCATTTTCAGAGGTTTTGAGCAAGAGGTCTTCGAGCGCCGCGAAAACGGATTTCCAGTCACCGGGGAATCCACTCCCATCATTCATGATAGAACCCGTAGCCATTGATGGCCGTGAGGATTGCGTATCTCTCATGATCGCGACACCAGTATTCAGTCGAGCGCGCTACGTTAATCACCAGGATTGTACGGTCGGCGCGTGATGGGACGCAAACCGGAGAGGTCGCACTCCAACGCCCATCACGTTAGCAAGCAATATTTCGAAGCCTCCAGCCACATAAACCAACCCTTCTATCAACGACACTTGCTTGACAGGTCTCGCAGCGGCTCACTGTCATCCCCCCTCGGCCTTGCCAACAACGCAACAGTGTCGTGGCGAACGCACCAATGCAAAAAAGCCGCTCCGGTCTCTCAACCGAAGCGGCTTTTTCATCTCGACTTCCGAACGGCGCTTACCTGCGCGCGCTTACATGTTCGGATAGTTCGGACCGCCGCCGCCTTCCGGCGTGACCCACACGATGTTCTGCGTCGGGTCTTTGATGTCGCAGGTCTTGCAGTGCACGCAGTTCTGCGCGTTGATCTGCAGACGGTCGCTGCCGTCGTCGTTCTTCACGAACTCGTACACCGCCGCCGGGCAGAAACGCGCCTCGGGACCCGCATAGGTGCGCAGGTTCACGTCGACGGGAGTCTTCGCGTCTTTCAGCGTCAGATGCGCGGGCTGGTTCTCTTCGTGATTCGTGTTCGAGATGAACACCGAAGAGAGCCGGTCGAACGTGAGCTTGCCGTCAGGTTTCGGATACTCGATCGGCTTGCACTGCGACGCGGGTTTCAGCATTTCGTTGTCGCGATGCTGATGATGCAGCGTCCACGGCACGTTGCCGCCCATGAGCTTCTGCTCGATGCCCACCATCAGCGTGCCGAGGTACAGGCCCTTGCCCATCCACTGCTTGAAATTGCGCGCCTTGTACAGCTCGGTGTAGAGCCACGACTGCTTGAATGCTTCGGGATACGCCGCGAGTTCGTCCTGCTGACGACCCGCCTGCACGGCGTCGAACGCGGCGTCGGCGGCGAGCATGCCGGTCTTGATCGCCGCGTGCGAACCCTTGATGCGCGAGACGTTGAGAAAACCCGCGTCGTCGCCAACGAGTGCGCCGCCCTTGAACACGAGCTTGGGCAGCGACATCAGGCCGCCCGCCGTGATCGCGCGCGCGCCGTACGAGACGCGCTTGCCGCCTTCGAGATATTTGCGGATCTCGGGGTGCGTCTTGTAGCGCTGGAATTCCTCGAACGGCGAGAGATACGGATTCTGGTACGCGAGGCCCACGACAAAACCCACCATCACCTGGTTATTGTCGATGTGATAGAGGAACGAGCCGCCGTAGGTATCGCTTTCGAGCGGCCAGCCGGCCGTGTGAATCACGAGCCCCGGCTGGTGCTTCGACGGATCGATTTCCCACAGTTCCTTGATGCCGATGCCGTAGACCTGCGGATCGGCGTCGCGGTCGAGCTTGAGCTTTTCGTTGAGCTGGCGTCCCAGATGCCCGCGCGCGCCTTCGCAGAACAGCGTGTATTTCGCGTGCAGTTCCATGCCGAGCTGGAAATTCTCGGTGGGTTCGCCGTCCTTGCCCACGCCCATGTTGCCGGTGGCGACGCCTTTCACCGCGCCGTTCTCGTCGAAGAGAATTTCGGCGGCCGGAAAGCCCGGGAAGATCTCCACGCCCAGCGCCTCGGCCTGCTGACCGAGCCAGCGCGTGACGTTCGCGAGGCTGATCACGTAGTTGCCGTGGTTCTTGAAGTTGTCGGGCAGAGCCCAGTTCGGCACGGCCTTCGCGCCCGTTTCGGAGAGAAACAGGAACTTGTCCTCGGCCACGGGCACGTTCAGCGGCGCGCCTTGTTCCTTCCAGTCGGGGAAGAGTTCGGTGATGGCGCGCGGGTCCATGACCGCGCCCGAGAGGATATGCGCCCCGATTTCCGAGCCCTTCTCGAGCACGCACACGCCGATCTCGACGCCTTGTTCTGCCGCCCGTTGCTTCAGGCGGATCGCCGCGGAGAGCCCGGCCGGGCCGCCACCGACGATCACCACGTCGTATTCCATCGACTCGCGGGGACCGTATTTTTCGCACAGACGCAATGACGACTCGTCGCGGCCATTTGGTGTAGTCAAGATTTAACGCTCCCAGAAGAAATTTTTCGCTCGTTCTGCGCGTCTTAATCGAGTTCAGCGACCAGGCTGGGAATCTCGCTGAACAGATCGCCCACGAGGCCGTAATCGGCCACGCTGAAGATCGGCGCTTCTTCGTCCTTGTTGATGGCGACGATGACCTTCGAGTCTTTCATGCCTGCCAGATGCTGAATGGCACCCGAGATGCCGACGGCCACATACAGTTGCGGCGCGACGATCTTGCCCGTTTGACCGACCTGGAAGTCGTTCGGCACATAGCCCGCGTCCACGGCGGCACGCGAGGCGCCGAGGGCCGCGCCGAGCTTGTCGGCGAGCGGCTCCAGCACTTTTGTATAGTTCTCGCCGCTGCCCAGACCGCGGCCACCCGAAACGATGATCTTCGCGCTCGTGAGTTCCGGGCGATCGAGCTTCGTGACTTCGCGGCTCACGAACTGCGAGAGACCCGAATCCGCTGCCGCTTCGATCTTTTCCACCGAGGCGCTGCCGCCTTCCGCCGCGACCGGGTCGAAGCCCGTTGCGCGCACGGTGATGACCTTGATCGGATCTTGCGATTGCACGGTCGCAATCGCATTGCCCGCGTAGATCGGGCGCTCGAACGTATCGGCGGAATCCACTGCGGTGATGTCGCTGATCTGCGCAACGTCGAGCTTCGCGGCGATGCGCGGCGCGACGTTCTTGCCTGCGGCCGTGGCGGGCGCGAGGATGTGCGAGTAGTTCTTCGCGATGCTTAAAACCGTCGCTTCGACGTTTTCCGCGAGACCTTGTTCGAGTTGCGGCGCATCGGCGAGCAGCACCTTCGCCACGCCTGCGATCTTCGCGGCGGCGTCGGCGGCGGCCTGTGCGTTGTGGCCCGCGACCAGCACGTGCACGTCGCCACCGATCTTCTGTGCTGCTGCAACCGTGTTGAGCGTTGCAGCCTTGATCGTAGCGTTGTCGTGTTCAGCAATAACCAGCGTTGTCATTTTTCAGCTCCCCTTACAGCACCTTGGCTTCGGTCTTCAGCTTCTCGACCAGCGTCTTCACGTCCGGCACCTTCACGCCCGCGCTGCGCTTGGGCGGTTCGGCGACCTTGAGCGTCTTGAGACGCGGCGTGACATCCACGCCAAGATCTTCAGGCTTGATCGTCTCCAACGGCTTCTTCTTTGCCTTCATGATGTTCGGCAGCGTGACGTAGCGCGGCTCGTTCAAACGAAGATCCGTAGTCACCACAGCGGGCAGCGTGAGCGAAAGCGTTTCCGCGCCGCCATCGACTTCACGCGCGACCGTGGCCTTGCCATCGGCAACCGTCACTTTCGAGGCGAACGTCGCTTGCGGCAGATTCGCGAGCGCGGCGAGCATCTGGCCGGTCTGGTTCGAATCGTCATCGATGGCTTGTTTGCCAAGAATAATCAACGAAGGTTGCTCTTTATCGACCAAAGCCTTCAGCAATTTAGCCACCGCCAGCGGCTGCAAATCCTCGCTCGACTCCACGAGAATCGCACGGTCCGCGCCAATCGCGAGCGCCGTACGTAGCGTTTCCTGCGCTTGCGTCACGCCGCACGACACGGCGATCACTTCGGTCGCCACGCCCGCTTCCTTCAAACGCACCGCCTCTTCAACGGCGATCTCGTCGAACGGATTCATCGACATCTTCACATTGGCGATATCCACACCCGTGCCATCCGACTTCACACGGACCTTCACGTTGTAATCCACTACGCGTTTGACTGGCACAAGGACTTTCATTTTGGCAACTTTTCAAAATTTCAAAGAATGCATAGTTCGGCACGAAAGCATTCGTCGCGCTGATACACCCGCATCACCTATCCACCCATCGTGTCTGCGGGTTTTGACTGCCCAATAAAACACACTGACTGAAACGACCAGCGGTCGCCTCAGTCAGCGAGCGGAAACCCCATCGATCGAACAATGGCGCTTAGACCTCGAAGCGCGACGCGATCTAGAAGCGATGACGAATCGCGAGTCGAACGAGAACCTGCTTATTGGTCGACGAATCGCCCAGATTACTGATATTGGCAACCGCGCTTTTTCCGAGCGAGTTTTGCCCAGAAGCGATCTGGTAGCCGATCGCGCCGTAAAGCTCGGTACGCTTTGACATCACGTAGTCCGTCGCCCACGAGATCTGGTTGTAATGCTGATTACCGGCACCGCTATCCCCCGCTTTGCCGACGGCCGTGCCCTTCAGATAGTCATAAGCCAATCCTGTCGAAAGAAACGGCGTGAACTTGTACGAGATGGCAACATCGAAATTGTGGAATTTAGCCGCGTTTTTCTGAAAGCCCGAGCCAAGATTTCCGTATTCGGTGTTCGAATACGAGCCGGCAACTGACCACTTGTCCGTCAGCGCGTAGCTAGCGGCGATCATGGCGACCTGATAGGACTGCGCAGTCTGATACCCGGAGTTGAGCGAACCGCTCAGGTTCGACGCGCCACTCTGGTTGTCGGTAAACAGACCTTTGCCGGCCGTGGCTGTCGGATTCTTGAAGAACTCGTACGCTGCTCCGACCTTGAGTCCGCCAGCCGTGTAGCCTGCGCCCAGCGAATAACCGCTTTGCGATGTGAAATCACCCGCCACACCGCCCAGGCTGTACAAGCCGCCGAACGTAAAGCCCCTGAAGGACGGGCTCATGTAGCGAATGGTGTTGTTCCAGCGGACCGAGTTCGCTGCATTGTCCAGATCGCCCGGGTGCACAGACGTCGGGCCGCCCATCAGCGCATATCCCGCCAGAAACTCCGGGAAATAGAAGACCATGTCGTACTGACGACCGAAGGTCACACTTCCGTACTGCGCATTCTTCAAGCCCACGAACGCTTGCCGGCCGAATAGCGTGTTACCCTGCGCCGCCTGCCCGTTGGGCATATTGATGCCTGATTCCAGCGTGAAAATGGCTTGAGTACCCGCGCCGAGATCTTCCGTACCCGTGACGCCCCAGCGGCTGCCGTACGGACCCGACAGTGAGTCCATCGACACTTTCTGACCCGCACCCACCTTACTCTGGTAATGCAGTCCCTCGTCCAGAATACCGTAGAGCGTCACCGACGACTGCGCGTGCGCGAACAAGGGCACTACGCTCAAAACAGTCAACGCGTATTTCTTCATGTTAAGTCTCCAACTCCTCGTTTTTAGATTTAGTTGTACTACGTATAGACGACAACAATCATCCGCGCATTGAAGTGCACGAACCAGTATCGAATGGGTTCGACCGAAGCAATAATGCTCTACACGGTCTTTTCGCTCTTCATGTGACCGGCTCTGAATAGCACCGGTAGAGACCCCAACGCCGCCACATGAGAATTGCTATCTCACGACTGGGATTCCGCTCAAACAGCTTCGTCGTATTTCTTGCCCATCTCCATTAATTCAGGCGTTCCTATCATTTCATTGAGCGCATCGAAATCCAGCATGCGATCCTGCCAGGGCAAGGTGGTCTTGTGTTGATGCAGGCTGCCGTAGTAGTCCCGGAGCATAAAGGCGGCCGCCCGTGCCGTACCACCCGGAAAGATCACGATCCGGAAGCCGATCAAACTCAGTTCGGCCGCACTCTTCACCGGCGTCTTGCCACCTTCGACCATGTTGGCCAACAACGGAATACGGTGTGCAAAGCGGTCGCACGCTTCCTGCATCTGCTCAGGAGTACGAAGTGCTTCAATGAAAATGGCATCGACACCGCAATCGAGGTACGTCTCGGCCCGCTCCAGCGCTTTCTCGAAGCCTTCGACAGCCAGTGCATCGGTGCGCGCGAGGATCAAGGTCTGTTCCGAATGGCGGGCGTCGAGCGCCGCGTGCAGCTTGCCGCGCATCTCGGCTGCCGGAATAACGCCCTTGCCATTGAGATGACCGCAGCGCTTCGGGAAGGTTTGGTCTTCGAGCTGAATCATCGCGGCACCGGCGCGCTCGAAAGCGCGCACCGTGCGCTGCGTATTGAGTGCGTTACCGAAACCCGTGTCACCATCCACAATCACAGGCGTGTTGATGCGCTCCGTAATACGGGAGAGGGTGTCGGCCACTTCGGTTGCGGTCGTCAAGCCTACGTCCGAGCGACCCAGACGCGTATAAGCAATCGATGCGCCGGACAGATAAAGCGCGCCAAAACCTGCCTGCTCGGCAATCAATGCGGTAAATGCGTCGTAAATGCCCGGAGCCAGCACCGCCTGATCCCCACGCAGTTGTTCCTTCAAGCTTTGTTTCGTCATGTTCAAGCGTCCTGAATTTGAGTTGCGGCGGTCCCGCCAGCCACCCACCCGCCACCAACGGCGCTGAGGAGACCGTTGCCCGACAGATAACCCCATACCTCGTTACCCGATACGCCACGTGCCGCGCCCCCGGCGGCCAGCAGATTCGGGAAGGGCGAACCTTCTTCGCGCAGCACCCGGCAGTCCGCATCGACATTGAGGCCGCCTTGCGTATGGAAAAGCGCGCCCGTCACTTTCACTGCGTAGTACGGCGCCTGCAGCGAACGCTTGAAAGTGCGGCCAAAGGAATCGGTAGCACCTGCCGCGATTCCATCGAGTGTTCGCTGAATCGCTGCCACTTCGCAGCCGATCAACGCGGCCAGCGCCGCCACGTCGTCGGCGCGGCGTAACGCACCGGCCTTCTCGGCTTCCATGTAGTCGGGGAACGTGCGAGCGAGCGCCAGCACGGGTTCGTCGAATACATTCCAGGCGATGGTACCGGGCTGCGCGAGCACGCCAGTCGCGGCTTCGGAATAGCCGTTGTTCTCGTTCTGGAAACGCTCGCCGCGCGCGTTGATCTGCACACCGCCCTCCATCATCACGGCCCACGTCATCAGCGCACCCTGAGGCGTGATCCAGGAACCGTGCCCCTGATAGCCGCCGAGATCGGCCATTTGCGCTTTGAGCGCCGTTCCCCACGCGATCGCCGAGCCATCATTGCCGGTATGTCCCGCGAACGTGGCATCGCCCATCACCGGAAGAAGCTCACGCACCATGGCGGCATTCCCGCCGAACCCGTTGCACGCCAGAATCAGGACTTCGCATGCGACGTGGGCGATCGCGCCGTCCGGCGATGCGTAGCCGACGCCCAGGACCCGGTCGTCTTCGTCGAGCCAAAGCTCGCGCACGATCGACTCCACCAGCACGTCCGCGCCGGCCGTCGTAGCGGTGCGCTCCAGACACGCCATCAGCGCCGCGCCTGTGCGCTCGGGTGTCGTGTGCATACGCCGCGCGCGGTGGCCAGGGTAAAGAAAGCCATCGAGAATTTCGAACTTGACGCCGAGGCGCTCTAGCGTGTCAACCGCTCCGGTTACGCCGCGCGTGTATGCCTGGACCAAATGAGGCGCCGCTTGTCCGTGCGTTTTTTCGGTCACGTCTTCCGCGAACAGCGCTTGGGAATCCTCAATGTTCAGTTCACGCTGAAGCCGCGTTTCCGCCGCCGGAATGAAACCCGACGACAATGCGGTGGATCCGCTCGGCACCGAATCGCGCTCCAGAAGCAGACAATCGATGCCCGCTTCGCGCAGTCGAATGGCTGAAGTCAGACCGCAGGCGCCCGCCCCGACGATCACGGCAGGAACGACCGGCGTCTCCTCCGGCATTTCGGCAGCACGAACGATACGTGCAGGATGTTCCGAAAAATTGAATGTCATCTCACAGTTCCTTCGGCGCTTTGCCAAAACGCGCCCGCAGTTGATTGAGCAATCCACCGGCTGCCGCCATTTCCAGCAGAAATGCCGGAATGGTCTCGCAGTCCAAAGTTTGGCCGTCGGCACGATGTATTGCCGGGCTCGTTCCCTCGAGTTTCAGGCTTACGGCTTCACCATCGTGCAGAAGCCCGGCGTCGGCGCACGTAATCAGGAGGAGACCGAGGTTGAAGGCGTTACGAAAGTACAGGCCGTTAAACGACGGCGCGATCACGGCCCGCACCCCGAGTCGCACGAGAGCGCCGGCCGCCTGTTCGCGCGAAGAACCGATGCCGAAGTTCGGACCGGCCGCGATGACGTCGCCCGCACGAACTTGCGCGGCGAACTCAGGCCGTACCACTTCCAGGCAATGCGGTGCGATGCCGTCCAGCCCGAGCTTCATGTAGGCACCGGGAGCCAGCTGGTCCGTGTCGATGTCCGCGCCCACGGCCCAGACACGCGCGTTCTGAATGCTATTCATGCTCATGCCAGCACCTCGCGCGGATCGGTGATACGGCCTCGCAGGGCCGAGGCCGCAACGGTGTACGGAGAGGCGAGATACACCTGAGCGCTTGCCGATCCCATACGCCCCTTGAAATTTCGAGCCGTGGTCGCGATGACGTTGGCATGGTCGGGAATACTGCCGCCATAACCGGAACACGCGCCGCACGCAGTGGGCAGCACTTCCGCGCCCGCCTGCCGCAGCACCTCCATGACGCCCTCCGCCTCGGCCTGTTGCTGGTCCTGAACGCTGGCCGGGGCGACCATCAACCGCACGCCGGCCGCGGCGCGCTGACCCGCCAGCACCTTGGCGGCAGCGCGCAGATCGTCGAGCTTGGCGCCCGTACACGCGCCGATGTAGGCCGCCTGCACGGCCACGTCCTCGTAAGCATCGACGGGACGGGTGTTGGCCGGGCTATGCGGAGCCGCCACCTGCGGCGCCAGTTCGGCGGCATTGAAACGATGCGTCGTTGCCTCCGCGCCCTCGTCGCTTTGCCATGGGTCGACCTCGACGTCATTCACGCCAACACCGCGCAGCCACTCGCGCGTAGTCTCGTCCGCCGCGATCAGCCCCACCTGGGAGCCCATTTCCGCGCTCATATTCGACAGGGTCATGCGCTCCTGCATCGACAGCGCGCGCACGGCCTCGCCGCAGAACTCGATGGCTTGATACTTCCCGCCATTCATGCCGAACCGGGCGATCATGTGCAACGCCATGTCCTTGGCCGTCACGCCGGCCGGCAAGCGACCGTCCCACTGCATGCGAATGGTCTCGGGAACACGCACCCATATTTCTCCGGTGACGACGACACCGAGCATTTCAGTGCTGCCGACGCCGAACATATAAGCACCGAACGCGCCGCCGGTTGGCGAATGCGAATCTCCGCCGACACAGAACATGGAAGGCCGAATGTGACCTTTCTGCGGAAGCACCACGTGGCAAATGCCTTCACTATCGTAGACGTGAGGCAACTTCTGTTCGGCTGCCCATTCCCGCGCAATACGCACGATCCGGTGGGAGTCTTCATCTTTCGCCGGCACGTAGTGATCCATCACGAGGACGATCTTCGACTTGTCCCACACTTGCGCCCCCAACTCCTCCAGCATGGGTTTGAGGCGACGGGGTCCGGAGGAATCATGGAACATCGCGAGATCAACCTTGCAGTTGACGATTTCGCCCGGCGTCACATGCGGACGACCGCTGGCCCGGGCGATCAACTTCTGGGCCAAGTTGGCAGGGAGAGTCATAGAGAATCGGAAACGTACTCTTTTAGTCGGTGGTGCTTCTCGCAGGCACCTTGATTGATTCTGGGCTGAATTTACGTCGGCCGTTTCACGGCAAAATTTCACCCTCTGCGACGCGTGCATCGATGTCGCCGAATTGAGTCAGCTCCATTTGATACTCGTAGCGATCAGGCCTGTACAAGCCGTGAAGCAATTGCACGGGATGGTCGGTGTTGTCGTACACCAACCGTCGAACGGATAGCAACGCCGCACCAATTGCCACATCCAGCTCCGCAGCGACCGTTGCATCGGCCTGGCTGGCCGAAATCGTCTGACGTGCCCGCCCCCATTCCACGCCCGTCTCCTCCAGCAGTTGAAGCAGCGGCTTGCGGGCGACATCGGCGCGCGTGAAATCCTTTGCACGCTCAGCAGGCAGATAAGTGGTGATAAACGATACCGGTCCGGCATTGCTGCTACGCGTACGCACGATCTTGCGCACGTCCGCCCCTTCCGCGACCTGCAACGCCTGAGCCAGCATCGGCGAAGCCCGGATCACGCTCCACTCGAGCACCTTGATGGAGGTCCGGCGGCTTGCCTGAACGATGTTGTTCAGCAGTCCGCCCAGCCTCAGATTGACGTTGTCGGCTTGCGCCGCGGCGTCCTGCTGCTCCGCTCGCGGCGCCGGCCAGGTGCCCCGCCCAGCTTCGCGGATGATCAGGCGCTCGTTGACCAACTGCTCCAACGCACGGCGCACCGTGACGCGGCCAACGCCGAACTGTTGCGCAAGTTCCTTTTCAGGCGGGACGCCATCGTCATAAAGACCTTCATCCAGCTTCTGCCGGAGGACGAGGTAGATCTGGTGGTATTTCGGAAGCGGAAGCGAGTCCATTGCCGTTCTTGCTGCCGTAGCCGGTGCGGAGCGTGCCTGCGTATTGCGCATCACACAGAATCCCTGGTAGTTCTCGCGAGCGTGGAGTCGCGCAAGAAGTGATGAATGATCGTGAAATAGTTTATTGTTCCAACGATAGGACAGCTTTGTTAGACTGTCAAGCATGGACCACGCAGATCGTCTTTTACAAGGAGGAGAACACATGGAGTATCTCGATCGACTCGGCACCTTCGGCGCCGGTCTGCAATATGCCAATCTTCCCCAGAACGTGCGCCAGCAACTCGGGTGGGTGCTCGTCGACACCGTGGGCGCGATCGTGGGCGGCTCGGCCGAGCCCGAACTGCGCGCCATGGCCCAAAGCGTTGCCTGCGGCAGCGGTTCGACCTTGATCGGGCTTGGCGCGAAGGCCAGCCCGATGGAAGCCGCGCTGATCAACGGAACCGCCGGCACCTTCCTGGAAATGGACGAGGGAAACCGCTTTTCGCGGGGCCATCCCGCGATCCACGTCCTTCCCGCCGTGCTCGCGCTGAGCGAAACGCAAGGCGCCGACGCGCATCGCTTTCTGGCAGCCTTTGCCGTTGGCTATGAAATCGGCTCGCGTTTCGGTGCCTCGGCGCAGTTGCGCGACGCCATGCACGTGCACGGAACGTGGGGCACGCTCGGCGCGGCGGCGGGAAGCGCGCGCGTGTTCGGCGCCGACGCCGGCGCCTTGCGCGAGAGCTTCAACGTGGCGTCCTCCATGACCATCGCCACTTCGAAAAAAACCATGCTGCAAGGTGGATTGGTCCGCAACGTCTATGCGGGCCTGTCCAACAGCAACGGCCTGCTGGCCGCACAGCTCGTTCGCTGCGGCTTCCAGGGCGAAGCGGATGGCCCCGCCTCGCTGTTCGGCGAAATCGTTTCGGAGCGTTACGATCAAGTCGCGCTACTGCGTGGATTGGGCGACGAATGGCACCTCATGCAGAACTACTTCAAGCTGCATTCGTGCTGCCGCTACAACCACGGCACGCTGGATGCGCTCGACATGCTCGCGCAACGCAACTCGCTCCCCGCAGCCGCCGATATTTCGTCGATCGAAGTGACGACCTACAAATACGCGGCCGAACTCACCGATCCTGCGCCGCGCAACACGCTGGGCGCCAAGTTCTCGGTGCCCTTCGCGGTGGCCACGCGCATTGTGAACGGGAGCAGCGGCTTGTCCAGCTTCACGTGGGACGCGATTCGCAATCCCGAGGTCCTCGCGCTGGCTGCCAGGGTATCGGTTGTCGAAGACCCGTCCATGACGGCGCGATTGCCTCAGGAACGCCCGGCGCGCGTCCGCATTGTCCACAAAAGCGGCCAGTTGCACGAAGCCGAGGTCGGCACCAATCGCGGCGACGACACATCGCCCTATACGACGCAGGAACTGTCGAGCAAATTTATCGACCTGTGCGAGAGAGTCTGGTCGCGTTCGCATGCCGACGCGTTGCTCAATGCCACGCTCGCCTTGAGCGAGGCGAAGTCCGGCGAGACGGCGAGCTTCTCGACCTGGCTGGACATGCTGAACCGCCGCGCCGATCGATGACGTATCCGCGTCACTACCGTGACGAATCTCTGACACGACCTCGTCTTTCGCTTCATATGGCAAATCGCGGACGATGCAAAGAGTCAAATGTTCTATTGACAGCATAATAAACCGCTCGCATCATGGTCGTCACGTAGTCTTCGCGCCCCCGGCTTGCTCGACCGGCAAGCCCGCTGCGCGCCCCTCACACTAAAATTATTCGAGACTTTCGCATGCAAACTTCCAACAAAACCGCCCGTCAGTTGTTCGAGGAATTCAAGGCGAATCCCACCCGTAAGCGCTTCGGCTTTGGCCGCATGCCCGCCCTCATCAACGTCGATCCGCAAAAGGCTTATACGAGCGTGGGTGAATTCGCCACGGCGTATGAAACCGACCCGAAGCAGATGGAATACACGAATCAACTCGCCGAGGCGTTCCGCGCCAAGGGATTCCCGGTCGTGTGGACCTATGTGGCTTATATGGATTCGGGCGAGGACTGTGGCATCTGGGGCACGCGCAGCAACACGCCTGATTCGCTGCAAAACATCAAGGTGGGTTCGGCCCGTTCCGAATTCGACCCGCGTCTCGTGATCGACCCGAAGCGCGACATCATCGTCAACAAGCGCATGGCGTCGGCGTTCTTCGAAACGAATCTGTCCTCGATCTTCACCTTCCACGGCGTGGATACCGTGATCGTCACGGGCGGTTCCACTTCGGGCTGCGTGCGCGCCACGGTGGTCGACAGCCTGCAACGCAGCTTCCGCACGATCGTGGCCGAAGAATGCGTGGCCGACAAACACGAAAGCCCGCACTTCGCGAACCTGTACGACATGGCCGTGAAATACGCCGATGTGCTTTCCGTGCACGAGATTCTCGAATCCATCGCCAAAATGCCGGGCAAGGACGCATGATGAAACGCGATCCGAATTTTTACGACTATCTGCCGTACGATGCGCGGCCCAGAATCGAATGGCCGAACGGTGCAAGAGTGGCTTTCTGGGTTGCGCCGAACGTCGAATTCTATGAACTGAATCCGCCGCGCAATCCGTCGCGCGCCGCCTGGTCGCGCCCGGCTCCCGACGTCCAGAACTACTCGTATCGCGACTACGGCAATCGCGTTGGCTTCTGGCGCATGCTCGACGTGATGAAGCGCTGCGGCATGCGCGGGTCGGTTTCGCTCAACGTCGCCATGTGCGAACACCATCCCGAAGTCATTGCGGCCTGCGCGGAGAACGGCTGGGAATTCTATTCGCACGGTACGTACAACACGCGCTACCTGATGGGTATGGATGAAGCGCAGGAACGCGCTGTCATTCAGGATTCGATCGATACGATCAAGAAGCACACGGGCCAGAAGCTCGATGGCTGGCTGGCTCCGGCGCTCACCTACACGGATCGCACCATGGATCTCGTGGCGGAAATGGGTCTGACTTATGTCTGCGACCTGTTCCACGACGACCAGCCGGGCCCGGTCAAGACGGCGAAAGGCAAGCTTGCCTCGATTCCTTATTCGCTCGAAATGAACGACACCATCGTTTATAACGTGAATCAGGTTTCGCCCCGCCGTTACGGCGACATCATCAAGCGCCAGTTCGATCGCCTGTATCGCGAAGGCGAAAAGTCGGGCACGGTGATGTGTATTCCTTTGCATCCCTATCTAATTGGCCAGCCGTATCGACTCGCCGCGTTCGAAGAAGCGCTTCAGTACATCACGGGCCATGACAAGGTGTGGCTGGCGACCGGCCGCGAGATCGCCGAGCACTTCAACACTCACTACTACGACGCCTTCGCGAAGGCTGCCCATGCTGTCGGAGAAGCACCATGAGCCTCGACCAGGAATATCTGGAATACCCGCTGCGCCGCTACGGTATGGATCACGAGCGTTACGACTGGTCCATGCTGCCGCAACGTCAAGGCGTCAAGTGGGGTAATGAAAACCGTGTGGCGCTCTGGATCGTCCCGGCTCTCGAATGGTTCCCGCTGAACATGCAGGGCAAGCCGTTCAAACCGATGGGTGCGATGCAAACGGCTTACCCCGACTTTCGCCACTACACGCTGCGCGATTACGGCAACCGCGTCGGTATCTTCCGCATCATGGAAGCGCTCGAACAGTACGGGCTCAAGGCCAGCGCCGCCATGAACGCGGCCGTGGCGGTGCGTTATCCCGCGCTCGTGAAAGCCTGCGTGGATCGCGGCTGGGAAATCGTCGCCAACGGCCTCGACATGGATCATCTGCATCACGGCGGCATGAGCGAGGAAGAGGAACGCGGTTTGATTGCGAAGTCGCTCGATATCCTGCGCAAAGCTTCGGGTCAACCGGTTCGCGGCTGGTTGAGTCCGGCCAAATCGGAGTCATGGAACACTCCGGATCTGCTGAAGGAAGCGGGCGTCGATTACGTGTGCGACTGGGTCAACGACGACATGCCGTATCCGATGAATACGCGTGCCGGCGAAATTCACTCGATGCCGCATCCCATCGACATCGACGACGCGACGATCCTGGTTCAGAACCATCACACCGAGGACGACTTCCGCGATCAGTTGATCGACCAGTTCGATGTTCTCTACAAGGAATCGAGCGCCGATAACGGCCGAGTCATGGCTATCTCCCTGCATCCGTGGGTGATTGGTCAGCCGTATCGCATTCGTGCCCTTGAAGAAGCGCTCGCGCACATCACTCGCCATCGCGGTGTGTGGTCGGCTACGGGCAGCGAAATTCTCGACGCCTGGAAGGCCGGACAGTCCGCCCGATGAACTACGCCGGTGCGCTGAAGCACCGGCGTTTCAAGTTACCGTTCCCCTATTTCCATGACTGAATCCGCAAAAAAAGTGCGCCGCGTTCTGGTGGTCGTGCCGTTCGCCATGAGCAGCGAAAATCTTGCGCTGCGTGAATCGCAACTGCAAGGACTTCAATTCGGCGACGACATCCGCTTCGAATATCGCGCGGTCAAGTCGGGCCCGGCGAATTACGCAAGCCATCACGATTTCGTGCTGGCCGACGTGGCCAATTTCGAAGCCGGTTGTCGTGCCCAGGACGAAGGCTACGATGCCGTGTGTATCGACACGATGAGCGATTCGGGCGTCCACGCGCTGCGCTCGGTTCTCGATATTCCGGTATTCGGCCCCGGCAAGGCTTCGATGCTGACCGCCTTGATGCTGGGCGACAAGTTCTCGATCCTCACGATGGCGAGCCACTGGAAGCCCTTGTACAAGAAGGCGCTGGACGAACTCGGCATGCATCACAAGTGCGCGTCGGTGCGCGCGATCGAAGCGCCGACCAATAATCAAAGCCTGTTGTCGGGCAAGGAAGACGAGGTGTATCCGCGCCTTCTGGAAGCCGCCATGAAGGCGATCGAGGAAGACGGCGCGGAATGCCTGATTCTCGGCTCGACCACCATGCACCAGTCGCACGCATGGCTTCAGCCGCGTCTTCCGGTGCCGATCATCAACCCCGGCCCGCTCTCGTACAAGATCGCGGCTTCCATGCTCGATCTGAATCTCAAGCACAGCGCGGTCGGATATCCTCGCCCGCAAAACCCGCGTCTGGATATGCTGGGCGCAATGATGGATGCAGGCGCGAAGAGCCTGGCAGGCGGAAGCCGCTGAGCCGCTTCAGTTTTTCGAGCCTTATATTAAGGATTACCGATCAAAAATGTGTTTCGGAAATTGAACGACTAGCGTCACCCGAGTTGTCGCCAGAATCCTTGATCGCTGCGATCGTTACCTGACGGATGCAGAGAAGGAGACGAACGATCAATGCAACCCTTGCCGAACGTGGACAAGAAACGAATGCAAGGGGTTGACCCGTTGATCGTTGGCTGCACCGTGTCGTACAGGTGAATTAAATAACAATCTTGAAGGAAGCTTTTATGAGCTACGTTGCAGAATCCCCGTCCGCACAGGGGAGCAAAACGGTGAAATGGATGGCGCTGCAGATTGCCGTCGTCATTCTCTGTACGGTCATGAACGGTCTGGATGGCATGGACCTGCTCATCGTGTCCTATATCGCGCCGGCCATGGCGTCGGACTGGCACATCAGTCTGGCCCAGCTCGGCGTCGTATTTTCGGCGGGCATGACCGGTATGGTTCTCGGCTGTATCGTCGTTGCGCCCTTCGCCGACTCGTGGGGTCGCCGCCCCATCATTCTGCTGGCCCTGGTGCTGATGACACTCGGTTCGCTGGGATCGGGCCTGACCCACGATCTCACTGTCTTCTCCGCCATGCGCGTGTTGACCGGGCTGGGTCTGGGTACGCTGCTGGCTTCGGTCGGCGCACTGGTTAGCGAATACGCGCCGCCGGGCCGCCGCAGCCTTGCAGTCGGTTTCTTCCAGGCGGGCTATCCCGTTGGCGCCGTGCTGACCGGTATCGCCGCGATTTTCGCTATCCCGGCCTTCGGCTGGCAAGCGACCATGCTCGGCGCGGCAATCATCACGCTCGTTCTGCTGCCTGTCGTGTGGATCGCACTGCCGGAGTCGATCGCCTTCCTCGAATCGCGTCAACCGAAGAATGCGCTGCAGCGCTCGAACGCCCTGCGTGCGCGCCTGGGTATGCAGCCGATCACCGCACTGCCCGCGCGGGAACAGAAAGGCAATCTGCCGAAGCCCAAAGATCTGTTCAGCGCCGAGCTGTTCAAGGGCACCATTGCGCTGTGGATCGCGACATTCCTGAGCTACGGCGTGCTGTACTTCCTGATGAGCTGGATTCCCAAGATTTCGGTGATGGCCGGCCTGAGCCAATCCAACGCGATCTGGGCGGGCAGCCTGACCAACCTCGGCGGCGTATTCGGCGACGTGATCATCGGCTACCTGGCGATCCGTCGCGACATCGGCAAGTTGATCGCCCTGTTCTTCTTCGTCTGCTCGGGCATGATGATGCTGTTCGTTCATCACATGCCGCTTGCGGCAACGCTGCTTACGGCGTTCGGCATGGGCTTCACGCTGATGGGCGGATTCAGCGGTTTCTACTCGCTCGCGGCGCTGATCTATCCCGTGCGTCTCCGTAGTTCCGGCATTGGCTGGGCCGGTGGCTTTGGCCGCTTCGGCGCCATCCTCGGACCGATGATCGGCGGCGCACTGCTTGCGGCGAAGACCCCGCTGTCCACGACGTTTGGCTACTTCGCGATTCCCCTCGTTATCTCCGGCGGCTTCGCTATGCTGGCGACGTTCTTCGGCCCGAAAGCGACCGATTGATCCAGGTTGCCGGTGCCGCTCTCCGAGCGTCTCATGCCTTCGGTACGCTGGCGCGATCCAGCGCTTTCAAAGGCGGTTTTATTCGGGACGGCGGTACCTCACGAGACGGCAGAGCGCGCTAACAGTCGCGCTCTGCCGGGATTCGATCGATCACACCGGTGCGACCTTTTCGTTGGTCAAAACCGGCTTGCCTGACTCGACGTGAGACAAGCGCTCAAGTCGAGCTTATTGAGGTGCGTCGCGGCGTAACATCCGGGGCGAATCGAGGCGCAATACTAAAACTTGTTGACCAGACCCACGGCGACCACAAACTGCTTGCCCGTGGACGACGGCGTGGCGTTGAATCCGTCGCCCACGGTCGCGGTCGCATTGACGACATGGCCGCTGCCCGCCGTGCCGAGCGTCTGGCCCAACGCACGCGTATAGCCCTGCAATGCGTAAAGCAACGTGCGCTTCGAAAGCGTGTAAGACTCGGCGACCGTCACTTCGTGATAGCGCGCGCCATCGGTGATGCCGTTCGCGTCCGACGCCTTCGTGTAGTTGTAGCCCGCCGAGAACGTGAGCGCGGGCGTGGCCGCCCAATGCACGAGACCGCCGAATACGTTGAAGATTTCGGTGTCGTGGAAACTCGACGCAATGCCCGAGATGTATTGCACGTTCGAGTACGACGCGTTCACGCCCACCGTCGACGTGATGTCGTATCCCGTTGTTACGGCAATACGCTGCTGCGCTGCTGCCGTCTGATAGCCGTTGTTGACGGTGGAAATGCCCGGCAGGCCCGCGGAATTCACGGTGGAATCCGTGCCCCACGCGCCACCGCCCGGCGTCGCATTGTTCATGCGAAAAATGCCCGCCGCGATGCCGAACGGTCCATGTGCGTACTGAACCGCACCGCTCCACGCCGACCCGCGATTGAACGCACCCGCCACGCCGCCAAAGCCGTATAACGCACTGAACGTGAGTCCGTTCAGATTCGGCGACGTATAGACGAGTGCATTATTCACGCGATACGTCGTGTCGAAACCGTCGATATCGCCGGGGTGCGCGCCCACACCGCCGGTCAGGTATTTGATCTGCGCGTAGGGAAACAGCAGCAGGTAATACGGCGTGTACTGGCGGCCTGCCGTGACCGTGCCGTAGTGGTCGTTGCCGAGACCCACGTACGCTTGCCGCCCGAAAATACCGCCCAGCGAGAGGCCGCCGTTATACATCGTGAAGCCGGATTCGAGCCAGAAGATCGCATGGTTGCCCGCGCCGAGGTCCTCGATCCCGTGAAAGCCGAGGCGGCTGCCAATCCACACGCCCGAAGTCGCGCGCACCGCCGAGTGACCGTTACTGTTAGAGCCGAGCGTGGTCTGGCTGTTGCCGTACGAAAGACCGCTATCGACAATACCAAACAGCGTCACGGTGCTCTGTGCGAACGCGGGCGTCGCCGCCGCGAGCGCGGCGACCGAGAGCGCGACGCGCGAGGTCGTTTTTTTCATCTGTGTCTCCTGTTGTGATTCTGGTATTTACTTCGTCATCCTGATAATTTTCCACACCCATTCGGCGTGATTTGACGGTCTGCCGTGCGAGCCGGCAGACCGTAGCCGCCCTCAAGCCTGCACTGGCACCAGCGACTTGCGCCGCATGAGCAGCACGACCACCGCGAGCCCCGAGATCAACTCGAAGCCTGCGGCCACCATCAGCACGGGTGAGAAATCCCAGCCCGCGCCGACGAGCGCACCGCCGATCGCCGGACCGATCATGCCGCCGATCTTGCCCGCACCCTGCGCCCACGCCACGCCCGTCGCGCGCAATTCCGGCGGCGAGATCGACGAACACAACGCGTTGAGCGTGCCCCAGCCGCCGTTGTAGAGGAACCCGAGCACCGCGAAAGCCAAGCCCGCCCAAACCGAATACACGTCGATCGATGCGATCACCGCCACGGCCACGGCAGCGCCGCACAGATACGCGGGCACCACTTTGGCCGCGCCAAAGCGGTCCATCACAAAGCCGCTCGTCGCGGTGCCGATCACACCCGCGATCGAACTCATCGCCATCAAGCCCGCAATATGCTGCATTGGCATGGCGCGCGTGGTGTGCAGGAGCGTGGTCGTCCACGAGTTGTTCATGTAGCTGAAAATGCCGGTGGCGAGATACGCCATCCACAGCAGCAGCGTCGCGACGGTGCGGCCGCTCCTCAGCAGTTCGAACGGCGAGACGCGCGCGCCCTGCTTTTCCGAACGCCGCGAATCGTAGCGATGATTCTCGCCCGCTTCGAACGAAGGATCGAAGCGCCGCAGCGTGCCCGCAATGGACGGATCGTGCGGATTGCGCAACGCGCGAAACTGCACGGATTCGGGCATCCAGACGGCGATCACGACCGCCGCCACGAGCGGCAGTACGCCGCCCACCCAGAACGCCGCCTGCCAGCCGAACGGCAGGATCCACGCCTGCACGCTCGCGCCGATCAGATTGCCGCCCGCATAGCCGCAAAACACGACCGAAACCGCCGCTGCGCGATATTTCGCCGGAGCGAATTCGGCGGCAAGCGTAATGACGGAAGGAATCAGCGAACTGAAAAACAGCGCCGCCACGAAGCGCATGGCCACGAGTTCGAACACGGTCGTCACCTGCGAAGTCGCGATGGTGAGCAACGCGAAGATCGGCATGGCGACGAGCATCACGCGCCGGCGGCCGAAGCGGTCGAGCAGCGGCCCCGAAGCAAGCGTGCCGATCAGCAGCGCAAGCTGTTGCAGCACGAACACCTGGGTGAGATCGGCGGGCCGCACGTGCAGGCCGTGCGCGAGTACGGGCAAGATCAGCCCCACCATGAAAATGTCGTAACCGTCGATCAGGATCGCGGCGGCGAGCATCAGCACGATGAATACATGCAGCCACCTGAGCGGCTGTTGCCCGAGAAATTTGTCGACGTCCGTCGTACTGCTCATGTCTTCCTCCAATGGTCTCTGCGTACCGTTTTTCTTGAATCCGTGGGGCACCCTGCGCGACGCTCAAGGCGGGTCCGCGTGCGTGCCGAAGCGCCGTACGGCCCACTCTTGCAGCGCGCGCAATGCGTCGGCGTCGGTGGCCGCCGCTGCCGCCACGTCCACCCATTGCCGGTCTGCATGCGCCACGACGAGGCGCTCCGCTTTTCCGCGTATCGCGTTCGCATCGAACGGCAGATCAGGATCGCCGGGACCGTCCGACACGTCGATCTCATGCCGCTCGCCGTTGGCGCTCACGCTCACGTGCGCGGGCCATTTATGCGGATACAGCGCGTCGAGCGAAGCGTCGGCGCTGACTGTCACTCCGCGCGCGAAATCGAGCCTCGCCGGCGACCACGCAACCGATGAACGGTCGGCATCGTCGAGCGCACGCGGGCACAACGCCGCGAGCGCAAGCTGCCCCGGCGCGCTGACAAAGCTCGCGAGCCGCCCCGCGTCGGGTGCTTCGCGCACGATCATCGCGGCATAAGCGCCCGGCACACGCAGCGTGACCGCATCGATCGACTCCGGCGCAATGCCTCGCACCATCAATTGCTGCAATCCGGCGATGGCGGCCATCGTCTGCTTCGCGCCCGGATGCGGCTTCACGCTCGTTTGCGCGCGCACGTTGCCCGGCAAACCGGCGTCGAGCCAGTGCGCGTGCTCCGCTGCCGGATCGAACCGATGCAGCCAGTTCGCGTCGAGCAGCGCCGTATCGGCATGAAACCCGCGCTGCGCCGCCAGCGCCGCGAGGCACCCGGCACGCACCGCTGCGCCGAACAGCAGCCAGCGGCCCGGCTGCACCGCCGGCGTGCGGCCGATGGGCGGCGGCGTCTGCGCGAGCGCGAGGGCCAGCGCGTGCTGCATCTCGCGTTCGCCGAGATTCAGCATTCTGCCTGCCGTTGCCGCCGCGCCCAAGGGCGCAACCGTAAGCGACGGCCACCAGCCGCGCGCCAGCATGCGCGCGCCGCCGAGCGCCATCGCGAGCCGGATCGCCAGTTCCTCGCCCACGTGCAGCGCATCGGCCAGACGCGACGCTTCGGGCCGTGGCGCGCCGAACGCGAGCGCCGCCGGCACGACGATGGCGCTCGCGGTGACCGCGCTCGGCCGATGGATATCGTCGAGTTCGGTCAAACGGATCGTCGCCGCCAGCGTGGCCGCGAGCGCGAGCGTACCGCCCTCGGCCGTTGCCTGCGCGAACTGCGCGAGCGCCTCGCCGTCCGCCGTGCGCGCGCCGGCCAGCAGCGCGATCGTCGTATCGGCAAGCTGACGCGACGTGGCCGCGCGATCCGGCGCCGAGGCATGCACGGCGAACGCCGCCCACCGCGCGAGAATGCCTTCGTCCATGGCCGTCATACCGTTGCGGGAGCAACGATTCCGCTGCCCGTCAACAGTGTCGCACTTGCGCGCCACGGACCGTCCGCGAGTGCGCATTCGACGCTCAAGGTGCCGAGCGTACCGGGCGCACAAGCTTCGCTGACGTCCCTTTGCGTGGCGACAACCTCAAGCGGATAGACGCCCGAACACGCCTCGAAGGTCCACGCTTTCACTTCGCCTTCAGGCGGCGCGGGCAACGCGCGTGCTGGCTCGAAACGAGCCGCCGCTGCCGCGAACCACGCATCCAGTTGCGCATAACGATCCGCGCGAACCTGCCCGAAGCAACGCGCCAGACGCACCCACGCGCCCTTGTACGCCACCGAGATTTCGAGCGCGTAACGTTCGCCGAGCGGCGCGTCGCTTTCCATGCGCCGCAACGGTGCATCGTCGCGATAATCAGGCGCGATGCGCAGCAGCACTTCCTCCGCACCCGCCCAGCGCGCTGCGCGATCGACGGCCGAAAGCACATCGGACGCGCGAGTCGCATCGGCGGGAATCTGCGCCATTGCCTGTGTGCCGATAACGATCGCCCTGCGGGCGAGCGCGATTTCCGCTTCGTCGGCGGGCTGGCGCAGCGCGGCGTACAACTCGCTCGCATCGGCGATTGCGTCGGCGCCGAACGCGTGAATCAACGCACCGCCCACCGACCACGGCAGCGTATCGAGCCCGATCACACCCATGCGAAAACCGCTTTGGCCGAACGCCTCGCGCAGCACCTCGACCGTTTTATCGCCCAGACGCGGCGCCACCTTCACGTCCGCGAGATGCGAGACCTCGCGAATCCACGGATGCACGCGCTGCGTGAGCGACGCGAGCAGCGTGGGTTGTCCTTCGCGCGTGAGCACCGCGAGCGCCTCGCTCCAGTACGGCACGAAATGCGTGAGCCACTGCACCGCCGAAGGCTGCGCGAACGACGTGTACGCCAGTATCGCGTCGATGTTCTGCTCGCGCATGGCCTGCTGCACGCGCTGCACACGGCGCTCCAGCACGGCGGGCGCGACTTCGTCATGGTCCCAGCCGATCAATCCTCGACGCATTCCGTCACTCCCAGATTCACGTGGTTCATGGCAACTCCGCAAACAGTTCGCGCGGCGTTTGCGTCAGCACTTCGCAACCGGTCGAGCTCACGCGCACCGTGTCGCCGAGCACGATATAGCCCGCGCCGGGGTGATACGTGTTCGGATGCACGATCAGCGTCATGTCGGGCTCGAGCACGAGATCGACGTCCTCGAGCACGTGTACGCCATCGACATACAGGCCCACGCCGTGACCGCGCACACGCGTGTACGCCGAGGTGATGTACTCCGCGAGACCGTGGCGGCGGAACACGTCGTTCTGCGCGCACGCGATCTCGCCGTGCGTGGCGCCCGGCTTCACGGCGGCGATGCCCGCTTCGAGCGCTTCGAGATACACCGCGTAGGCGTCGCGTTGCGCCTGCGTCGGCACACCGGTCACGAGCGTGCGGCAAATCTGCGCGTAATAGCCGTCGATGCAAGGCGTGAGTTCGGTCGTCACGAGGTCGCCGGGCTGAATGCGCCGCTCGCCTGGCGGATGCATGCCGCGCACGTCCACACCGCCCGAGGCGAGGATGATGAAGTTCTCGGCGCAGCCCTGCGAACGAAACCACGCTTCCACTTCGGCGACGACTTCGTATTCGCGCCGCCCCACTTGCGCGGCCTCCCGAAACACGGCGTAACCCGCGTCGGCGAGTTGCGTGGCGCGCGCCACGGCGTCGGCTTCGCTCGCGCTCTTCGCCACCATGAGCCGGTCGAACCACGCGGTCGCTTCTTTCACGCCGCCGCCGTGCAGGCCGTGCGCGAGTGTCGTCGACGCCACCTGCGGCGCGACCAGCGCGACGCGCTGCCCGGCGCAGCGCGCGGCGAGATGCGTTTGCACCGCGTCCGCCACACGCGCCGTCCACGTCACTTCCGCCGCAGGCACCTCGCCGGCAATGCGCGCGGCTTCCTGCGGATGCGAGACGAACACGCGCTTCGTACCGTCGCGCCCGATCAACGCGATCGCGTGGCCCTCCATGGGCGTCACGTCGATCGCGTAGCGCAGATAGTCGCTGCGCCACGCGTCGCCGGGCACGACGAGCACGTCCACGCCCGCGTCGTCCATCGCGCGGCGCAGGCGCGCCTCGCGAAAGGCCGCGAGGGCGGCGCTCATTGCGCTGCCTCGGTCACGGCTTCCACCGTTACGCCGTAGTCGCTCGACACGCGTGCCGCGCTCACATAGCCGAGCTTGAGATCGTGCGCGAGCGCGTCCGCATCGCGCTCCTGCGGCTTGCCGAAACCGCCGCCGCCCGCGGTCCAGAACGTCACCACGTCGCCCGCGCCGAGCGGAATATTGCTTTCCTTCGTGACCGAGCGCTCGGTGCCGTCGGCGCGCTGGATCACGGCCACGTTGCTCGCGCCCGGACGACCGCCTTCCGCGCCCCAGGGCGGGTCGATGATGCGTTCGAGATTGATGTTGACCGTGCTCTTCTGCAGCGCGCGATAGCTGAGCACCACGCCAAGCCCGCCGCGATGACGTCCCGCGCCGCCACTGTCCTCGCGCAGTTCGTGACGATCGACGAGGAACGGATAGCGGATCTCCTGCAGCTCGACCGGCGTGTTGCGCACGTCGCCCTGGCAGATCGACACCGAAGCCGAGGCGCCGTCGCTCTCCGCGCGCCCGCCCCAGCCGCCGCCGAGAATGTTCATCAGCACGTAACGGTCGCCGCTTTCCTCGCGCTGGCCGTAGAACGAGCAACCGCCCATGTCGCCCTTGTGCGCGGCCGGCACGAAATCGGGCAGTGCGATGGCGAGCGCGCGCAGCAGCGTGTCGATGACGGTCGGCAACGCGATGCTCCAGAGCCCGAGCGCCGCGGGCGGACGCGCGTTGAGCATGGTGCCTTCGGGCGAAATCAGCGTGAGCGCGCGAAAACATCCTTCGTTCACGGGCGCGTGCGGCATGGTGATGCATTTGAACGCCACGCGCGCCGCCGACAAGCCGCCCGAATAACCCGAGTTGAGCGGCCCCGGCACCTGCTCGTTCATCTCCGAATAATCGATCGTCAGATTCGAGCCTTCGACCACGACTTTCACCTTCACGCGCAGCGGCACGTCGAGGCGGCGGCCGTCGCTGTCGAGCCGCGATTCGGCCGTGTAGACGCCGTCGGGAATGCGCTCGACCACGGCGCGCGCTTCGGCTTCCGCCTGATCCCACGACGCGGCGATGCAGTCGTTCACCGTCTGCACGGAAAAGCGGCCGAACAGTTCCGCGAGGCGGCGGCTGCCGAGCTGGCACGCGGCCATCTGCGCGCGCAGGTCGCCGAGCGAGGCGTCGGGAAAGCGCACGTTGTCGGTGATCATCTGCCAGACGCCTTCGTTGCGGCGGCCGGCATCGTAGATCTTGATCGAGCGCATCTGGATGCCCTCGTGATAGATCTCGTACGTCTGCACGTTGCCGAAGCCGGTGCGCAGGCCGCCCACGTCGGCCCAGTGCGCGCGGTTGGCGGCGAACGCCACCACCCTGCCTTCGAAGAAGCATGGCGTATACACGACCACGTTGTTCAGATGCTGACCGCACACGCCGCCGTGATTCATGATGATGACGTCGCCGGGCGAGAAGCCGTCCAGGCCGTAACGCTCGATGCCGTCGAGCACCGCGATACCGAGATCGGCGAGAAAGATCGGCAGGCCGCCTTCGTTCTGGCAGATCATGCGGCCTTCGGTGTCGATGAGGCCGCAGCAGAAGTCGCGCACCTCGTAAATCATCATGTTGTACGCCGATTTGCAGAGCGCGAGCGCCATTTCCTCGGCGTAGGCGATCAGCGAATTCGTGACGACTTCAAGCGTGATGGGGTTGACCTTGGCGCGGCTCGCGGCCTTCGCGACGGGCTTGTTGGCAAGACTGGCGGGTTGAGCGTTCATTGCGCGTTTCCTTCGGGCAGTTTGATCGTGACGACCATATGGCCGTGTTCGGTGATGCGGGCGACGTCGCCGGGGAAAATCACCGTGGTCGAATGCGGTTCCTCGATCACGGCCGGACCTTCCACCGTGAAGCCGGGTTCGAGCGACGGGCGCCAGAGAATGCGCGCGCGCAGCGGCGTGGCCGAATCGTCGAAATACACTTCGCGCTCTTGCTCCGCCTGCCGTTCGCGCACGGTGAACGGTGCGCTGATGAAGTCGTCGGCGTTGTGGTCGCCGCGCACGATCGTCGCGGTCAGACGCAGATTCACGACCTCGATGATTTCGCCGTCGGCCGAGTGGCCGTAGCGTTGCTCGTGCAGTTCGTCGAAACGCGCGCGCATTTCCGAGTTGGTGTGCGAGAGCGCGTCCGGGCCCGCGAGCGGCACGGTGATACTGTGCTCCTGGCCGCGATAGCGCAGGTCCACGGCGAAGTCGAGACGCGCCTCGCGATCGCTGAGATCGTCTTCTTCGAGCTGATGCTTCGCGGCGTTCGTGAGTTCTTCGAACGCGGCCTGCACGGCCTGCTGGTCGAGCTTGCCGAGTTCGCCCACGAGCGTGCGCACGAGATCGTGACGCCACGGCGCGAGCAGCATGCCGAGCGCGGAAAAATTGCCGGGCAGCTTGGGAATAACGAGCGTGGGAATGTAGATTTCCTTGCACAGCGCGGCCGCGTGCACCGGCCCCGCGCCGCCGAACGCGATCATGGCCGTGTCGCGCGGGTCCACGCCCTTGCGCACGGAAACCGCGCGCACGGCGAGCGCCATGGCCGAGTCGGCGATCTGCACGACGCCCATTGCCGCCTGTTCCGCCGACAACTCGAGCCCGGCGCCCACGCGTTCGCGCAATGCGTGCTTCGCGCCTTCCAGATCGAGCGCCATGCCGCCGCCGAGGAAGCGGCTCGGATTCAGGCGGCCGAGCACGACGTTGGCGTCGGTGACCGTGGGTTCGGTGCCGCCGCGCCCGTAGCAAACCGGGCCCGGCGTCGAGCTGGCGCTTTGCGGCCCGACGTGCAGGCCGCCCGAGCGGTCGCACCACGCGATGCTGCCGCCGCCCGCGCCCACTTCGACGATCGACACCACGGGCAACTGCATCGGCTGGCCGGTTGCGTAACCGCCGATGTAATAGCCGTCTTCGATAGCGGGAATGCCTTCGGTGATGAGCGTGGCTTTGGCCGTCGTGCCGCCCATGTCGAAGCCGATCGCCTGATGAATGCCGAGCACCTTCGCGACGTGCCCCGCCGCGATCATGCCCGCCACCGGTCCGGATTCCATCATCGAAACCGGTTCGATCGCCGCATGCGAGAGCGACATGCTGCCGCCGTTCGAGCGCATGATATGAATCGCGCCCTTGAAGCTGCGCGCGTCGAGATGCGACTTGAGCGTATGCAGATACTTCTGCACACGCGGCCCCACATAAGCGTTCAGCGCGGTCGTGGACGTGCGTTCGTATTCGCGGAACTCGCGCAGGATCTCGTGCGAGAGCGTAACGAACAGACCCGGATATGCCTCGCGCAAAATGCGCCCCGCCGCGATCTCGTGCTGCGGATTCGCGTAGGCGTGCAGAAAGCAGATCGCAATCGATTCGACGCCGGCTTCGACGAGTTGCGCGCCCAGTTCACGCACGGCGCTTTCGTCGAGGGGCGTGAGCACGTCGCCGCGCGCATTCAGACGCTCCGCCACCTCGAAGCGCAGATCGCGCGGAATCAGCGGCAGCGGGCGCTGGAAATGAATATTGAACGCCTCGGGGCGATTGCCGCGGCCGATTTCGTAGACATCGCGAAAGCCCGCGGTCGTGATGAGCGCCGTGACGACGCCCTTGCGCTCGAGCACCGTATTGATGGCAATGGTCGAGCCGTGCAGGAATTCGTCGAGCTCGCCGAGTTCCGTGTTGGCGAGTTCGAGCGCGTTGGCGACGCCTTGCGTGGGATTGGCCGGCGTGGTCAGCGTCTTGGCGAGCAGCAGCTCGCCCGCGCGATAGCCGACGAGATCCGTGAACGTGCCACCGATATCTACACCTATCTGATTCATCGAAATTCCTGGTCGTGATGGAAACGCATGCGCTTGCGGCATGTAAGGTCCAGGGCCGGACGAAAGGCGGGGGATGCTGCGGGTGTCTCCGTGCTTTGTCTTGTTTGGCCTTGGCACACAGAGTACGAGCGCGGGCAACGACGCGGCAATGCGCCAGCGGGCTATGACCTCATAGCCATAGGGCTATGACCGGATATGACCTGGCGGCGCGATTTGGCAGAATCGGCCCGATCCGTCGATTCGACGCAACGAGGAGGAACGCCCGTCATGCTGCCGGTAACGTTTCGAGGGCTGGAAGTGTTTGTCGCCGTGGTGGAATCGGGCGGCTTCGGCGCGGCGGCGGCCACGCTCGGCATTTCGCAGCCGTCCGTGAGCGTGCATGTTCGCGACCTGGAAACCAAGCTCGGCAACCGCCTGTTCGAGCGGCGCCCAGGCGCCGCCCCGCAACTCACCGAAGCGGGCCACGCGTATTACGCCTACGCGCTGGAAACGCTCGAACGCGCCACGGCGGTCTCGTCGGACATCCGCAAATCGAAACGCAAACTGCGCTTCGCGGCGCAGCGTTTCGTTGCCGATCAGTTGCTCGCGAAACCGTTGAGCGAATTCGCGGCGCGGTTTCCACAGATCGAATTGATCGCGCGTTCGGGGACGTTCGAAGAGGTGCACGCGTCGTGCCGCTCGGGTCACGCCGATCTCGGTTTCATGCTGAGCGACGGCGAAGTGCCGGGGCTCGCGACCGAACCGCTCGGCCGCTACCGGCTCGCCATCATCGCGTCGCCCAATCACCCGCTCGCGCGCGCGAGCGACATTCCCGTGCAGGAACTGGCGAACCACGCGTTCGTGGTCGCGCACAGCGCGTCGTATTTCGGGCGCACGATCGCGGCCATGCTCGCGGCAGCGGGACTTTCACGCGTCGAGGTCGCGCTTCAGGCCCAGGACATGAACATGGTGCGTGGCATGGTGGTGGCGGGTGTCGGGATCGCGTGCTCGCTGCGCCGCGCGGTCCAGAACGACATCGCCGAAGGCAAGCTCGTGGAACTCGATGTGGCGATGGAACCCATGCATCTCTGGATGCATTACTTCCGCAGCGCAAATACGGATTTGACCGAGATTCGCGAACTCGTGGCCCTGATCCGGCAGCACGAGAAACAAAAAGTCTGATTGCCTGTCACCCGGCGCGTTCTCATCGCTCGAAGGCGCCGTTTGCTTTTCATCCCTGACGACCCGGCGCCGCAAAGATGGAAACGCGCGCGCATTGCGACCCGCGACGCGCGCGAGACCTCGCGATCCCTCACCCCGCCCCGCCCTCACGCCGCGCCTTAACCACAGCGCTCGCCTCGCTCGCCTGATCTCCACTGGCTTTTCCGCTGACGATGAATCGTCGCCTCATCGGTAAAAGTCCCGATAGAACGGGCAGACGATCCTCCTACAATGACTGGTATTCCAGATACCAGACGGCAGAATGGGTCAGATGGTGGGATTTCTGGTGACAGTCTCGCGTCCTGCTGTTTGATATCGCGGGTTCCAATTTCCCTTCGTGGTGCGATTCAATTTATTCATAAGGATTCCTATGTACAAGCGTGTTCTGGTGGTTTTCGCCGCGGCGACCACTTTAGTCAGCGCCGGCCTTGCACACGCGGCAGACAACATCGCCATCGCCGGGGTTGTTTTTCAGCAGGACATGTTCATGCGCAGCGTGGCGCGAGGAATGGATGAAGAAGCGAAATCCGAAGGCGTGCAAATACTCGACGGCAATTCGGACAACAAACCCGAGAAAGAAGCGAGCCTGATCGACACTTACGTTGCGCGCGGCGTCAAGGCTATCGTCATTGCGCCGCTGAGCGATCAGGCGTCGATTCCCGCGCTAAAGCGGGCCCACGACAAAGGCGTGCAGATCGTTACGTGGACCACGGACGTCAAGGCCGACTTTCCCGCCGCGCGCGTCGGTTCGTCGGGGGCGATCATGGGCGGAGGAACCGGCAAAGCCGCGGCCCGCTTCATCAAGCAGAAATTGGGCGGCACTGCGACGGTCGGCCTGATCGGCTTCAAGGCCCAGTTGCCGGAATTGAGCAATGCGCGCACTCAGGGCTTCCTGACCGAGGCACGCAAGGGCGGCACGGTGAATGTAGTCGCCGAACAGGATGCGTGGCTCGCTGAGAAAGCCGTTTCCGTGGTCAGCGACATGTTGACCGCCAACCCGAAAATCAACGTCATTTACGCGGCCAATGAAGGCGGCACGGTGGGCGCGGTGCAGGCGGTCCGGCGCATGAACAAGCAAGGCAAGGTGTTCGTTTTCGGCACGGACGGCTCGGAACAGTTGACCCGTTTCCTCCAGGACAATGACGATGTCCTGGTCGCCACCACGGCGGCGCAGCCCAAGCTCATCGGGCGCGAAGCGGTGAAGGCGGCCATGAAGGCCGTGAAGGGCCAACCGGTGGACAAGGTGGTCGAGGTCCCCGCCGTTCCGCTCAGCCGCGACGATCCGAAGACGCTCGCCAACTACGCCGCAAGCCTCAAAAATGTCAACTGAGACCGCTTCCGTGATCTCCCGGGGCGCCCGCGCGAACCTGCTGCCGGAGGCCGCCGCGCGCATCGAGGCGCGCGGCCTGGCTCGTAGCTTTGGTGCCAACGTCGCCTTGCGCCCCTTCACGCACCGCTTCGAGTCCGGCCAGATTCACGCATTGATGGGCAAGAATGGCTCCGGCAAGTCAACCTTGCTCAAGATCCTGGCGGGCTCGATCCGGCCGGACAGCGGCCAGCTCGTCATTGACGGCAAGCCATGCGATTTTCGTCATCCTGCCGATGCATTCGACGTGGGTATCCGCATGGTGCATCAGGAACTGTCGCTGGTGCCCACGCTCTCGGTGGCGGAAAACATCTTTCTCGGGCGCTTGCCGGTTAGCGGCAAAGGCCTCGCGCGCAACGTCAACTGGAAGCAGTTGCGGCAGGATGCGCTCGCTATGCTCGAAGCCACCGGGCTCGATGTGTCACCCGACGCTCCCGTTTCGAAACTGCCGGTCGGGCAACAGCAGATGGTGGAAATCGTCAAGGCTTATGCGACTTTGCCTTCGGTGCTGCTGCTCGACGAGCCGACTTCGGCGCTCAGCCACCGCGAAGTGGAACGCCTGTTCACGCTGGTTCGCCTGCTTCGTTCGCACGGTGTGACGATGCTGTACATCACGCATCGCATGAACGAAATATTCGACATTGCCGACACGTGTACGGTATTGCGCGACGGCGAGCACATCAGCTCGTTGCCGATCGCGGAAACCAGTCCGAAGGAGGTCGTTCGAGCCATGTTCGGTGAGCATCACGTGCCGGCGCGCGCCGAGCCGCGAACGCTGGCGGTGTCGCCGCCCGCGCTGTCGGTCAAGGACCTGCAACGCAACGGAGTTTTCGAGGATATCAGCTTCGATTTGCGACGCGGCGAAGTACTCGGCATCGCCGGCATGCTGGGCGCCGGGCGCACCGAACTACTCCGTTCGATCTTTGGCGCCGATCCGCTCGACGCCGGAACGATCGAGCTTCATGGCGTGGCGGTGCACAAGCCCACGCCAGCGCGCATGAAAAAGCTGGGGCTCGGATACACGCCGGAGAACCGCAAAGAACACGGCCTCGTGCAGATGCACTCTATCCACACCAATCTGTGCGTCGCCGGTCTCAACCGCATGTCGCGCTTCGCTTTTATCAACCAGAAAATGGAGTCCGCTCCGGTCGCACAACAGATCATCGATCTCGCGATCAAGGCGCCGCGCCCGCAGCTTCCTGTCTCTTCGATGTCCGGCGGCAACCAGCAGAAAGTCGTTCTCGGCAACTGGTTCAACACGAATCCGGACGTGATGTTTTTCGATGAGCCCAGCCGCGGCATTGACGTACAAGCCAAGGAGCAGATCTTCGGCATCATCCGCGAAAAAACACGCCACGGCATGAGCGCAGTCGTGGTGTCGAGCGAGCCGGAAGAACTGCTGGAAGTCTGTGACCGTATTCTGATCATGCATCGCGGCAGGATCGTCGCGGAAGTCAATCCTCAAACGATCGCACTCGACGATCTCTACCAAATCATGATGGAGGGCGCGCAATGACCGCCAAGGGAAGTGCAATGACAAACACGACGGCAACGATGGCGGCCAGGCAGCCGAACCGGTCGACGCTCTACCGCTATATGCTCGAAATGGTGCTGATCGTGGTGGCGATCATGCTCGCGTTTTGCGCGCCGGGCTTTTCGACGTTTTCGAATCTGCTCAACGTCATGCGCGCCATTTCGATGCTGGGCATCGTGGCGTGCGGCATGACCGCGGTGATCATCTGTGCGGAAATCGACTTGTCCGTCGGGTCCGGCATGGCACTTTCCGGCTGCATTCTCGCGTGGGTGGTGGGCACCTGCACGCCGTTGATCGGCAGCGTGGCGGCCGTCATCCTCGGCTCGCTCGCGGCAATCGTCGCAGGCATGATGTGCGGCGCATTCAGCGGAATCATGAAAGCCGCTTTCAACGTTCCGACCTTCATCACGACACTGGGTTTGTTTGCCGCGCTACGCGGCGCGGCCAATCTCATCACCGGCGGCTATCCTCTGGCCACGTTCCCCGGTTGGTTCGATTTCGTGGGGAACGGCGCCCTTTTCGGCTTACCGTTTCCGGCGTTCGTTTTTGTTGCCGTGGTGCTCGTCATGCATTTCGTCATGACCTATACGACTTTCGGACGGGCGGTCTATGCCGTGGGCGGCAATGCCGAAGCGGCCCGTCTTTCCGGCATTAAGGTATCGCTCGTCAAAACGGCGACGCTCGTTCTGACCGGTGCACTCGCAGCGCTCAGCGGCATTCTCATTGCATCGCAAATCGGCTCCGGCACGGGCACGACAGCGACGGGTATGGAGCTCGATGTGATCGCCGCGACCATTATCGGCGGGACCAGCCTGTTCGGCGGCAAGGGCCGGATCTGGGGGACGTTTATCGGCGTGCTGTTTCTTGGCGTCATCGGGAACGGCATGACCTTGCTGAATGTTTCCGAATACTGGCAGTACGTGGTTCGCGGCGCCCTGATCGTGGGCGCGGTCATGCTTAGCCAGGTCACGGAACGCGGCAACGCCTGATTGCCCTTGCCATTTTCACGGGCCGAGCGGACCGCTTGCCGGTGGTCCGCTCACTGCAACCGAAAGGATCGTCAGTCCCCTCCGTAGCCGTTCTGACGTATGATTGCCCTGCCTTAAACTGGACGAATCTGATGGAGCCCATCGAACGCAGCACATCCCTCGCCGAGACCGTGGCCGCCAAAGTGCGCGCGGCGATTGTCCGCGGCGACTATGAATTAGGCCAACCTTTGTCCGAGCGTGTTCTGGCTGAGATATTGCACGTGTCCAAAACACCGGTTCGCGAGGCCTTGTCGCTGCTAAGAATGGAAGGCCTGGTGAAAGTGCTCCCGCAACGCGGCGCTACGGTATTTCTGCCTAACGAAGTCGAGGTCCGTGAACTGTGCGAACTGCGGCAAGCGCTCGAAGGCACCGCGATCACGCACGCGATTCAACGGGGCGGCGCGGGCTTCGCCGATAAACTCGACGAGATCGTACAACGCATGACCGATGCGCGCGCCAAGGGGGATGCGCGTCTCTACCTCGAATGCGACACCGCTTTTCATCAGTGTTTCTTCGAGTTTTGCGGCAATCAACTGATGGCCAGCACGTATGCCATTCACAGCGGCAAGATCGCCGCGTTGCGCACGCACCTTGCCGTACGACCGCGGCACACCGACCTTAGCTTCGACGAGCATCAGCAAATTGCCGCCGCCGCGCGAAGCGGCGACATCGCGCAGACGCTCGATTTGATCGACAAACACATCGGCCGTACCCGGCAAAGCTTTACGCATATGGTCGATACCATCCAGACGACCCCACCGAAAGGCGCCATGCCGGGATCGGAAATCACGCATGGTCGACAACGACTGGCAACACCGCCGAAGACGTCCTAGGGCAAGCCGAAATACCTGTTCGAAGCGAGCAGGCACGGCATGCTGCCTATGCGGTGAAACGCGCGCCTTCGCATGCGGCAACGTAAGCCTGCGCGGTCGCGCGCGTAGCGTCGACAGTCTGGCCCGACCGGTACAAGCCTGAACCCAATCCCAGGCCCCTCGCTCCAGCCTTGAGCAAAGCGCCAACGTCCTCGGGCCGAACGCCGCCCACTGGAATCAGCGCGATACCTGGATTCATGACGCTGCGCCACGCCTTTAGCACGCGGTGACCGAGTTGCTCGAACGGGAATAGCTTGAGCGCGTCGGCGCCCGATTTGAGCGCCGCGAACGCCTCGGTTGGCGTCGCAACGCCCGGCGCGGTGACGAGGCCGCACTCAACCGCGGCCGCCAGCACCTCGGGGTCGCTGTGCGGCATGACGATCAATTCCCCGCCGGCGTCGCTTACGCCCAGCACTTCCGCTCGTGTCAACACCGTACCGGCACCCACGATGGCGTCGGGAGGCAACGTTTTGCGGATTGCCTCGATGCTGTCCAAGGGAGAAGGCGAATTCAGCGGCACCTCGATCACACGAAATCCCGCCTCGTATAAGGCGCTTGCGTGGGCGGCGGCCTCGCCGCATTCGATACCGCGAAGGATGGCGATCAGCGGGCATGCACTGAGCGCCGTGTCGAATCTGGCGCGAGTGCCCGCTTGCCGGGGATCGTTCGATAAGCTGTGCGTCGTCATTGGTTTGCCCCGACTTGCCCTGCGCACGTTGGCGACGGCGATAGCAGGCCGGAATCGCGAGCAATTTGAAAAAGACCGCATTCCGTGGTTCCGTGCAGCACGCGTACGTCAACGCAACCTAACCGACCCAGCGCCGTCGCGTATCTTTGGGAGAGCGCGGACTGACCGATCAACGCCAGGGCCCAGTCGGACAACGTCGAATCTTCGGCCGCGAGATGACTTTGCAAACCGAGCAGCTCGTGCGCGATCAGCACCCCCGAAAGGTAGTCGGACTGCTCCTCGGGCGGCAACTCGCCGGTCAACCCCAATGTCCGCGCGCTGAACATGGTTGCGAGCACACCCGCTTCGCCGTGCTCCTTCGCCGTCTCGACGCCCCGCAAGAAAGCGGAGTCGTGGGTGTCCGGGCACGGATGCATCGTGCGCCCCAGGATCGAGTAATCCCGCAGGACGCCGAACACCTCTCCGGTCATGAAAGTCAGAAAGCGTTCGATCTTCCCATCGACCACGAACGCCCATTTAGCATGCGTTCCCGGCAAGCCGATCAACGTTTTGCCGCGCTGTGCGAGTTCCGGGTGCGCCACCAACGCGCCGAAGATTTGCGTTTCTTCTCCGCGCATCACATTCGGGGCCGCGCCGTGAGCAATGACGCCCGGCACGATCCGCACCGTCACGCCTCGCGAAGACTCGACCGTGGCAAGCGCGGCGGCCAGCGGCGCGCGGTTGACCGGAGCGCTCACATACGGCGCCTCCATCCAGCCTTGTGCGCTGCCGACCATACCCGCTGCGACGACCGGCAAATCGTGGCTCTCCAGCCAGTCTCCGCAGATGGCTTCGAATGCCGCGTCGAAACCACCGACCTCACGCGGTTTCGGCAAGCGCATGATGCCGTTGTCCGAATGGCGGCGATCGATCACCGCGCCTGTGGCATCAAAGAGGTAGGCGCGTAACGACGATGTCCCCCAATCGAGCCCGATGAGCACGGGTGTGCCGGTGGATTTCTCGCGCATGGAAGGTACCGTCGATTCAGTCAGTTTCCTGGAAGCCATGGCGTGATAGGTCAAGCAACGAGATAGCCGCCATCGACCGGAACAATCGACGCCGTCATGAACGATGCGGCAGGCGTGCAGAGAAACGTGGCCACCTGTGCGACTTCTTCAGGCGTACCCCAACGCCCGAGCGGCGTCCTGCCGAGAATGGCTTTCGAACGGTCTTCGTCGTTTTGCAGTGCCTGAGTCAGTGGCGTGGCAATCCAGCCAGGCGCCACGGCGTTCACACGAATGCCGTCTGCGGCATAGGCAATCGCAAGGGATTTGGTCAGTTGCGCAACGCCGCCTTTGCTCGCACTGTAAGCGGGCACCAGGCCGCCGCCGAAAAAACTCAGCATGGAAGCGGTATTCACGATACACCCCGACGACTCCTTCAGCAGCTTCCGTGCGCCGGCGCAGGCTCGCATCGTTCCATTCAGGTTGATGTCGAGCACCTTCTCGAACACTTCGACTTCGTGCTCATCGCCGCGACGGATCACGCCCGCGCAATTCACCAGGATGTCGAGGCGCTCGAACCGACTCAATACGGCGGTGACATCGGCGTCCGAGCAGACGTCGAGTGCGATCTCCTCGATCCCTCCGTCGAGCGCTTTCGGCGCGCTTTCCGGTTGCGGCAATCCCGCAGCGACCACTTTCGCGCCGAGCCGCGCAAGGTGATTGGCGATAGCGGCACCGATGCCAGAACGCCCGCCCGTAACGAGCGCGACCTTCCCTTCGAGCAAATTCTCTTTGAACGTCATATCAGGTCCGAAAAGTACCAAATTCAATCAATGTAGTAGTGCTACACAATTAATCTACGAGAAATGATTGACTCTCTCGTACGCGCTATCGAATGAATTGATCGACGTAGTCGGCGCCGAGGCCAACCTCCGTGTAGTGCTTGCGGCACATGTCGATCTTCGTGAACACGTCTTCGTAGCCGGTATAGTTGCCGTAGGGGTCGCAGTAGAACATCACGCCATTGACCTGGAAATACGTGATCATTTCTTCCACGTCTTCCGGCACATAGAGCGTATGCGTTTCGCCCGGCGGTTCGTAGACATAGCTGCCTTCGGTGGCGGTCCATTCGTGTTCGAGATACTTCCAGCGCCCTTTGAGCACCATGCCATGCACGCCTTGCGGGTGACGATGCCGGCTCAACACGCCCGACTTGCGCACCCGCAGCAGGTTCATCCAGTACCCCTGCGATGCGTTCAGGCAGAGCGGGCGAAACGAAACATTATCCGCTTGCGGCACCCACACACGCTCGTCTTCCGGAATCGCCATGGGAACGACGACTTCCTTCTGCGCCTCTTTGGGGAAAGGAAGTTGATACGGCGTCATGGGCGAATACTTCTCAACAGTTTCAGCCATTGCTCTTCTCCAGTGTTTGATTTGGGGGACGTGATTCTCGATGTTTACCGATCCTTTACCGATCCGCCGTTACCTCGTTTTCAGCGGCATCGCGCACACGTTCAGCGGGGGAACGCGCAGCCGCCGAACGCTCGCCAGCGAGGCGTCGCACGGCGCCACGATTCGCGCGTAGTTCGTCGATAGAGCACATGCCCATCAACGCGAGCGTCAGTTCGGTTTCCGTGCGCAGCAATTCGATCGCCTGCCGAACCCCTTTGCGGCCCGACGCGCCAAGCCCATACGCGTAGGCGCGACCCAGCAGAACGGCGTCTGCGCCCAGACCGATCGCCTTGACAATATGACTGCCGCGGCGAATGCCGCTGTCGAGCAGTATCTCGGCGCGGCCGGCAACGAAACGGGCGATCTCGGGCAGCATGGAAATCGTCGAACGCGCGCCGTCCAGTTGCCGTCCGCCGTGATTCGACACGCACACGCCGTCCGCGCCGCCGTCCAGCGCCCTGCCGGCGTCCTCGATCGACAGCACGCCTTTGACGACGAGCTTGCCGGGCCATTGCTGGCGTAACCAGGCAAGGTCCGACCAGCTCATGCTCGGGTCGACATTGGCCGACAGATAGGCCGCCTGCGCCATCAGATTGCCCGGCACGCCGGGCTTGCCCTTGACGTTGCCGAGCATCAGCCGCCCATGCAGCCCCATTCGAACGCACCACGCGGGCCGCGAGAGCAGGTCGAGCACGGTACTCAGATTAAGCGACGAAGACGTACGAAAACCATTGCGGGTATCGCGCTCGCGCACGGAAGAGACATTCGTATCCGCCGTGAGGAACAGCGTGGTGACGCCCACCTTCCACGCGCGCCGGATGATCTCCGAGGCCAGCTCCCGGTCCTTGAACACGTAGAGCTGCATGGCGAGACCCCGTGGCATGACGGCGCCCACTTCCTCGATCGAATTCACCGAGAACGTGGAAAGGCACATCGGAATGCCCGCGTCCGTCGCCGCGAGTGCGGCTTGCACCTCGCCGTCCGGCCAGAACGATCCCGCGAATCCCACCGGGGCGAGCATGGCCGGCATCGAATAACGCGCGCCGAGAAATTCGGCGGACAGATCGCGTTTCGACAGATCGACGAGCACGCGCTGCTCCAGCGTCCACTGGTCGAAGTCTTCGGTGTTGCGCGTGAGCGTGTGCTCTGAAAAGGCGCCGCCGTCGATGTAATCGAAAAACATTCTCGGCAGCTTGCGCCGCGCTTCGCGACGCAGGTCTTCAATATTCGAGATGGTCATGGGCACGGGATTCCGTTATGACCTTGCAATGTCCCGGTACGCATCGTCCTCGGGGTGATACCCGAGATACGCGGTGGCGTCGCTCAGGTCCCAGTCCATGCCCTCGTTATTCGATACGCCGTTCACGATGATGGCCTGCGAAGGCCACTGATCGCTCGGCGCGAGAACGGAACGGATGAACAGCTGATCCAGATCCCGATTGGAGAGCCACATGTTGCGGAACCAGCGCAGCGCGCGACGCGCTTCGTCGTCGAGCGTCGACACGTCGGATGTGGATGCGGGCGAACCGGAGTGCGTGATATCGCGCGCACGGTTCTCGCCCGTCAGCGCCCAGCCGACTCGCACGGACACGGTACTGAGCTTGCCGCCCGAGAGTTCCGCGACCGCAGCACACTGCTTCTCGCCCATCACCTTCGCCGTGCCGTACGCGAGCGAATGCAACTCGCGCGTGCCATCGTGCCATTTCGTGCCCGGCGCCGTCGCGATACGGGTCGTCAGACGGCCGGGACCCATTTTCGCGGCCAACGGCATGTCTTTATAGGCACCCATCGTGTGATTGGACGAAGCAAAAACAAACCGGCCGACGCCCGCGCGCACACATTCCATCAAGAGGTTCGAGGTCATCTCGTACGACGCGAGGGAATCCGGCCACGAAGAGTCCGGCACCGGGTTGAGCGCGGCGAAGTGGATGACGGCGTCCACTTCCTCCATGGCGCGCGTCCACTCGCCGGAGCGCAGCGTCAGGTCGCCCTGAACGAGGCGCAGGCGTTTGCGGGCGACGTCGGAGAACTTCGAGTAATCGCCGCTGCGGTCGATGCCGACAACCAGCTCGCACCAGTCGGTTCGCGCCAGCGCTTCGACGACCTTGTGCCCGAGGTTGCCGCCTGCACCCGTCACCATCACGCAGCGAGGGATTGGATGATTCATGGTGTCGCCTTCCTTAAATGAATTCGATGCAAACGGCCGAGGGAATCGCGTGGGTGTGGCCCGTGTCGCTCAGCGCGCCGGTTTGCGGGTCGATGGAGAACACGCGGATGAAGCCGTCATCCTGGGAAGCGGCCAGCAGAAATGTCCCGTCGGGCGAGACACGAAGATCGCGCGGCGTTCGCCCTTCCACAGCCCATGTACCGATTGGCGTGAGGGTGCCTTCCGCTTCATCGATCCTGGCGGCGAACACCGAATCGTGGCCACGATTACCGACATAGACGAACTTGCCGGACGGGTGCAGGCGCATGCCGCCCGTCGCGCTTTCCCCCTTGAAAAGCTCGGGCAGCGTGGAGATTTCGCCAACGAGGCGCGGTTCGGTTTCGTCGAGCGCATACATGCGGACTGTCGACGACAACTCGTAGTTGACGAGCAGGTGCTTGCCGGACAGGGTGAACACCAGATGCCGCGGCCCGGCGCCCGCCGCGGCGGGCAGCACCGTGTCGATCGCTTCGTCGAGCGCGCCATCCGTCAGCCGGTGCCGGACCACGCCGTCGATACCAAGGTCGGCAAGATAGACATGCCGCTTGTCGGGGCTCACGAGCGCGCAATGCGCGTGCGGGCCGTCCTGACGGGCCGCATTGGGGCCGCTGCCTTCGCGCTTCAGCAACTGGGGCGCCTCGGCGGGCACACCCTGCGCGTCGAGCCGGTATCGCAGCACTTCACCGGTCGCGTAGTTCGAAACGAGCAGCAGCGACACATCGTTGTCGACGGAAACATGGCACGGCCAGCCGCCGGGCGTGGGCGTGTCGTTCAACAGACGCAGCGCGCCCGTGCGCGGATCGAGTTCGAACGTGCTCACGCCCGGACCGTCGTTGCCATCGACTTCGCGCACCGCGTATAGACGCCGGCGATCGGCCGACAACGCGACGTACGAAGGATTGACCGCCTCCTGGATCGACCGCTCGCTCAACCGGCCAGTGGCGGTATCGAAGCCGAGTACGTACAGGCCCTTACCCTGCCCGTTCACGTGCGGCATGGGCAAGGTATACGTGCCGACAACGAGCAATGCTTGTGTGCCCTGTGCTTGCATCTGTTTCGTCTCCTTGTTTATGGTCGGCCCATCACGCCGGAGCGCGCGGACCGATACGGGCAAAGCGATTCATGGCCGCGTGCTATAGCACGCCGCCGCTGTTGCGAATGTTGTTGATCATCTTTTCGCGCGTGGACGCGAGATGCTGGCTGATCGCGCGCTCCGCCGCCGGGAGGTCTTTCGACACGACGGCCTCCAGGATGGCGAGGTGCTCGGCGTGCACGCGCTTGGGCGGCACGAGCGGCCGGTAGTAATGGCTGCGCATGATGTGCATGTAGATGTTCAGATTCTCGTAGTTGCTCTTCATGCGCTCGTTCTCGCAGGCGTCGATCAGCGTGTTGTGGAACGCGCTGTCCGCCATCGAGAACGCCAGATAGTCCTTGAATTCTCCATCCGACATGTACCCGCTCATCTCGTCGATGAGCGCGCGCATCTGTTTCGTCAACTCGGGGTTCTCGGGACTGTTGATCGCAAGTCGCGCCGAGTACAGCTCGAGCGCCTCGCGCACCTGGAAGATCTCGACCGCGTCTTTCTCGGTGATGCCCCGAACGAACGTCCCACGTCTCGCCCTCACCTCGACCAGCCCATCCGATGCCAGCCGCTTGATCGCGTCCACGACGGGTGTGCGGCTGACCTGCAGCTCGAGCGCCACCTCGTCCACGTTGATCTGTTCGTCGATTTTGATGGCGCGGCTCAGGATGCGGGCGCGCACGGCGTCGTACACCTGGTCGGTCAAATGGGTGTGCTGAATCGGCGTAAACCCGCGGTTCATTGGTACGGCTCCTATCAATCGATTGCGAATGCTGGTCACAGATTGTGTTGACATCAACATCTAACATGTGAAATATTACACTACAGAACGAGCGGTGCCAAGCAACGCGATAACGCAAGTCAAACCCGGAGACAAAGTGACATGAAGCAAAAAAAAGCCCTTTTGGTTCGCACCCTCATTGCAGCCGCAATGACCTTTGCTTGCGCGGCCAGTCAGGCCGCCGAGCCGGTCCTGATGCCCGGCGCCATCGTGCGCGAGGGTCCCAATCCCATGACCGCGCCGAACCAGTACAAGAAGGCTGGCCCGTGGAAAATCGGCTTCAGCATCTGGGGCTTTGGCAACACCTGGATGACGCAGATGGTGCATGAAACCGACGCGGAAGCCGCCAAACACAAGGACATCGCCAAGCTCGTTTTTGCGGATGCCAACTCCAAACCCGCCAAGCAGATCGCCGACATCGAAGACATGATCGCGCAGAAGGTCGACGCGATCATCATCGCGCCGGTCTCGTACACGGCGCTCACGCCGGTGATCAAGAAAGCGGTGGCGGCCGGCATTCCCGTGATCGTCCATTCGACCGAAGTCGATACCGACGCCTACACCACCGAGATCCAGGGCGAATCGCTCTACTTCGGCGAGGTCGGCGGCAAGTTCCTCGTCGACACGCTGCATGGCAAGGGCAACATCTGGGTGCTGCGCGGTCAGGCCGGCATCGCGGCGGACACCATGCGCTACGACGGTCTGCGCAAAGCGCTTGCCGGTTCGAACATCAAGATCGCCTCGGAGCAATACGGCGACTGGTCGTATAACAAGGGCAAGCAGGTGTGCGAGTCACTGATGCTCAGCAACCCGAATCCCGACGGCATCTGGTCCTCGGGCGGCGACATGAGCCGCGCGTGTATCGACGTCTTCAAGGAATTCGGCAAGCCCGTTCCGCCCATTACCGGCGAAGGCAACAACGGCTTCATGCGCGCATGGAAAAACAGCGGCGCGAACGCCATGGCGGCCGTGTTTCCCTCGGAACAAGGCGCGGCGGGCATTCGCGCCGCCGTCGATCTGCTCAACGGCGAGTCGCTGCACAAGCACTACGTGTTGCGCCCGGCGCCGATCACCAAGGCCAATTTCGCGCAGTTCTACCGTCCCGACCTGAACGACAACTACTGGGCGCCGAGTTCGCTCTCCGAAGCGGATTTGAAGAAGTATTACGGCAACAAGTAACAAGTAGTCAGGCGGAGTTACGCGTCATGGAAACGTTAGTCGCTGCGAGCCACATCACGAAGCTTTACGACGGTGTGCCCTCGCTCATGGATGTCGGGATCATCGGCAAAGCCGGCTCGATTCACGCTGTTACGGGTGAAAACGGCGCAGGCAAATCCACGTTGATGAAGATCATCGCCGGCGTGGTCGCGCCGACCGAAGGCGAAGTCCTGCTGCGAGGCAAGGCGGTGAAGTTTTCTTCACCGCTCGACGCGCTCAACGCCGGCATTTCGACCGTGTTCCAGGAGTTCTCTCTGGTTGGCAATCTCACGGTTGCCGAAACCATGTTCCTTGGACGCGAGCCGAAACGCGGCGTGTTCAGCGTGGACCGGCGGCGCATGCAAGAAGAGGCGCGCGCGGCGCTCGGCTATATCGGCTTGCAGATCGACCCGCGCCGCCTCGTGAGTTCGCTCACCGTCGCGGAGCAGCAATCGGTCGAAATCGCGAAAGGGCTCGCGGTCAACGCCGATATCTTCATCTTCGACGAGCCGACCGCCGCATTGAACACGAAAGACGTCGAACGCATCGAATCGTTGCTGCTCAAGCTACGCGATCAGGGCAAATGCATTTTCTACATTTCCCATCGCATGCGCGAAATCTTCGATCTCTGCGACACGGCGACGGTGCTCAAGGACGGCAAGCTCGTGGGCTCGTATGCGACTGCGGATCTCAATCCCGACCGGCTGCTTTCGCTGATGGTGGGCCGCGACGTCGAACATCTCTATCCGCCGCGCGCGGATCATCACGACGGCCCTGCGCTGAAGATCAGCGAACTCAGCACGGCGCCGGGCCGCGCCAGCGTGAACTTCGAAGTGCGGCGCGGCGAGATCGTCGCACTCGGCGGCCTCGAAGGCCAGGGACAGCGCGAGATCGTGCGCTCGCTGGCGGGCGTGGCGAAAGGCTGCAACGGCAAGCTGGAATTGCAGCGCCGCTCCGGCAGGCCGGTCACGTTCAGGGCACGCGCCGGTGCGCGCCGCGCGCTGGCCAATGGACTCGCGTTCATGCCCGAAGACCGCAAGGGCGAGGGCTTGTATCTGGACCTGCCCATTCGCGACAACCTCACGCTCGGCGTGCATCAGCGCAAACCGGCGTGGGCGCCCGCGCATGCGCTCACGGCGCTCGTCAAACGGCTCTCGGACGAATTGCGCATCCGCGCCGCGAGCACGGCACAAGCCGTCGTGAACCTTTCCGGCGGCAATCAGCAGAAGGTGATGCTCGGGCGCTGGATCGCCATCGACGCCGACGTGCTCCTCATCGAAGAACCCACTCGCGGCGTGGACGTGGGCGCGAAAGTGGAAATCTACAACGCGTTGCGCACGTTCTGCGAGCGCGGCGGCGCGGTGATCTTCACTTCGCGCGAACTGCCCGAGGTGATCGGTCTCGCCGACCGCGTGCTCGTGGTGTGCGATCACCGCATCGTCAAGGAAATCGAAGCGAAGAACGCCACGGAAGAAGACATTCTCCAGGCCGCCGTCGCGCGCACCGAAACCCTCGCGGGAGCCCCAGCATGATCAACCGCATGATGTCCTTGCGAGCCGACCGCACCGGCGGTCAATACGTTTCCGGCCTGCTGCTCGTGATCGCGGTCGCGGCGCTCGCCATTTCGTTCGGCAGTTTCCGCACGCCGCAGAATCTCGGCAACCTCGTCGTTCAGGCCACGCCGCTTCTCGTCGTCGCGCTCGGGCAGACCTTGCCGATTCTCACCGGCGGGCTGGATCTTTCGGTGGGCGTCGTGATGAGCCTGTCCACCTGCATCCTGGCCACCACGGGCTCGCCTGTCCTCGCCATTGCGCTCACGCTTCTGAGCGCCGCGTTGATCGGCGTCGTGAACGGCATCGGCGTGACACGGTTTCGCGTGCACCCGATCATCATGACGCTCTCGACCGGCACCATCCTGCAGGGCATCGTGCTGCTCGTTCAGCCTTCCCCGGGCGGCAGCGTCTGGCCGGTCATTCCGTCCGCCGTCAGCGATACGGTGCTCGGCGTACCCATCGCGCTGCTTTGGGTCGTGCTGGCCGTGTGGGTCGCGTGGGCACTCCTGCATCGCTCGCGTCTTGGCCTGCATGTGTATTCCGTTGGCGGTGCCGCCGACAACGCCGCGCTCGCAGGCGTCTCCGTCGCGCGCACGACCATCGCCGCGTACGTGATCTGCGCGCTGTTCGCCGCCGTGGCGGGCATCTTTCTCGCCGGGCGCATCTCTTCCGGCGATCCGTGGGTAGGCACCTCTTACGGACTCGACTCCGTGGCGGCGGTCGCGCTCGGCGGCACGCAACTGAGCGGCGGCATCGGCGGTCCGCTCGGCACGGTGTTCGGCGCGTTGCTGCTCAGCATCGTCGGCAACGCGATGAACATCGTGCAGGTCAATCCTTTCCTGCTGTCCGTGGTCAACGGCGCGTTGCTGCTGTTCGCCGTGTGCCTGCGTCGTCGCAAAGAAATTGGAATCTAACGCCATGCCCGTACAACCTGCCTCCGAAGCCGGAAAGCTGGCGCTCCGCGCGGCGCCTCGCTTCAATGTCCGCCAGATCGTGGTCGCCGTGCCGCCGTCCCTCTTCGTTCTCGCGGCGCTGCTGTTGTTCTGCGTGTTCTTCCGCCCCGTGCTGCTGCAGCTGCCGTTCCAGATGGTGATCGCGCGGCAGGCCGCCCCGCTCGGGCTCGCCGTCGCGGCGCAGATGATCGTGATGCGGTGCCGGTCGATCGATCTCTCGGTGGGCGGCATCTTCGTGCTCACGAACTACCTGATCACGACCGCGCCGCTCAACGACATGTCGGCTCCGGCGATGATTCTCGGCGCGCTGGCCGTGGGCGGTGGGATCGGTCTCGTCAACGGGCTTCTGATCACGCAGTTCCGCGCGTCGGCCGTGATCGCGACACTGGCGATGGCATCCATCCTGACCGGCACGGTGCTGTTCCTCAGCTCCGGCAGCAGTCCGGGCTCGGTGCCCGACCCGGTGCAGACGCTGGGCAGCGCGAAGCTCGGCGTCGTCCCCATCGCCACCGTCATCTGGGTGGGCACGCTGCTGCTGCTCGCGATCCCGCTGCGCTTCATGGTATTCGGCCGCCTGCTCAAGGCCGTGGGCAGCAATCCGGTCGCGGCGACCCTGTCCGGGCTGCCGGTGGAAGGCGTGTTTATCGCCTCGCACGTGGCGGCCGGTTTGCTCGCCGCCGGCGGCGGTTTGCTGCTCTCGGGCTACGTGGGCGTCAGCACGACCAGCGTGGGCACGGACGTGGTGATGAACTCGATCGCCGGCGTGATTCTCGGCGGCATCACCTTCGGCGGCGGACGCGGCGGCCTGATCGGCCCGTGCGCGGCGGCCTTCGCGCTCACCTTGCTCTTCAACGTTCTCAATGCCTACGGCGCGGGCGAGTCGGGCAAGCTGATCGTGCAAGGTCTCGCGATCGCGAGCGCGGCCATTCTCGCGGGAATGGCGCGCACGCGCCGCTGAGCACGCCTGCCCGCCGCTGGCCAACTGCTGGCGGCGCGGACGGACCAGAACAGGTTTTGAAGGTTTCAACCATGTCAAACGCCAAGAAACACTACGACTTCATCGTGATCGGGGCCGGCGCGGCGGGATGCCTGACCGCTGGGCGCCTCGTGCGCGATCACGGCGCGCGCGTCCTGCTCGTCGAGGCAGGCGCGCGCGACCGCAATCCGCTCATCCACATGCCCGCCGGCTTCGTCAAACTGCTGACGAACCGGGACTACATGACGTTTCACCGCAGTGCCGAACACGCGCATCTGAACGGCCGCCAGCCTTCCATTCCGCAGGGGAAAGTGCTCGGCGGCGGCAGCTCGGTCAATGCGATGGTCTATATCCGCGGCCAGGCACGCGACTACGACGACTGGGTCTCCCTTACCGGCGACGAGTCGTGGCGTTACGAACGCCTGCTGCCGCACTTCGTGCGACTCGAAGGCAACACCACGTTCAACAACGCCGCTCACGGCGTGTCCGGACCGCTGAAGGTGTCGGACGGCGCCAATCTCAGCGACGTATCGCGCGCCTTCGTTCTCGCGGCGCAGCAGACCGGCCTGCCCTTCAATGCCGATTTCAACAGCGGCTCGCAGATGGGGACCGGCTTCTACCAGACCACGACCTTCCGTGGCCGCCGATGCAGCGGTGTGGACGCGTTTCTCGCGCCCGTCATGGACGATTCGCGGCTTGAAATTCGAACGGGCACCACGGTCACGCGCATTCTCATCGAAGGCAACACCGCCACCGGCATCGAAGTGCAAAGCGGCTCGCAACGCGAGCAGATCAAAGGCGGCCAGGTGATTCTCACGGCAGGCGCGCTGGTCACGCCCAAGCTGCTGATGCTGTCCGGTATCGGCCCGCAAAAAGAACTCGCGCGCTTGAACATTCCCATGAAGGTCGATTTGCCGGGCGTTGGCGAGAACCTTCAGGATCATCACGAGGTGCCGGTGGTCGCGTTCTGCAATGGACGGTACGGCTATTTCAATCAAGACCGCGGCTGGAACCAGATCCGCAACGGTCTGCAATATCTCGCGTTCCACAACGGTCCGGTTGCGTCCAACGCGGTGGAAGCGGGCGCGTTCTTCAATCCGGACGATGCCAGTGGCGCGCCGTCGATCCAGATGTTCTGCCTGCCGACCGTGTACCTGGATCCGGATGTGACGTCGACGCGCGCCACCTACGGCTTCACGTTGAACAGCTGCGTGATGCGGCCTAAGAGCCGTGGGCGCGTGTCGCTGCAAACGGCCGATCCGAACGCGACGCCCATTGTCTATCCGAACTACCTCCAGCACCCGGACGACTTGCGGCTGTCGATCGCGGGCCTGCGGCGCGCCGAACGCATCATGCGCGCGGGACCGCTGGCCGACATCGTCGAGCGCATCGTGCTGCCGGACGAAAGCGCGCTGGGTGCGGAAACGGCCGCGTCGGACGAAGCGCTCGCGGAGCATTGCCGCCGCACCGTCAAGACGGTGTATCACCCGGCCGGCACCGCGCGCATGGGCGCGGACCACGATCCGATGGCGGTTCTGCATAACGACCTGACCGTGCGCGGGATTCAGGGTTTGCGCGTATTCGACACGTCGTCGTGGCCGACCATCATCAGCGGCAACACGGTCGCGACCACGTATGCGGTAGCGGATCGCGGCGTCTCCCTGATGATGGGCGAAACGCTGCCCGGCGAGCCCACGCAGCGAGACAGCGTTGCGGAATCGCCACCTGTGATGCAAGTGCTCTAAGCAATCGGCTAACACACGCGGCTGGCTGACGTCCGGCCACCGCGAGTCGCGCCCGCTGCACCGCAACCGATTTTTATATAAGGACTCCTGAGGGGACGATAAATGAACGACATTCTCTCCTGTTTCGCTTCCGACGTACTTGCCGGAAAAACCGCGCTCGTCTCGGGCGGCACCAGTGGAATCGGCCTCGAGATCGCGAAAGGTCTCGCGGGTCTCGGCGCCAGCGTCACGGCAACCGGCAGCTCCGCCGAAAAAATCCGCCAGCTGGTGGACACCAACGATCGCAAGAACCTGCGGTTCGATGCTCTCGACGTGACGTCACGCGAGTCGCTCGCCTCGTACGCGGAGCGTTTCGATCGCCTCGATCTTCTGGTGAACGCACAGGGCATCTCGCGCCCCGGCCAGGAATACGACGACGCCACGTTCATGAACGTGATGGACATCAATCTGGTCAGCGCCATGCGTCTTTCGACTGCCCTGATGCCGCTGCTCAAGGCAGCGCGCGGCTCGATCATCAATATCGCGTCCATGCTCAGCTACCTCGCCGACGAAGAAGTGCCCGCCTATTGCGCGAGCAAGAGCGGCATGCTCGGCCTCACGCGCGCGCTCGCGCATCGATATGGGCGCGACGGGGTGCGCGTCAACGCCATCGCACCGGGTTATCACCGCACGGCGATGACCCAGGGCTTATGGAGCGAGGAAGCCGCCGCGCACAAGATTGCGGAGCGGACTGCGCTCAAGCGTTGGGGCGAAGCCGACGACCTCGTTGGCGCGGCCATTTTTCTCGCGACGCCCGCCTCCCGTTACGTGACCGGCGCCACGCTCGCGGTGGACGGCGGCTACGTCGTTGGCTGAATGTGAGCGGATGCATGGAAACCGATCAGCAAGCGCGCCCCGGATCATGTTGAGAACGAGCGTCTTTCCCTCTCGCTACGTACAGGGCGCCGGAGCGCTCGGCACGCTCGACGACGAACTCGCGCGATTCGGCTCGTCGGCCGCCTGTCTCGTGGATAGCAACGTCGTGACGCTGCGCGACACCGTGGTCGCCCAGGCGCGACGCGTACGGCTACACGTGCGCGAGACGGACGCGGCCTGCACCGAACGTTCGGTGAGCGACGCCACCGCATGGATCCGTGCAAGCGGCGCGCAGATGGTCGTTTCGCTGGGCGGAGGCAAAGTGGTCGACACGGGGCGCGCCGCCGCCGACAACCTGCGTCTGCCGTTCGTCTGCGTACCGACGATCGCCGCGTCCGATGCGCCCTGCTCCGCACTCTCGGTCATCTACGACAAGGATGGCCGTGTCGTGCACGACCGGTTCGTGCGGCGCAATCCCGATCTCGTGCTGGTGGATTCGCAGGTCATTGCCAACGCGCCGGTGCGATTTTTCATTGCAGGAATCGGCGATGCACTGTCCACCTGGTACGAAGCACAGGCGTGTCACAAGGCACACGCGGCCAATCTCTGCGGTGGCCACGCCAGCGCCGTTGCGCTGCAGACGGCCAGGCTATGTCGCGACACGTTATTCGAGCATGCCGTGCAGGCTGTGGACGACTGCCGTGCTCACCTCGTCACACCCGACTTCGACGCCACGCTCGAAGCGACCGTCCTGATGTCCGGCATCGGCTTCGAGTCGGCGGGCGTGGCTGCCGCGCACGCGATTCATCATGGCCTCGCGGAATTGCCTTCATCGCACCGCTTCCTTCATGGGGAGAAGGTGGCGGTCGGCACGCTCGCGTCGCTCTTCCTGTGGCCGGCGCCGGACCGCGAACGCCTCGCGGTATTCCGCTTTTGCCGCGATGTCGGCTTGCCGACCCGTCTTGCCGATATCGGGGTCGATGCCGACGACGGCGAAGCGCTGGAAACGGTTGCCGAACGGGCGTGCCGTCACGGCGAAATCATTCACAACGAGCCCTACACGGTAACGGCCGGCATGGTCGTCACTGCGCTGATCGCCATGGACCGATACGCAAAACGAAACGTTCATTGATTTCAGGTCTGTTCGTGCGGCGCGCGCGGCGCTCGCACCGGCATGCATCAATCAACCCATAAAAGGAAACGCAGTGTTCAAAGTATATGTGACCGATTACGACTATCCAGACCTCGACATCGAGCGCGCGATCCTCGAACCCATCGGTGCACAGGTGATCGGCCTGCAGTCGCGCACCGGCGAAGGGCTCGCCGAACTCGCGAGCGATGCCGACGCGCTGATGCAGCAGTACGCGAAGATTCCCGCCGAAACCATCCGGGCGCTCGAGCATTGCAAAGTCATCGCGCGCTATGGCATTGGCGTCGATATTCTCGATGTCGACGCGGCGCGCGCGGCGGGCATCGTGGTGACGAATGTGCCGGACTATTGCATCGAGGAAGTGGCCGACCACTCCATCAGCATGGCGTTGACCATCTTCCGCTCGATTCCCACCTATACGGCGTCCACGCGGCGCGGCGAGTGGCACTGGAGCAAATGGAACCGGCCGATTGCCCGCATGCGCGGCAGTGTCTTCGGCATGGTGGGCTTCGGCCGGATTGCGCAGAACATGGCCCGCAAGCTGCATCCGTTCGGCTTCGAGATCGTCGCCTACGACCCGTTCGTCAGCGCGAGCCTGATGGCATCTCACGGCGTGGAGAAGGTTTCGCTCGAAGCGATGCTGCCGCGCGCCGACCTGATCGATGTCATGTGCCCTTACACGCCACAGACGCATCACCTGATCGACGCGCAAGCGCTGGCGGCGATGAAGCCCGGCGCGCTGCTGGTGAACTGCGCGCGCGGCAAGGTGGTCGACAATCGCGCGCTCTACGACGCCCTCGTCAGCGGCCATATCGCAGCAGCGGCGCTCGACGACACCGAAGAAGAACCCGCCAAGCAGTCGGATTGGTCTCCGCAAGACAACCCGCTCTTTGCACTGGAGAACTGCATCGTCACGCCTCACGTGGCGTACATCTCGCAGGATGCGCTGAACGAGGCCCGCCGTGTTGCCGCGGAAAACGTGCGCGCCGTCCTGCTCGGCGAAAAGCCGCTCAACCCGGTCAACGCCGGCTACTAATCAACCAATCCACCTGGAGGAAATTCGACAATGAGCACGACTATCAACCCGCGCCGCGAAGTGGACGCCGAACTGATCGCGCGTTTTGTCGCCATGGCCGACGTCATGTCACTGTCTTGCGTGGTTTCGGACGCCCTGCAGCGCAACGGCACCATGCGTCACGACATCAAGCCGAAAGGCGCCGATCGCAAGATCATCGGCCCCGCTCTGACCGTGCAGTTGACCGCGGGCGATATCGTCGACTGTCTCGACGTCTTCACCGTTGCCAAACCGGGCGATGTCATCGTCATCGACGCATTCGGCGAAACCGAAACCTCCATCTGGGGCGGCTTGATGACGGGCCTCGCGCGCAATGCCGGCGTCGTCGGCGCGGTGATCGACGGCAGTTGCCGCGATACCGACGAAGCGAAGTATCTCGACTTCCCGGTTTCGGCGAAGGTTTCGGGCCCGCGTCAGGCTCATACGGCCATCAGCGGCCGCCGCGAGCCGATCAGTATCAACGTGCCGATTTCGTGTGGCGGCGTGATCGTCAATCCCGGCGATCTCGTGGTTGCCGACGAAATCGGCGTGGCGATCGTGCCGCAGGCCGATATGGCCGCCGTCTACGAGCGCGCGAAAACCATCGCCGATAACGAAGCACGCATGCGCGAAATGGTTCTCGAGGGCAAGACCTTCCAGGATCTGCTCGACAAGTTCGGGCGCATCTGAGGTGCGGCCACGCATCTCTTCAGGAGAAGAATGTTGAAGATCGAAAGTGTAGAGTCGTTCGTACTCAAAACCGCGCTCGACAAACCCTTCGCGTACTCCCAGGGTTGGGTCACCGGCCGCTCGACCACGGTGGTGCGAATCCGCACGACCGACGGCCTCGAAGGCTGGGGGGAAACGTTCAGCGTGGGCCTGCAACCGCCGGAGATCGCCGCCACCGTGATCGAAAGCGCGCTCAAGCCGCTTCTGGTGGGTCAAAATCCGCTCGACACGGAAGTGTTGTGGAACAACATGTATCTGCGTACGCGCGATTTCGGCCGCAAGGGGGTGGTCCTCGGCGCGATCAGCGCGGTGGATATCGCGCTCTGGGATATCTGTGGCAAGGTCGCGAAGCAGCCCGTCTGGCAGTTGCTCGGCGGCGCTTTCCGTCAACGTGTGCAATGCTACGCAACGGGTTTTTTCCGGCCTGAAGGGCAAGGTCAGGCGAACGAGATGGCGCTCGAAGCGAGGCGTCATCAATCGGCGGGCTTTTCCATCATGAAGGTCAAGCTCGGCTTCGGTCTCGACGACGATATCGCCGTGATGCACGCCATTCGCGAAGCACTCGACCCTCGCACGCAGTTGATGATCGACGTGAATCACGCCTACGGCGCGAACGAGGCGATCCGCCTGGGCCGCGCGCTCGCCGACTTCAAGCTGCGCTGGATCGAGGAACCCGTGGTGCCCGAAGACCTCGCCGGCTACCGGCGCGTGCGCGACGCCATCGACACGCCCGTGGCGGGCGGCGAAGCGGAATTTTCCATGTATGGTTTTCACGATCTGTTCAAGGCGGGCGCGGTGGATATCGCCCAGCCGGACATCTGTCTCGCGGGCGGTTTCACGGCGCTCAGGCATATCAACACGCTCGCCCAGGTCAACGGCGTGAAGGTCAATCCGCACGTGTGGGGCACCGCGATCGGCCAGTACGCGTCAATGCATATGATCGCCGCCACGCCCGATACGCATTACTCGCTATTCGCCGATCAACCCCTGTTCGAATTCGATACGTCGTCACACCCGTTCAGGACCGCGCTGGTCAAACAGCCGCTCGAACATCAGGGCGGCTGGCTGAACGTGCCCACAGGCCCGGGCCTCGGTTTCGAACTGGATCAGGCATTTTTCGACAGAACGGCGGTTCGCGTCGGAGCTTGAGGCCGCAGCAGGCGAAAAACGTGGAGAACATCACGATGCAGAACAATGAACGCTGGACGTTGAAGTGGGCGCACGGCGAAGCCACGGTCCAGGCCATGGGCGGCATGCTGGCGCCCGTGCGCTTCGATATCGGTTCAGGTCGCAGTGTTTCTCCGCTTCACGTGGCCCCGTGGGGAGACGATCCGGCCTGGCCGGGACTCATGCGCGCGTTGCGCGGCGAATGGCCCTGCGTGCCGTTCGGCACGATCGATGTGCCGGACAACCTTCCGGCTGGCTTCACGCCGCGCGAGGCGGGCGACGAATGGCGCCATGGCTTCAGTTCGAATCACCTGTGGCAATGCGTGGAGCACACGAAACACCGCGTCGCGCTGCGTATCGACTATCCGCAGGATAGCGCCGTCGAAAGCCTGCACCGCGTGATCGAAGCCAGCGCTGACGCGCCCGCGCTCACTGTCACGTTAACGGTGAAGGTACGTCGCGACATCACCTTGCCATTCGCGCTTCACCCCACTTTCGCCGTGCCGAAAGAAAGCGTGCAAGTGCTGGCGTGCCCATACCGCGCGGTACACACCTACCCCGTTCCGGTCGAGCCGCGGTACTCGCGCATTGCGACCAACCGCACGTTCGACTCGCTGCGCGCGCTCGACACGCCGGAGGGGCCGCTCGACGTCACGCGGCTGCCATTGCCCCGGATCACCGAGGAACTCGTCCAGCTCGAAGCGTGCCGGCCGCCGTTCGTGTTGCGCTATCCGGCGGACAACGCCGACGTCGAGCTCGACTGGAACACCGACGACTTCCCGGACGCCGTTCTCTGGATCAGCAACGGCGGACGCGACTATGCGCCGTGGTCCGGCAGGAACTTCGCGCTGGGAGTCGAACCGGTGTGCGGCTTCTTCGATCTCGGACGCGTCGTCACGCCGCCCTCCCACCACCCGCTGGCCGGACGCGAGGGATTTCGCTTCGAGGCGTCCGCGCCGCGAACGATTCGCTACACGCTGTCCGCAGCGTTGTCTTCTGAATAGACGATGAAAAGGCCAATTTCCCGCCGCTTCGAGCCGCTATTCAAGCTTCTGAAGCGAATGGAAGCGAGACAGCACCATGGCCTCGTCGCGCGCCGTGCCGCCGGCCGATCCGGCGAGCTCTCACCGGGGTCCGCCGAGACGTTGACCGTTCTGTTCGCGGATCGCCTGGCGGGCGTTGTCCTTAGCCGGATACCGCGTGCTGGAAAGCGCTGAAGCGCGCCGTCGGCCTTCAGCCACGCTGTTCACCCGCATCACCCGTCGAGAGTCGAACCCATGCAAACGGACACTAGCGCGCCCCGCCACGGGCGGGCGTGGATCTGGACCGGCCACGCCGATCCGCTTTCACTCGAACTGAAAACCGTCGATGCTCCGCCGCTCGCCAGCCGCGAAGTGCTGGTGCGCAATGCCGTAATCGGCCTGAATCCTGTCGACTGGAAAATGCTGCGCGGCGATCATGCCGGCTGGCGTGCGGGCAAAATTCCCGGCGTGGATGGCGCGGGCATCGTCGCCGCGGTCGGCGCGGACGTCGAGCCGCACTGGCTCGGCAAGCGCGTCGCCTATCACACGAGTCTCGCGAAGCCGGGCAGTTTCGCCGAATACACGCCGGTCGCCGCGCGTGCGTTGTTGAGCGTCCCGGCGGGTGTGAGCTGGGAGAGTGCCGCAAGCGTGCCGTGCCCGGCGCTGACCGCCTGCCTCGCCCTCGACAAGCTGCCCGACCGCAAGGGCGCTCGCCTGTTGATCAGCGGCGCGGGCGGCGCCGTGGGCCTCTATGCGCTACAACTGGCCGTCAGGCGCGGATTCGAAGTGGATGTCATGTGTCATCCACGACATTGGGCGCGGTTGCACGAACTCGGCGCGGGCGCGTGCTTCGAAGGTGCGCTCGATGCGTCCAGTATGTGGCCGACGCAGAACGAAGGACGTTACTTCGCGATTCTCGATAGCGTCGACGGTGCGCACGCGGCCCGGCTAGCGCCCGCGATTTCGGCGAACGGTCATCTGGTTTGCGTGCAAGGCCGCGTTCAGGATTGGCCCAGCGAGCCGTTCGGCGTGTCGCTTTCGTTGCATGAGGTCGCGCTCGGCGCGTTACATCGCTATGGCAACGACGCAGACTGGGCACGCCTCGTTGCGATGGGCGTCGATTTTCTCGACCTCGTCGATCACTCGCAACTACGAATCGAAACACACATCGTGGGAGATTTCGAGTCGCTCGCCGAACGCCTCGATGCGCTCAAGCATCGCAGCTTCTCCGGAAAATCGCTTATTGCGGTGCGGTCCGACACACCGTAACTCACCGCCAGAACACAAGAAGGGAGACACCTGTTCATGCTTCAAACAAAACACGCGGCAAACCAGAACGCGCTGCCCAAACCCGCTGGACGTCAGCGCTGGTTCGTTCTGAGCCTGCTGTGCCTGATCGCGCTCGTCAACAACATCGATCGGCTCACGCTCTCCATTGCCGCACCCGCGATGCAATCCGAACTGGGAATCACGGCCACGGACATCGGCTTGCTGGGGAGCGCGTTTTCCCTGTTCTATGCGTTCGGCCAGTTACCGTCCGGCTGGTTCATCGACCGCTTCGGCCCGCGCAAGCTGCTCGGCATTTCCGTGCTCGTCTGGAGCGCGGCGACCGCCGCGATGGGTATCGCGCAGAATTTCGGCGCATTTCTGTTCGCACGAGCCTGGCTCGGCGTGGCCGAGTCGCCGTCCCTGCCGTCCACGAACAAGATCGTGACGCAATGGTTCCCGAAGAAGGAACAGGGCATCGCCAACGCGAGCTGGGATGCGGCGCTCAAGATCGGGCCAGCCTTCTTCACGGCGGCGCTCGTTTTCGTGGTGGCGCAATTCGGCTGGCGGACCATGTATGTTCTGGCGGGCGCCGCAGGCCTCGCCGTGACGGTGATTTTCTTTGCCTGCTTTCGCGACGTGGACCGGAACCCGCGCCTGAGCCCGGAAGAGCGCGCGTATATCGAGCAGGACGGCGGTACGCGCACATCGGTGCACGATACGCGCGTGCCCTGGCTGACGATGTTCCGGCGCCAAAGCATGTGGGGCATGATGGCCGGCTTTTTTTGCAACATGTGGGTGTATCAGATCTTCCTCATCTTCATTCCCATGTTCATCATCCGGCAGTTCGGGCTCAAGTTTTCCTCATTGGGCATTGCGGCCAGCGTGCCCTGGATCGGCGCGATGATCGGCGATATCGCGAGCGGCGTCGTTTCCGGCAAACTCGCCGGGCGCCCCTGCTGGAGCACGCTGAAAGCCAAGCGCGTTACGATCGTTGTCGCGCTTCTGCTGCAAGCCGGGGTACTGGCGCTGCTGCCCTTCAACGCCATGTTCGGTCAGGCCGCCGGACTGCCCGTGGCCGTCGTTCTGATGGCTTTCGCGCTGGGATTCAATGGCGCGGTCGTCGCGCATGCCTGGTCGCTGCCGGCCGAGGTAACGGCGCCTTCCACCGTTGCGTCGGCCGCTTCGGTGCAGAACTTCGGCGGCTTTCTCGGCGCGACCTTGTCGCCGCTCGTGGCGGGCATGCTGGTGGACGCAACGCACTCGTTTACGCTGGTTTTTCTTTCCTCGGCGGTGGTGTCGGTGCTCGGCGCGGTCGCGTATCATTTTTATGTCCGTCAGCCCATCATTTCGGAACAGGAGACGCAGAGTGCGAATAGCCTGTCACGCGTAACGAGCTGACTCGAGTTGACTTACATCGCGCCGCGGAGCCGTCAACATGCATGATGACCTCATCCCCTTGCTAGCCGGTATCGTCGGCAAACGGTTCGTCTTTACCGGAGCCGCGAGGACACGTCGTTTTCAGCGGGGTTATCGCTATGGCGGCGGCACGATTCTCGCCGCCGTCCAGCCCGGTACGCTCATGGAGATGTGGCGCGCGTTACAAGCGTGCCATCGCGCCAATGTCATCGTCATTTGTCAGGCCGCGAATACCGGGCTGACAGGTGGCTCGACACCCGTTGCGGATGGCTATGACCGTCCCGTCGTGGTGATCAACGGCATGCGTCTGCGGCGGCTGGACCTGATCCGCAACGGCGAACAGGTGATCTGCCAACCGGGCGTGACGCTCGATCAACTGGAAAGGCGCCTGCAACCGCTCGATCGCGAGCCGCACTCGGTGCTCGGCTCGAGTTGTATCGGCGCTTCGGTCACCGGCGGTATCTGCAACAATTCGGGCGGCTCGATGATTCGCCGCGGGCCGGCGTTTACTCAGCTATCGATCCATGCGCGCATTACCGCACAGGGCGAACTGAAACTCGTCAACCACCTGGGAATCGATCTGGGCGACTCCGCCGAAGCCATACTCGGTCGCCTGGATGCAGGCGAACTACCCGGGGATATTCCCGCCGCGAATGGACTGCTCGCGTCCGACCAGGAATACAGCACGCACGTGCGAGACATTTCCGCATCCACGCCCGCGCGTTTCAACGCCGATCCACGGCGGCTCTATGAAGCATCGGGCTCCGCCGGTCACGTCGCAGTGTTCGCGTTGCGGCTCGATACTTTCGCGGCCGACAAACAGACTCAGGTGTTTTACATTGGCAGCAACGACCCGGCCGAACTCGAAACGCTGCGCCGCGACGTGCTGAGCGGCTTTCGAAACCTGCCGATTGCGGGCGAGTACATGCATCGTGGGGCATTCGATATCAGCCGCCGCTACGGCAAGGATATGTATCGCTACATTCAGGCATTCGGAACCGATAAGGTGCCTCGCGCCTTCGCGCTCAAAAGCGCGTTCGACGGCTTCACGAAAAAATTTGGCCTTGGCAATGCGATCAGCGACCGGTTACTCCAGGGCGTGAGCCGGCTGCTTCCCGCGCATTTGCCACGCCGGTTGATCGACTACCGCGACCGCTTCGAGCATCATTTGTTGCTCAAGATGGGTAACGACGGCGTGAGTGAGGCGCGAGCGTATCTGGCGTCGCGTTTCCCATCCGCGAGTGGCGATTATTTCGAGTGCACGCCGGAGGAAGGCGCGGCGGCGTTTCTCAATCGCTTTGTGATTGGCGGCGCCATGGTTCGCTATCGGGCGGTTCACCCCAAAACCGTGGAAGACATCGTGGCGCTCGACATCGCGCTGCCGCGCAATGCCACGGACTGGTTCGAACGACTGCCGCCGCAGATCGCAGAGCGCATCGAACTGACGATGTACTGCGGTCACTTCTTTTGTCATGTCCTGCATCAGGAGTATCTGGTCAAGAAAGGCGCCGATTGCGACCGGATCAAGGACGACATTCTGACGCTACTGGCTTCGCGCGGTGCAGAGTATCCCGCCGAGCACAATGTTGGGCACCTTTACGAAGCCAAGGCGAGTCTTAGACAGTTCTATCAGAACCTCGATCCCACTAACGCTTTCAACCCCGGCATAGGAAAGACTTCACGGCTTTCCCACTGGGGCCACTCGACTTACGACTGCCGTTGCCAGCCTGCCCATTCGGCCGAGGATGCCAATTCCGGGTGATTTCACGCTTCCATCCGGTTTGCGTGGTAGACAAAACTGTCGCCGGCGTTGAGCAGCAACAATTGGCCGCCGACAAACAACTCGAGTTGCCCTTCAACGACATCGCCAATCTGCTCTTCCGCAACCGTCGTGAAAAGACCGGCTCCCGTCGACCCGTTTGGCTCGATCTCCGCGCGATACGACCCAATCGATCCGCTTGCGGCAATTGGCGTGAGGTTCGCTTTCCTGATGCCGCGATCACCCATTTCGATGCGCCGACGATGTGCCGCCCGCGTTCGCCTTTAATGGCCGTGCGCTCCGCTGGCGACAACCCGCGCGCATGGTCCCTCAGTGCCGGTCGAACGCAAACACCAGCTCGTACACCCCGAAGTCCTCCGCAGCCACGCCGATCTGCGCGGCCACTTCGATCGCCGCATGCATCGACGTTTGATCGAGCGACTCGATCAGCATTGCACCCGCGAAGGCGCCCTCCTCGCCGTTGCGCATCGACTTCTCGCGCGTGACGATGCCGGTCGCGTCCGATGCCACCCGCATGAGCGTGACGCCCGTCACGCGATCCACGGCCGCGATCGCGTCGAGCCGCGGCTGCGCCGTCTCGCCTTCGCAGCACGCGGGCAGCGCCTCGGCGAATCGCAGCACGCCGAGGCGCGCGCCGAACGCCGCCGTGTTACCCGCGCGTGCCACCACGCTGCCGCCGCCGCGCCGGAAGCCGCCGAGCTTCGGCATGATGCGCTGCGTCCAGGGTGTGGGCTCGTCGAGCCGCGCGCGATAAGCTTCGCTCGACATCACATCGGCATGATCGAGTTCGTAGACGATCGCGAATTCCGCGGCATCCGCACCATTCACGCCGCTCACGATGGCGCGCCGGTATGCGCGCCCCGAGCGGAAACCCGGCACGCCCACGCGCTCGAAAATATGCTCGCGCGTAAGCCAGTGCAGATAGTCGGTTTCGAACTCGCGCGTGACCGTGCTCCAGATCGCGAGCAAACCCGCCCCTTTGGCTTGCATCGTTGGCAGCGTGGCCGCCACTGCGTCGTGCGCCGCGTTCATGCCGATGCCCCGCGTGCGAGCGCGTCGCTTTGGCCCGTGACGTCTTCCACGCTGTCGAGGCGATTCATGTCGATACCCGCGGTCTCCGGCCCGATCGCGATCATCGCGAACGACAGCAGGTTGAGCGCGCCGCACAGTGCGACGAGGCCCCACGGCGAGCCATTGCCGAGCTTGATGAGCCACGTCGCGACCACGGGGATCGGGCCGCCCGCGAACAGGCTCGCGCCAGTGAACGCGAGTGCCGAAGCCGAGTAACGCACATTGGTCGGAAATACCTCGGCGAAGGCCACGGGCTGGATGCCGGTCTGCACCTGCGTGAAGCCCATGAAGAGGCCCATGGCGAGCGCCATCACCGCGAAGCTTTTGGTGCCGAGCATCGGAAAGTAGCAAAGCATGATGACGAAGGTCGCCGCCGAGGCAAACAGCAGCGCGCGTTTGCGTCCCACCCGGTCGCTCACCAGGCCGCCCACGATCGAGCCGACGATGGCACAGGCATTGGCGATCATCAGCAGAATGAAGCTGGTTTGCTTCGGCACGCCGAGCGTGTTGGTCAGATAGCTCAGCGTGAACACCACGGCCAGATAGAACAGCGCCGTGGGGCCACAGAAAAACAGCATCATGCGCAGAATCGTTTTGTAGTGCAGACGAAATGCGTCGTGCAACGGCCGGCCCTTCTGCGCGATGGCCGAGCGCTTCATCTCCACGAACGCGGGTGTTTCGCTCACGCGGACTCGAATGTAGATGCCCACCAGCACGAGCACCACGCTCGCCACGAAGGGGATACGCCAACCGTAGCTCAGGAAAGCCTGCGCGCTCATCGTGGCGGATAGCGTCAACAGTACCGCGTTGGCCACGATCTGGCTCAACGGGGCGCACATGCCGATCAAGCCCGAGTACTTGCCACGCCGGTCGGCGGGCGCGTGTTCGAGCGCCATCAACTGCCCGCCCGTGGATTCGCCGCCCAGCGCGAAGCCCTGCACGATGCGCAGAATCACCAGCAACAGCGGCGCGAACACGCCGATTTGCGCATAGGTGGGCAAGAGCCCCATTAGCACGGACGTGATGCCCATGACCGAAACCGTGCCGAGCATCAGGTTGCGCCGCCCCACCTTGTCGCCGAGATGGCCGCAGATGATCGCACCGAGCGGTCGCGCCGCGAGTCCCACGCTGAAGGTCGCGAGCGAAGCGAGGATCGCCGAGGTTGGGTCGAGCGCGGGGAAAAACAGCTTGGGCAGGATGGTGGCGGCAACCGCGCCGTACAGCGTGAAATCGAACCATTCGAGCGCCGTTCCCAATGTGGCGGCGCTCACGGCGCGGTTGGCCATGGCAAGCGACGAGCGCTCGGGCGTAGCGGTTTGCATGAAGGTCTCCTCGTGATGTGGATTTTATTTCGTATAGCTAAACATTCGTGATACTAATGATTCAATCAACACGCTCTTTCGCGCGAAGCAGCGCTCAGCGTCTTGCCGCGCCGCTCACGCCGTACGCGTGGTTTTTGCCTCGCTGCCGCCGCTATGTTCCTGCGCCAACGGCCTCCTGAACATGGGCGAAACCGCACTCGCTTCGGCGAGTTCTTCCGCTGTAGCCTTGAGTGCGGGCACGAGCGCCTGCATGCGATCCTCGCTCAAACGCGACATGGGCCCGGCGATAATGAGGATCGCGCGCACCTCGCCGTTGGGCGCGAGCACGGGCGTCGCCATCGAACTCATGGCGGGCAGAAACATGTCCTGGGTGGTGGCGTAACCGTGCTCACGCGCGGCTTCGACGAGCGGCATCAACGCCTTGAAGGTGGTGGGCGCGCGCGGGCCGAATTCGGCGGGCGTGCCGAAGCCTTGTTGCGACACGAGGCGCATGGCTTCTTCGTCGGTTTTGCCCGCGAGCCAGATCATGCCGGCCGCGCTGCACGAGAGTGTGACGGGGCGGCCCATTTCCGGGTCGTAGCGCAAGCCCTGCTTCGCGCCCTGCGCCTTGGCCACGTAGATGAGCGTTTCGTTCTCCACAATGGCGAGGCGCACCAATTCTCCCGACGCCGCCGCGAGCCGCTCCAGAATGGGCTGCGCGATATCCACCACGCCGCCCGCGCTGAGGAATTTGAGGCCCAGCGAGGGAATTTTCATCGTCAGTGAAAACTCGCCGCGCCGTTCGTCTTTGTGTACGAGACCGAGTTCGATGAGATCGCTGAGCAGCCGGTGCGTGGCGCTCAGCGGCAAGCCCAGTTCGCCCACGAGTTCCGTGAGCGTCTTGCCTTCCGGCGCGGTGGCCAGTTCTTCGAGAATACGGAAACTGCGTTGCAGGACGGCGCTCATGCGGCTGATCCGGTGGGACACGGTTATCGGAACCATTGCAGGGGAAATCTCACATCACCCGACGATTCCGGCATGGAACCTAGAATATGGAAATGTTTTCCACTTTGCAAGTTGTTTCCGAAACTGGCGGGTTTACCCCGTTCGCTGCCTTTTCCTGCGTTGATGGTCGGCAGCGCGGAACCTGCGCGACATCGCGGCGAAAACCATGGGAAGGCAGACCACAGCGCGAACACGGCGCGCCGGTCACGCCCATGCGCTTTCGCATCCCGCCGGACGGCGGGGTCTCGCGAGTGAGATTGACGGGGCGCGCCGCCGCGTAAAAAACCGGGCTCGCGGCGGCGCTTCGCGCTCGAGTCAGCGCGCGCTAACGCATCAGGATTGCGGCAGCGCGTAGGCCACCACGTAGTTGCCCTTCGGCGTATGCATGAAGTGGTGGCCCGTGGCTTCGATCACCACGAACTCGCGGCCGCCTTCTTCGTAGACCATCGGATTGGCCTGGCCGCCCGCGGGCAGCGGCGCCGACCAGACGGTCTTGCCCGTGTTGATGTCGATAGCGCGGATCAGGTCGTCCGTGGCCGCCGCGATGAACACCAGCCCGGACTGCGTGACGACCGAGCCGCCGTTATTGGGCGTACCGATGTTGATCGGCAGGCCGGTCGGCAGGCCGAAGGGGCCGTTCTCGCGTGCCGTGCCCAGCGGACGATCCCACACCGTTCGGCCCGTGCGCACGTCGACCGCGCGAATGCCGCCGTAGGGCGGTTCCTTGCACAGCATGCCCGTGAACGGCAATTGCCAGCCGGCGTTGACGTCCACCGCGATCGGCAGGCCCGCTTGCGGATCGCCCTGACCTTCGGCTTGCGACGCTTTCGCGTTCGGGTCGCTCACCACGTCCAGCGCATGCCATCCCAGTTTGTCGGCCTGCTTGCGCGAGACGAGGCGCGTGTAGTTCGGCATGTCGTTGTAGTTGATGACGACAAGACCGCGCGTGGGATCGAACGACACGCCGCCCCAATCCGAACCGCCGTTATAGCCGGGATAGTCGATGATCGGCTTGTCCAGGCGCGGCGGCGTATAGCTGCCGCGATAGTCGGCCTGCTGGAACTGGATACGGCAATAGAGCTGATCCAGCGGCGTCAAGCCCCAGGTGTTCTCCGGCTTCAAGTCCGGCTTCGCATACGAGTTGAACAGCGAATACGGCTGCGTCTTCGCGCGCGCCGCCGGTTCGATCCCGCCTTGCGGCGCCGGACGTTCCTGCACGCCGAACAGCGGTTTGCCCGTCGCGCGATTGAGCACGTACATCTGGGCGTTTTTGGTGGGGAACAGAATGGCCGGCACGATCTTGCCGTCGGGCGCCTTGTAGTCGTAGAGCGTGGGCGGCGAACCCGGATCGTAGTCCCAGACATCGTTGTGCGCGTTCTGGAAGGACCAGCGCGGCATGCCCGTTTCCACATCGAGCGCGGTGAGCGAAGGCGAGAACTTCAGTTCTTCGGGCGTGCGCGTGGACGAGTAATAGTCGCCCGAGGCATTGGCGACCGGCAGATATACGAGACCGAGCTTGTCGTCGCCGGTGAACGACGTCCACACGTCGGGCGAGCCGCGCTTGTAGGCATTGTCGCCGTGGCGCGGCTTCGGGTCGTAGGGCGTGGCCGCATCCCAGGCCCATTTGAGGGCGCCCGTCTTCACGTTATAGGCCTTGACCACGCCCGGCGGCCCGAACGCACGCTGGCCGTCGACCACTTCGTGACCCACCACGATCGTGTCGCGCACCACCACCGGTCCCGAGGAAATGGCCACGTAACCCTTGTAGGTCTTGCCCATGTCTTCGAGGATCGACACCTCGCCGTGATTGCCGAAGTCGGCGCATCGCTTGCCCGTGTTCGCGTCGATCTCGATCACGCGGCCGTCGAGCGTGCCCAGGACGATACGGCGCGAACAGGCGGCGGCGGCAGCCGGATTCGAGTCACCCGACGACGCAGGCGCCGGCGTTTGCGCGTTCGCGGCCGGATCGGCGTAATACGCAAGCGAGCGGCACGACGGCGTGTAGGGAATGGCGTCGGGGTTGACGTGCGGATCGAACACCCACTTCTGGCTGCCCGTGGCGGCGTCGAGCGCCACGACCTTGTTGAGGAACGCGCACACGTACAGCGTATTGCCGATCTTCAGCGGCGTGTTCTGGTTCCCCCACTTCGCGCCCGAAGGCGTCTCGCCCGCTCGCGCCGTCCACGCCACGCGCAGGTCCTTGACGTTGGCCGGCGTGATTTGCGTCGCCGACGAAAAGCGCTGCGCGGCCTGATCGCCGCCATAGGACGGCCAGTCCGTGCCGGGAATGCCGGCCGCCACGCTGCTGCCGGTGTCGGCGGCGAAGGGATCGCCCTGGCTCACGGGCACGTCGCTCGCCGTCGTCACGTGATACGGCACGAAGGCCAGCCCGATCGCCACGACGAACCCGAGCACGAGCACCGCCGAAATACCACCGGTCAGCTTGCGCGAGAGGTCCGGCCGCAATGACGGCAACAGGAACGAGAAGGCGATCGCGAAGAGCATCATCAAGGCGAAGCGCGGCACCCAGCCCCAGTAGTCGGTACCCGACTCCCAGATCGTCCATGCGAGCGTGATCACGAACAGCACCGCGAACCACGTGGCGGCGGCACGGCTGCGCCGGAACAACCCGATCGCACTGCCGATGCTCAACACCCCCGCGATGGCGTAATACCAGTTCCCGCCGAGCGCGATCAGCCAGACCCCGCCTATGACCATGCAAAGACCGAAGACGGCCAGCACGAGCGCGAGCAACAGCCTGCCCCATCGCGCGAGGGCACTTTCCGACGTACTCATCATTGTCCTTTTTACGTGTGGTCGTGCCGTTCACCCGGGAGGAATGCGGCACGCAAAAACGCGAGGGCCATGGCTGGCCACTCGCGCGTTTTTTTTGAACGATTGCACGGCCGCGTGAAGCGAGCGAGCGTCCAGGCAGCGAGCCCTGCGTCCGTGTCTGCATAGCTATGCAAGCGACGATCCTGACAAACGCCTTCCAGATTTTTCGCGCCGCGTGCTGCCGCGTGGGCGCGGAGGCTTCTGCTACGATCGGTTCATGTCCAGAAGCCGCCCCAACCCGATCTCGCGCCAGGCCGAGCCCGTCGCGCAGCCTTCCTCGACCGCGGTCGCGCGTCTGGCGGGCGTATCGCAGTCGAGTGTGTCGCGCGTATTCACGCCCGGCGCCGCGGTATCCGAAAGCGTGCGCGAAAAAGTGCTGAAGGCCGCCGAAGCCCTGCACTATCGGCCGAACGCGTTGCCCGCCATTCTGCAAACCGGCCGCTCGGGCATCATCGCGGTTATCGTCGGCGGCTTTTACAATCCTTTTTACACCGAGTACCTGTGGCGCGTCGTGTCTCTGCTGCGGGAGCAGCGGCGGGAAGCGATGGTCGTGCATACGGCCAGCGACGACCATCTCGACGAGATCGTGGGCGACCTCTCGCGTTACCGCATCGACGGCGTGATCAGTACGCTGTCCATTCGTTCGCGCCAGGTGGCCACGCAACTGGAGGCGTTCAAGATCCCGGTCGTGGCCATGAACTCGCGCGCGATCGGTACGGTGCGCTGCATCTCGTCCGGCAATCTGAAAGCCGGCGCAATGGCCGCCGACGTGCTTCATCGCGCGGGCTGCCGGCGCATGGCGTATCTCGCGGGGCGCGACATCCCCGTGCAAAGCGATCGCCAGAAGGGTTTCGTCAATCGTCTGCGCGCCCTGGGGCTGCCGGAGCCCGAGATCGTCGGGGCGGGCTTCAACTACGAAGACGGCCATGCGGCCGCTACCCGGCTGCTGTCCGCCCGAGGACGCAAACCGGACGGGATCTTCTGCGTGAACGATCTCGTGGCGATCGGCGCGCTCGACGCCATTCGCGGCGATTTCGGCTTGTCGGTTCCCGACGATATCCAGGTCATCGGGTTCGACGACGTGCCGATGGCGGCATGGAAAAGCGCCGACCTCACGACGTTTCACCAGGACATGGACGCCCTCGCGGCAGGCAGTGTCGCGCTGCTGAGCGGCGACACGCCGGCGCGCCCCGTGGTCGTCCCAACCCGCCTCGTCCTGCGCGGCACGACGCGCCGACCCGAGACAGGCGGCACGGCCGCGGCCTGAACGGAGGCCGCGCGCCGCGCGGTTTCATGACTTGGGAAATGCGCCGCCGCCCATGCAAAACGCCCCTTGAAAAAGGGGCGCCGAAGTTTGCTGCGTGGGCTCGAACGTCGTCTTACGCGCCCGTGGTTTCCGCGAGTTTATCCAGCGAAGCCACTTCGCCCTCGTTGGCCAGCAGCGCGCGCTTGCGAACGTAGCGCATGATGCTCGTCGCGCCGTAGCGCGAACCGCCCATGCCCGACTTCTTGAACGCGGTCTTCTCGCCGTCGAACATCATGACGCGCGGCAGTTCCGTGTCGTTGATACTCACGCCGCCCGCTTCCATCTTCGTGGCGAAGTCGCCGGCCGTGTGCGTGTCGGGACCGAACACGGCGCCGCTCAGGCCGAAATTCGAGTCGTTCATCAGGCGCTCCGCTTCGAGGTCGTCGGTGAAACGCATGACCGGCACGATCGGGCCGAAGGTCTCTTCGGTCATGATCGTCATCGTGTGATCGACGTTCGTGACGATTGTCGGGTCGATCCACACGGCGCCGTCCACCGCGTCGCTCTTGCCGCCCAGCACGATCGACGCGCCTTTGTCGAGCGCATCCTGCAGTTGCGCGTCGATGATCTGTGCCTGGCGTTCGAAGATCATCGGTCCATAGTGGCCGCCGTCGCCCGCGGCCAGACTGCGGCGCATCGCGCCCGCCTGCGTGCGCAGTTCCTCCACGAGCGCGTCATACAGCGAATCGTGCGCATAGACACGCTCGATCGCGTAACACACCTGCCCCGAGTTATAGAGCGCGCTGCGCAGAATGCTGGTGGCCGCGCGCTTGACGTCCGAGCCCGCGAGCACGACCGCCGCGTCCTTGCCGCCGAGTTCGAGGAACGCGGGAATGAAGGCCTGCGCGGCCGCCGTCGCGATCTTCTGCCCCGTGGGCACGCTGCCCGTGAACACCACGGCATCGGCTTGCGCGACGATCGCCGCACCGGTTTCGGCGCCGCCGGTCACGAGCGTGATGATGTTGGCGAGAGCCGGAATCGCGGCGATACTGCGGCGCAGCGGCTCGATGAAACGCGGCGTGACTTCGCTCGGCTTGATGACCACGGCCGCGCCCGCCACGAGCGCGGGAATCGCGTCGATGAACGACAGCACGAGCGGGAAATTCCACGGGCTGATCACGCCCACCACGGGGTAGGCCGCGTAGGTGATCTTGAACACGACGTCGGGGTGCGCGTCGAGCTTGCGGAACGGCGTGGCGAGCACATCGGGCGCGTGCTGGCAGAAGCCATGAATGAAATGGATCACCGCGCCGAGTTCTTCGTGCGAGATGCGGTGCCGCGCGGTGTCGACGGAAAGCGCCTCGACAATCGCGGCGCCGTTCTTCTCCAGCTCGTCGGCCCAGGCCAGCAGCGCCGCCGTACGATGCGGCAGGCCGCCTTGCGCCCACGCATGCTGGGCCGCGCGAGCCGCGGAGATCGCGGCGCCCGTTTGGCCCGCGTCCATATTCTCGATTTCGTAGTCGAACTCGCCGGTGCGAGGATTGCGAACTGCGATAGACGTCATCGTGTTTCCTTTTCGTTGCGTGGTGCCGTCCACACGGGACGGATCGTTTCATGCAGCGCGAGTCGTGACAACACGGCTCACGCGACGATGGTCGATGCTAGCAACGTAAAAACCCGGAAGACACGGGGCGCGAGGCGATCCTGCCGATTTCCTATATCAAAGAGCGTGACGCATACGCATTGCGCCCGTTCCGCGAGCGAACCCGCGTTACTTCGCGCGCGGCGGCGTGCTCAACGACGCTTCGCGCGTTTCGTTTTCAGTGGGCCGCGGCGCTTCCGCGGAGAGCGCCTTGTCCTTCCCGGCGCCCGCTAGCGCGAGCGTATCCGTTTTCCCCAGTGAAACCGGGCTCGCGAGACGGCGCGCGTCTTTCGGCGCGAAACCGAAGTAGTCGCGAAACGCCGCGGTGAAACTCGTTTGATGCTGATAGCCCACCGCGAGCGCAACCTGCCCCACCGGGTGGCGGCCTTCCACGAGCAGATGCAATGCGTGATTCATGCGGCAGCGCAACCCGTACTCGAAGATCGTCATGCCGTAGAGAAACTTGAAACCGCGCTTGAGCTTGGACGCGTTGGTGCCCACCGCGCGCGCGAGTTCGGGAATGGTCGGCGCGAGACGCAGGTCCGCGAGGATCGTTTCGCGAGCCTTCTCGATCAGCCGCAGGTCGCGCGCCGACAACGTTTCGCCGGGCTTGTCGTCGCTCAAATGCGCCAGCCACATTTCGATGCACGCGCACAGGATCTCCGTGCTCTTGCCTTCGAGATACAGCATTTGCCGCGCGCCGCGATACGGCGAAGCCAGCAACTGCTCGGCGATATGCAGGGCCTCGACGCTGAACGGAATCTGGCGGTTATAGATCTGGTCGTTGCCGATGGCGGCCAGTTCCGCGCGAATGCGGTCGGCCTCGCCGCCCAGCGCGCGCAACAGGCGGTCGAAGTAGCGCTGCGTCACGTAGAGCCCCACCGACTGCCACGGTCCCGGGCCGCACGTGACCTGATAGCGCACGTCGGCGCCCTGCCGGCACACGAGCAGATTCGGCGCGTTGACCTGAAGATTGCCGGTGTCGGAGAAGTCCACGCTCGCGGGCCCCGAGAGCGAGAAGTGAAACTCCACGAACGACTCGGGCAGCACGCTTTCGGAGCGGCTATGCGCGTAATTGCAGTCGGACACCACGATAAAGATCTCGTCGCGAATGCTCGCCATGCGCCACGTGCCTTCCTCCGCGTCGCCCGGCACCGGCACGACGCAGCCGAACAGCCCGAATTCCGGCACGCTGATGCAATCGGGCCGGGTGCGTAGCTGATCGAACGCTTCGGTCAGGCGCGACTGCGGACCGGCCAGCGACGTGCGAAAAAGACCCAATGGCGTTGACATAACGGCTCCAGAGCAAAAAGGGGGGCGGCGGTAACGCGATGCGCATCATTATCGGGCGGCCAAAATAATCCTGGGACTTGGGGCGTTCCCTGCCTTTCGCTTGATACGGATCGGCACGGGAAGATAAAAACCGCTTTGCCTAGATCGACGTCCCGATCGCCCATATCGGCCGAAATTGACGCGGGTATAAGTAGCGCACGCGCGGCGCTTACCGCACGCCATTTCCTCTTTGAATCGACGAGAACCCGCTACGATGAGACATTACCTTTCCAGGCTGCGAGCGCGCGGCGAACTGCTGACCGTGACGCGCGAAGTCGATCCGCGCTACGAGGTTGCCGCGGTCGCGCGTCGTCTGCAGCAGGAGACGACCCGGCCGGTCCTTTTCGAGAACATACGCGGCAGCAAGCTGCCGGTTTTGCTGAATCTCTATACCGATCACGAGCGGCTGCGCGAGATCATTCGCTGCGAGGCCGACGAAACCTTCTGCGCGCGCCTCGACCGCGAAATCTCGCTCGCCGCGACCAACGAAGCGCCGCTCGAGCACGTCGCGCCGCCGCGCGACTGGATCACCGGCAAGCTCTCCGACCTTCCCATACTCACGTATCACGAACGCGACGGCGCGCCCTATATCACCGCGGGCGTGTTCCTCGCGAAAGACCCCGACACGGGCCGCAACAACCTGTCGTTTCATCGCTCGATGGTGGTGTCCGACGACGAGTTGCGCATTCGCCTCGGCAGCAGCCACGACCTCGCGCAATTCCAGTTGCGTGCCCAGGCGCGCGGCGAAGCGCTGGAAGCCGCGATCCTGCTCGGCGCCGACCCGGAAATCTTCATGAGCGCCTGCGTCTCGCTGCCGCCCGACGGCGACGAGATGGCGCTCGCCTCCACCATGCGCGGCGGCCCCATTCCCATGCGCCGCGCGTTCACGGTCGATCTGGACGTGCCGGTCTCCGCCGAGATCGTCATCGAAGGCCGCATCCTGCCGAACGTCAAGCGGCCCGAAGGACCGTTCGGCGAGTTCATGGGCTATTACGTGGAAGTCGGCGACAACCACGTGTTCGAAGTCACGCATGTGGGCTGGCGCGAAGGCGCCGTGTTTCAGGGGCTGATCTGCGGATCGGACGAAGACCTGCGCCCGCTCGAGGCCGCCACGGCCGCACGCATCTACAAGGCCATCTCCAGCCAGGTGCGCGGCGTACTCGACGTGAGTTGCCGCCCGACCGTGATGAACACCATCATCAAGCTCGACAAGCAATACGAAGGCCACGCCCAGCACGCGTTGCTGGCCGCGCTCGGCTCGCACCTGGACTACAACAAGCTCGTGATCGTCGTCGACAAGGACGTCGACATCTACAACATGGACGAGGTGATGTGGGCGTTCCTCACGCGCGGCCGCGCCGACACGCGAACGATGGTGATCCACGACGTGCCCGGCTTCTACCGCGATCCGCACAAGGATCACTGGGGACGTCTGGCGCTCGACGCCACCAAGCCGTGGGGCCGCGAAGCGGAGTTCGCGCGCAAGTCGATCCCCGGCGTGAACGAGGTCGTGCTAGCCGACTACCTGCCGCGCTTTTCGGGCCAGGAATCATGAGTCGCGCGAGCCACGAAGGCGCGGCGCGCGGCAAGCGCGTCGTGGTCGCCATCACCGGCGCGACCGGCGCCGCGTACGGCGTGCGGCTGCTCGCCATGCTGCGCGCGAGCGGCGTCGTGACCCATCTCGTCGTGTCGCGCGCCGGCTGGATGACGCTCCTCGACGAAACGGGCCTGGACCGGCACGCGTTGCGCGAAGCGGCGGACATCTATCACGACCAGAACGAAGTGGGCGCGAGCATCGCGAGCGGATCGTTTCAGCACGACGGCATGGTGGTCGCGCCGTGTTCGATGAAAACGCTCGCCGCCGTCGCCCATGGTTTCGACGACAACCTGATCGCGCGCGCCGCGAGCGTGGCGCTCAAGGAGCGGCGCAAGCTCGTGCTGCTCGCGCGCGAAACGCCCTTGACGCTCGCGCATCTGCGCAACATGACGCTCGCGACCGAGATGGGCGCCGTCGTCATGCCGCCCTTGCCCGCGCTGTACGCCAAACCCGACAGCATCGAAGCGATGATCGACTACACCGTCATGCGCGTGCTGGATCAACTGGGTATCGAACCGCCGCAAACCTACGCGCGCTGGCAGGGTCTCGCACGGCAATAAAGACGGCGCAACGAGCACGCGGCCAACACGGCGCGACCATGACAAAAGGCCCGGAACATGATGTTCCGGGCCTTTCTTATTGAACGGCTCGCGGCGAACTTGCGGAGCGCCGCAGCGCGGCGCCCGCCCGCTCAGTTCACCCGCACCGGCGCCATGGCCGCCTTGCGTCCCTTGCCGCTGCGCTTGCGCGCCGCCATCGAGAGCAAGGTGCCCAGCACGAACAGCGCGGTGACGAGCTTGAGGTCGGAAGGCTGGAAGCCGATCGCGAGCACGATGGAGATGAGCTGGAAGTAGATGATCGAACCGATGATCGGTGCCACCACCTGGCGCAGCATCGAGCGATTGCCCACCACCGCCTCGCCCAGCAGCAGCGCGGCCAGACCGTTGACCAGCACGCCGAAGCCCATGTTGACGTCGGCGAAACCCTGGTTCTGCGCGAGCATCGCGCCGCCCAGCGCGGCGAACAGATTCGCGAGACCCAGCCCGACCAGCGTGTAGACCTTCACGTTGATGCCCTGCGCCTTCGCCATCGACGGGCTCGAACCGATCGCGCGCATGGCGAGGCCGTGCTGCGTGCCGAGGAACCAGAGCACCCCCGCGCCGATCACGAGGTCGATCACCGCGAGCATCAGGATGCGCGGCGTGTAGCCGCCACCCGCGTCGGGCAGCCACGAGAACACGCTCGAATAGGCGAACAGCGCGGAGTTCGGCTGCCCCATCACGCGAATGTTGACCGAGTACAGCATGGACAGCACGAGAATGCCGCACAGCAGCGTGTTGATCTTCGCCTTCTCGTGAATGTAGCCGGTCAACAGGCCCGCGACGAAGCCCGCGAGCGCGCCGCCGAGCAACGCCATGACGGGGTTGAAGCCGACCATGAGCAGTTTCGCGCAGACGCACGCGCCGAACGGAAACGCGCCTTCGCCCGTCATGTCCGAGAAGTTCAGAATGCGAAAGGGGATCATGATCGCCACGGCGATCAGCGCATAGGTCAGACCTTGCATCATCCCTACCGGTACGAGACCGATAAAACCCGTGATCAGATTCATGCGTTCACCGTGCGCGCCGTTGCCGGCTCCTCGTTAAAAGTCGCCATCAGCTTTTCCATCGTCATCGTGCGCTTCGCGTCGCCGGTCAGATCGCCGACGATCTGGCCGTCGCGCATCATGACGAGGCGGTTGCCGTAATCGAGCGCGTGCTGCATGTTGTGCGTCACCATCAGCGTGGTCAGGCCCGCTTCGCGCACGACCTGCTCGGTCACGCGCATCACGATCGCCGCGGTGCGCGGGTCGAGCGCGGCCGTGTGCTCGTCGAGCAGCAGCAATTGCGGACGTTGCAGCACCGCCATCAACAAGGACAACGCCTGACGCTGGCCGCCGGAGAGCAGCGACGCCTTCGCCTTCATGCGCTTTTCGAGGCCGAGATCGAACGACGCCATGCGTTCGCGGAACGCCTCCGACTCCGCGCGCGTGAGTCCCTGGCCGAAGCCGCGTTTGAGCCCGCGCAGGTTCGCGACCGCGAGATTCTCTTCGAGACTCAGCGCGGCCGCCGTGCCCACCGATGGGTCCTGAAACACGCGCGAAATGTATTTGGCGCGCTGGTGCGTCTGTAGCCGCGTGACTTCCTGCCCGTCGATGAGGATCTCGCCCGAGTCGGGCATCACCTCGCCCGCCAGCATGTTCAGGAAGGTCGATTTACCCGCGCCGTTGCCGCCCACCACCACGGCGAAGTCGCCGGCTTGCAGCTTCAGCGAGACGTCCGTCAACGCGATGCGTTCGTCGACCGTGCCGGCATGGAACGTCTTGCCGACCCGCTCCACCGACAGCATAGGAATATGTTTTTCGCGCATGTTCACGATCCGGGCGGGCTGGGTGTCTTTCAGTCGATGAAGCATTGGCAGTCCTCGAACGATTTCGGCACGCTCAGGCCAATTTTGGCGAACTGGCTGCGGCTGATCTGCGTGACATAGTCGGACTTCGCGGGCGTGAGGACCGGCAGCGCGGTGGTCTTCTCGCCCTTCAGCACGCGCACGGCCTGGCGCGCGGCGTTTGCGCCCACCGACTGCAGCGAGACCGCGTACGAAGCCGTGGCCATGCCCTTCTTGATCGCTTCGGTTTCCGAACTAATCACGGGAATCTTCATGCGTTGCATGCTCGCGGCCACGGCCGGGATCGCGGACTGCACGAGATTCGACCCGGTGATGTAGACGAAGCCCACGCCGTCGAGCATTTGCGCGCGCTGCGTGATGTCGTTCACGCTGTCCACGCTCACTGGCTTGAACACCAGACCCGCGCGTTTCGCGGCGGCTTCGAGCGCATGCGTGGTCACGACGTCGTTGGCTTCGCCGGGGTTGTAGAGCGCGCCGAACGATTTCACGCCCGGCAGCAGCTTTTTGGCGAACGCGAGCACGGCGTCGAAGTCCTGCAGGTCCGACGAGCCGGTAAAGCGGTCGCTGCCGTGCTTCCAGTCGGGCGTGAGACCCGCGGCCACCGGGTCCGTCACCTCGGTGAAGACGAGCGGCACATGCGGGTCGGTCACGGCGGAGCGCGCCACCTGGGAAACCGAGGTCGTCACGGTCAGCACGAGCGCGGGACGCTTCGCCATGATCTGCGAAAACATCTGCGGCATCAGCGCCTGCGTGAAGTTCGCGTCGCTGTAGGCGTAGGTCACGTTTTTACCGTCGACGTAGCCCTCTTTCGCCATCTCGTCCTTGAAGCCCTGGATGGTCATGGCCAGCGACGGATGCGGGCCGAGATTGGCGATGCCGATGGTCAGCGGCGCGCCCGCCGGGACGGCCGCTTGTGCGCTCGATTGCGCGAACGTCGGGAACGGCACGCTCGCCACACCCGCGAGCAGGGCAAGCGCCGCGACGGCGGCGCGGCGGCGGCTGCGACCGCGCAAGCTGGGGCGGGAGGCCGCGCACTCGCGGACTTTTCTGGTGAAACCCTTCATGGCAGCTTTTCCGTAGCGTAATAGGTAGCGAATTTGTAGCATCGAAGTTGCCGGCGAATTTATTCGCGTCCCGGCTTTTGCCGTTTCGCTAAAAACTGGTCCGTTTTGCCTAGTTTTGCGCGCGCGACAGCACGATTTGCGCGGCGCGCTCGCCGCTCGCGCAGGCGCCCGTCAACAGCGCCTGGGCGGTCCAGTCGCCGCAATAGACCACCGGACGGTCACGGCGCCGGTCGGGACTGGCCTGCCAGCGCCAGAAGGACTGCAGCCGCGCGCCGTAGCCGAGGCCGAACACGGGCAACTTGCGGGGTATCCATTGATTGACGACGGCCGTGACATGACGGTCAAAATCCGGAATGCGCGCACGCAGTTCGTCTCGTAACAGTACGTCGAGCGCTTCGGTCAGCCCGTTGCGCTCCGCTTCCTCCGCCGCCTCGGGCGTGAGCTGGCAGTAGATCTGCGTCACGGGGCGGCCGTTGGCGGGCGCGGCGGGCAACTGCTGATACGTCGAGATGCGGCTGTTCGAGCCGCGCGCGGCGAAGTGCATGAGCGCTGGCAAGGGCTGCGCGAAACCATAGTGCACGACGCCCAGCGCGTTGTAGCGCACGGCGGCGAGCATCTGGCGCTCGTCGGGCAACGGGTCCTGGACCAGCGCAGCCGCGAGCGAGCCTTCGGTCGCGCACACCACATGGTCGGCAAACAGCGTCTCGCCGCCGGCCAGCGCGACCGCGAAGCCCGCGTCCGGCAGCGCAGCGGCGCTACCCCGGTTCACGCGCGCGATGGACGCCACGCGTGCGCCCGTGCGCACCTCGAGCCTCGCGGCGAGCGCCTGACACACGCTGCCCATCCCGCCCTTGAGCGTGTACACCGTGTCCTCGCCGATCAGATGCGGCACCGTGGTGCGGTAAAACAGCGCCGAGAGCGTTTCCGGATTGAAGCTGCGCGTGGACCGGAACACCGGTTCGACCATGCTGGCGAGCGCCTGCGGGCCGACCGCGCGGCGCACGTAGTCGGCCAGCGTCTGCTGATCGGCGGCGGGATCGTCGGCGAGTGCGCTCATCGCCCAGTCGGGGTCGACGCGCTCGCGCGACAGGCGCATGCGCAGCGCGTGGCCCACCATCGCGGCGCGCTCGCCCAGCGGCAGCCCGGGCGTGGCGAGCGACCGTGCCGAAGGCATCAGTTCGATCGTGTGACGGCTGCCGCCCGTGCCGATGCAATCGGCCGTGAGGCGGCGCAGCGGCACCAGCCGGTCGGTCATCGCCAGTTGGGAGGTGAGCCGGTTGAAGGCGCTGCCGAACGGGTAGACCAGACGCGCGCCGCTATTGAACGCGATCTCGCCCACGCGGCGGTCGCCCATGCGGCCGCCCACTACCTCGCCGGCCTCGAGCACGGTCACGCGCAGGCCGGCCTCGTGGAGACGATAAGCGGTGGTCAGCCCCGCGATGCCCGCGCCCACCACCACCGCGCTCGCCACGCCGCCTCGTGCCGCCTGCGCGCGCGCATCCGCTTCGCCACGAACCGCGGGGTCGCGCTTCAAGGTCCGGTCCGTGCCGGCCGGGAAATCCGCTTGATTCATACGTTACCTGTTGAAGGGCGCCGCCAGACGGGCGCCACGAGATCGCCCCGGCACGGCAATGCGCGGGTTCCGGGGTCTTTCATATCGACATGCATCGCAACGGTCTGCATCGCAACCTCGGCGCGCATCACGCGAGCGGCTTGCCGACCGAACGCGGCACGCGCAGTTCGATCAGCTTCACGCCGGGCGCCGCCAACGCCTCGGCCAGTGCGGGCGCAAAACCCGCCGTGTCTTCCACGGTCCACGCCCGGGCGCCGAATGCGCGCGCGAACGCGGTGAAGTCGATCGCGCCCAGCTCCGTACCTGTCGCGCGGCCGAACAGGCGGCGCTGCGCGCCGTCGATCGCGCCATAGGCCCGGTTGTTCACGACCAGCACCAGCAGCGAGACGCCCAGCCTGACCGCGGTTTCCAGCTCTTCCGCGTGCATCATCAGGCAGCCGTCGCCGGCGATGGCCACGATCTGGCGCGGGCGGGACGGAACGAGCGCCGCGCCGATGGCCGCCGCGAGCCCGTAGCCCATGGCGCCGCTTTTCGGGCCGAGCTGCGTGCCGTGCCGCCGGTGCGTGAGATAGCGCTGCGGCCACACCGCATACGCGCCCGCGCCGGAGGTGACGAGCGCGTCGTCGTCGAGCGCGGCGTCGAGCGTGGCGTAGACGGCGCGCAGATCGACCGGCCCCTCGCAACGTCCGCTCGCGACGAAGGCGCAGCGCTCCGCGCGCAGGTCGGCCAGCCACTGCTCGCGATCCGCGCTCGCCGGTGCGTCGACCCAGGCGGCACCGTCGGCGCTCGCGAACCGCCAGTCGTCGAGCGCCGCGTTCACCTCGGCCGCAATGGCGAGATCCGGGCGATAGACCGCGTTGAGTTCGGCGGCGTCCGGGTAAATGTGCACGAGGCGCTGCGACGGGCCGCGCCGGGCTTCGTCCGGCTCGATCAGCGCATAGCCCCGGAAGCCCTCGCCGAGCGTATTCAATTCGCCGAGCCGCCCGTTGAGCACGATGAGCAGGTCTGCCTCGCTCACGCGCTTCGCCAGCGCCGGATCGATGCCGATACCGATTTCGCCCACGAACACCTCGGCGCGATGATCGACGAGATCGCGGCGGCGGTACGTGGTCGCCACCGGCAGCCGATGCCGATGCGCCAGCGCGGCCAGCGCGTCGAGCGCGGGCGCGCTCCATCCCGTGCCGCCGGCGAGCAACAGCGGCCGGCGCGCCCCACCGAGCAGCGCGCGCAACGTGTCGAGCGCGGCGCGCGGCAGACCGGGACACGGCAGTTGCGGCACGGCGGGCAGCGAACGCGGCGCGGCAAGCCGGGCCTGCGCGACGTTCTCGGGCAAGACCAGCACGACCGGGCCGCGCCGGCCCGTCATCGCGAGATGCCAGGCGCGCGCGAACATTTCGCCGATGCGCTCCACGCTGTCGACGATCCCCACCCATTTGCTGAGCGGGCCGAAGACGCGCTGGAAGTCGTCGGCATTCAGCATGGCTTCGCGGCCGGAGATTGCCTGGCTCGCCTGCCCGACGATCAGGATCATCGGCGCGCTGTCGGTATAGGCCGTATGCACGGCCAACGTCGTGTTCAACGCGCCCGGCGCGCGCGCCGCGAAGCAAACGCCCGGCTGCCCGCTCAACTGGCCGATCGCCTGGGCGGCGTAGGTCATGCCCGCTTCATGGCGGAAGCTCGCGAGCGCGATGTGCGGTGCGTGCACGGCGAGGGCGTCGAGCACCTCGAGAATGCCTTCGCCCGGAATGAACGTCACGGCGGGCACCTCGAACGCCGTGAGCACGTCCGCCAGCACGCGTGCGCCGTCGGTCTCGTTCTGCGGATCGCGGCCTGCCGCCGCCTCGACGCTCGCTGGCGCCGTCACCCTCGCTTCTGCGTGCTTCATCTGCTGCTGAAACTCCTCTACGTAAGACGCGCTCGCCGAACCGGCCGGCTCGGCGAGCGCGTTGTCACATCGCGGCGCGCGGCGCGCCGCCTGCGCTATTAGAACCGGTGAAAAATCCCCGCGGTGAGCGCCACCTGACGTTTGCTCGACGACGCCCCCGCCGAGCCGCTTGCGTATTCGATATTGGCGTGCTGGGCGTCACCCGCCGCAAGCTGGAAAATACCCGTGACGTACAGCACGGTCCGCTTCGACAGGAAGTAGTTGTTGATGAGCGAGAACTGGTGATACTGCGGCTTGAAGTCCGTCGGCTGGATCGTGCCGTGCGTGTACGTGTAGTCGAAATCGAGCTGATAGGCCGGCGTGAAGTAGTGGCTCGCGTTGGCCTCGATGTTGTCGTAGCTGGCGCGGCCATGCGTGAGGCCGAGCTGCGCCACGCCGAGATCGTCGTAGCGGCTGTGCGTGTACACGAAACCCACGAAGGTCTGCTTGTCGATGGCGTATTGGCCGCCCGCGCCCCAGATTTCCATGCTCGACGGCGCGATCGCGTACGAGAAGGTCGGCGAGGCCGCCGAGATCGACGCGAACTGCGAGGTGCTCCAGAGACCTTCGCTGGCCGCGGCCGCGGGATGATTCATGCGCATGTAGGCCGCCGAGAGCTTGACGGGACCCTGCGCGTAATTGAGGCCGAAACCCACCGCGCTCTGATTGCCGAAGCTGCCCGCCACGCCGCCGAAGCTGTACATCACGCCCGCCTGCAGACCGCGATACAGCGGCGACACGTACTTGACGGCGTTGTTGGTGCGGAACTGGTAATTGAAGTTGTTGTTGTCGCCCACGGTCGCGGTGTAGCCGTTCCACATCAGCGGCGACGAATACTGCGCGAGATAGTCCTGCGTGAGGTCGTACTGGCGGCCGAACGTCAACGTGCCGTAGTCGTTCGAGGCCAGTCCCACGTAAGCCTGGCGGCCGAACTCGCGGCTGCCCTGGGACATCGTCCCGGTGTTCGGGTTGAAGCCGCCTTCCAGCACGAAGATCGTGCGCATGCCGCCGCCGAGATCCTCCACGCCACGGAAACCCCAACGGCTCGGTCCGTTCGCGGTACCGATCGACGCGCCTTTCAGCGAATTGTTCGAATAGATCAGGCCTTCCATCAGCACGCCGTACAGCGTGACGCTGGAACCGGATGCGCTTTGCGCGTGAGCGGCGGCCGCCATGGAAAGGAGCAAAGCCGTAGTGCAGATACGTTTCATCTCGGAGGTCCGTAGAGGTCAGTGGATTGCGGGAACGCGTGTTTCGCGACATGCAGGGCGCGCTCTCGAATGAACGCGTTTGCAGAGCGAAGACTAAAAACCGCACACCGCAGTGACAATCCACTCAAAATAGTTAGAACCGTTTTCCTTCAATTCAGAATCGCTTCACTAGGCCGATTCGCGCCCACGGGCGCTCGCTCGAACGATGCGGCGGTGCAACGACGCGAAGGCCGCCTCGTCTCTACGCTATCCCCAAGCCGCGCCCCGCGGTTCCGCTAGAGGCTTCAATACTTAGGCAATCGGAATTGTTTATTTTGGCCAGGTGGGCCGCACGTGCCGCCTCGACCACAATCGGGCTGTCGCATCGATGCCAACCCGCACGATGCTTGGGTTCCGCGCGGCCGATTTCCGGTTGGTTTCCGGTTCGTTTCGAGCGGCAAATTTCTCCTCTTTTCTCAGGCAAACACGATATGGATATGTTCAGCGCGTGTGTTCGACGGCTTGGCCGCCGCTGGCGTGCGCCGGCCGCCCTGGTGTCGATGGCGGCTCTCGGCTTCGGCGGCCTTGGCGGCTTCGCGGGCGCAGCGCGGGCCCAAACGCCGGCCGCGCCCGCCCCGCTCGTGGTCGGCATCGCGAACTTCGGCCCGCACCCCGCCCTGTCGACCACGATCCAGGGCTTCAAGGACGAGATGCAGGCGCACGGCTATGTCGAGAACAAGAACGTGCGCTACGTCTATAGCGACGCGAACTTCACGCCGAGCCTGATTCCGCAAACGCTGGCCCAGATCGTCGCGCAGCAGCCCTCGCTGATCCTCACCGTGACGACGCCGGTCGCCCAGGCCGCCGTGCGCAACGTGACCAATCTGTCGATCCCGCTCGTGTTCGCGCAGGTGACCGATCCGGTGAAGGCCGGCATCGTGCCCGACTGGCAACACGGCAGCGCCCGCATCAACGGCACGTCGAGCGTCACGGACTACAACGCCGTGCTGAGCTTTGCGAAGACGGTGTTCCCGAAGGCGAAAAAGTTCGGTGTGCTGTACAACTCGGGCGAAGTGAACGACGTCGCCGCGATCGCGAGCCTCAAGGAAGCCGCCGCCAAGGCCGGGCTCGAGATGGAAGCCACGTCGGCCGACTCGACCGTCGACGTGCCGCAACGCGCGAGCACGCTGCAAGGCATCGACTTCTTCTATGCGATCGGCTCGAGCCTGATCCAGTCGTCGCTGCCCGCGGTCGCCTCGGTCACCGACCACATGCGCGTGCCCATCCTCAGCGCCGAACACGAGCTGATCCGCAAGGGCGACATCATCGCGGTCGCGTATGCGCCCTCGTACGAGTCGCAAGGCTCGCATGCCGCCGACATGGCACTGAACATGCTCAAGGGCGTGAAGCCTTCCGCGATGCCCGTGTACCGCGCGGTGCCCGGCGACTACAAGGCACTCGTCAACCGCCACAAGTTCAAGGTACTCGGCTTGCCCGTGCCCGCCTCGCTCGACAGCTGCAACTGCTTTGTGAACTAACGATGACCGTTCCCGCGCAACCCATCGCCACGCCGCACCGCGACCCGCTCGCGTTGCGCGGGCGTCGTCGCACCCTGCACGGCGTCAGCATCGGCATTTTGATGCTCGACACCGGCTTCCAGCGCCTGCCCGGCGACATCGGCCATGGCGACACCTGGCCGTTCGCCGTGCAATTCGGTTTGATGAGCGGCGTGAGCGGTCCGCAGGTGATGGCCGCGACGAGCGGCGACGAAGCCGCCGCGGCGCCGCTGCTCGATCGTTTTGTCGAAGGCGCGCAGCAACTGGCCGCGCTCGGCGTGGACGGTATCACCACGAGCTGCGGTTTTCTCGTGGCGTTCCAGCAGGCGCTGGCCGACCGCTGCCCCGTGCCCGTGGCGACTTCGGCGCTGTTGCAGATTCCCTCGGTCATGGCGTTTCTGCCGTCTCGCCAGCGCGTGGGCATTCTCACCGCGCGAGCGAGTTCGTTGACCGCGCGTCATCTTCTCGCCGCGCGCGCGCCGACGGATCTGCCTGTCGCGGGACTCGACGAGGACGGCGTTTTCTTCCGCAACAACCTCACCAACGCGCCGCAAGTGAGTTTCGACGAACAGGCGCACGACCTGCTGGTTTGCGCGGAGCGCCTGCTGAGCGCGCACCCCGAAACCGGCGCGATCGTGAGCGAGTGCAGTAATTTCGCGCCGTATTCTGCGCTGATCAGCGAGCGCTTCGGTGTACCCGTGTTCGATATCGTGACGATGATCGAATGGTTCCGCGCGGGGCTCCAGCCGCGGCGTTTTTAACCGGGCGGCTCGAAATATAAGGTCGCACACGCGCCAGATCTGCGCCGGACCTGCGCCGTGGCCGGGCCTGCCGCAAGGCAGCCCCAGTCACGGCGTGGTCACCCGTGAAAGACGCGCGACACAACCTCAAAGCAGCGACCGCAACGCAACTGCGGCGTCGCGCAGTTGCGCCGGGTCGAGCGTTTTGCCCGCGAGAATCAGCCGCTTGCAGGCGCCGATCTCGCGGCCGCTGTTGATCGCCACCACCGCGCGCAAGCGCTGTAGCGCGTCGATCGCCAGCATGCAGAACGCGCCACTCTCGAGGTCGCCGCGCACGATCCACTCGTACGCGGGATCGGCCAGGCCGAGCGTCTGGATATTGCAGTCGAATTGATCCGACCAGAGCCACGGCAATTCCGCGTACTCCGCCGCATCCGCCGAACCGGCGCCGCCGCCCATGTTCGCCGCCGCCACCGCCGGCTGATTTTCCGCGACCTGCCACGACTCGACCCGCACGCGCCGCCCGAGCAGCGGGTTGAAGTGCGCCGTGACCTCGCCCGCCGCGAAAATGCGCGGGTCCGCGGTGCGGCATTGCGCGTCCACGACGATGCCGTGGTCCACCTCCAGCCCGGCATCGCGCGCGAGTTCGAGATTGGGCAGCACGCCAATGCCGACCACGACGAGATCCGCGCTCACCTTCCCGCAATCGGTCACGACCACGGCGCGGCCGCCCTCGTGATCGATACGCGCGGGCATCGCGCCGAGCTTGAGCGTGACACCGCGTTGCGTATGCAACGATGCGACGAAGCGCGCCGCTTCGGCGGGCAGCGAGCGCTGCAACAAGGCCGGCGACGGCTCGATCACCGTGGCCGTGCCGCCCGCCTGCGTGACCGCCGCCGCCACCTCCAGACCGATGAAGCCGCCGCCGAGGATGGCCACCGTTTTGCCCGGCGCGAGCGCCGCGCGCAACGCGAGCGCGTCGTCGAGCGTGCGAACGTAATGGAGCGGCACGCGCGCGTCCACGGGACCGTTGAACGCGCGCACGCGCGAACCCGTGGCGATCAGCAGGCGGTCGTACGGCAGCGCCTCGCCGTTGTCGAGCCGCACGGCGTGGCGTTCACGGTCGATGGCCGTGACCGTCGTTCCCAGACGCAGCGCGATGTTCTGCGTGCCGTACCAGCTTGCCTCGCGCACGAAGGCCTTTTTCTCGCCATCGTGCGCCAGCAGCGCGTCTTTCGAGAGCACCGGGCGATCGTAGGGCGCGTGCGGTTCCGCGCCGATCATCACGATTTGCGCCGCCGCGTCGCGGGCTCGCAAGGTCTCCGCCGCACGGCGCGCGGCGTGCCCCGCACCGACAATCACGTGCCGCAGCGGTGCCGTATCAGTCGACATGAATTTCGACCCGCGAATCGACGATACGAATGGGAAACGCGCGCACCGGCTCGGTGATCGGCGCGCATTTCGGCGCGCCCGTGCGAATGTCGATCAAGCCTTGATGCAGCGGACACTCCACGCAGCCGTCCTCGACATAGCCTTCCGAGAGCCGGGCGTGCCCGTGCGAACAGAGGTCGTTGAGCGCGAACACGTCGTCGCCGAGCCGGAAGACGGCGATCTGTCTGCCGCCCGCGACGATCGCCGCCGGCTCGCCTTCCGTGAAGTCGTCGAGCGCGCCAATGGGTTGCCACTGCGCGAGCGCCTGAGTTGCCTGTTCCATGCGAAATCCTCGTCAAATAGGCGTTGCGAGCAGCGTCTGCACGCGCGACGTGTCGTACACCACACGCTTGCTCAAGTAGCGCAGGCCCTCGGGCGTGCGCACCACGCGGTCGTAATACTTGCCGGCCTGGTAGACGTCCGACTCGCCGTTCGAGCGCGTTTGCACGACCACGTAGCTGCTTTCCGTCTCGATCACGCCGTCGGCTTCGCCAACGATCACCAGCCCCGAGGTCATGTGCCGGTAGGTGTGCTCCTCGTAGATGTTGGCGTTGCGCAGCGACACCACGCGATCGCGCAGCATGCGCTGATTCGTGCAATGGATGATGCCCACGGGCAGCCCCATGTCCGCGTTTTCCTTCGGCACGATTTCGTACGTGCAGTCTTCGGTGAACAGCGTCGGCCACGCTTCGAGACGATCGTTGTCGAGGTTGTAGAGATACTGGTTCTGCAGCATGTGCAATTCGAACCACAGCTTCATCGCTTCCATGTGCGTTCCTTTTCAATAACCCATCAGCTTCTGATACCCCACCCAGAAGCGGCGAATCAGGCTTTCGGTAATGACGGTGTCCTGCTGGTCCGGATTGCCGCGCGCCATTTCGATCACCGAAGTCGCGTCGCCGTCGCGGATCGTCCCGCGCTGCACGAGTTCGGTCGCCTCGGTGTCTTCCATCGAGATATAGCCGGCGGGACCGACGAGATTCGCCTGCTTGATGCGCAGCGCGCGCAGTTCGGGCGTGTCGTCGGTGTAGCCGAAGAAGTGGAACACCAATTCGAAGTTGTTCGGGCCTTTCGGCAGCAGTTGCCGCGCGACCAGCGTGTTGTGAATCTGCTGGATCACGAGTTGCGGAAAGATCGGCTGAATGTGGTTGGTCGTGTCTTCCTCGTACTCGGAAATATGGCCGAGCACGGAATCGTCTTCCAGCGCGAAGCCGTCGTCCATCGAGCGGATGTTTTGCTGCTTGTAGGCCGCCGAAGTGTCCTCGCCCGTTTTCGTCACGGTGATGATGCTGTGCAGGCCGTGCGTGGCGTCGGGAATCGAACGCGCCTTCATGCCCACGCGGAAGATGTTGAAGGTCGTGTGGAACAGATGCAGCATGCTCGCGTGATACGGGTCCTTCACGTTCTCGAAGTAGAGCTTCCAGTTCGACTTCGAATACTGGCGCGTGCAGCCCAGATACTCGATGGGCTTGTGGAAGATGCGGTCGATCCACGGGCGCATTTGCGCGCCGAGATACTCGGGCAGCGGCCCCACTTCGTCGCTGAAGGTCGCGAACACGAGACCGCGGTACGTTTCCACGCGCAGCTTGCGCAGGCTATGGTTCTTCGGGTCGAAGTCGGCAGGCATGCCGCTCATGCCTTTTTGTCCGCGCCGGAACGGCACGCCGAGCAGGTTGCCGCTATTGTCGAAGCTCCACTGGTGATACACGCAGGTATGCGAGGTCGCGTTGCCGCGCGCCTTGCGGCACACCGATGCGCCACGGTGCGCGCAGCGATTGACCCACGCGGAAACGCCACCGTCCTCGAGCCGCGTGACCACCACGGGCGTGTCGCCGACGAACGTGCTCTTGAAGTCGCCCGCCTGCGGAATTTCCGCTTCGAGCGCGACGAAATTCCAGGTGGGACCGCGATAGATGCGCTCCTGCTCGCGCTCGTACACGGCTTGCGAACTGAACACTTTGTAGGGGACACGCGAACCGTCGTCATGCGGGAACACGACGTGATCGGTATCGCGCTCGTTGAAGAGACGGACCGGCGTTTCGGCCATTTCCATGTTGCGACTCCGTTGATGTGCTGTATTGCTGCCGGGATGGGGACCGTCGTTTGCCAAGGCGTTTTTTTGACGGGGCACACGCTTATTTTTGGAGAAGCAAAATGGCGGCACTAGCCGATTCTGGCTACGCGCGCGGCGCGAAGTGCAAAGCCTATCCAGTTCGGGCAGCTTTTTTTGGCGCGGCCTTTGGCAGGCGCCGCACGACGCGTCCGGCGCCCCTTATTCTTCGTCGCCATGCCCCGCTCCGAGTTTCGTCCGCACGCGCTGCGCCAACATCGTCTGTTCGAGTCGACCGATCTCGACGAGACACGCGAGCGTATTTCGCGCGTCATGCAGCCTCATTCGCTCGTGCCGTTCGGCGAAGGCAGCGGGCGTTCGCATATGGATTTCGTGAAGCTCGGGCGGCTCGGCATCGGCACGATCGGATTCGGCAGCGGCATGCGCGTGGACGTGGAAGCCGTGGACGGCTATTACCTGCTGATGTTCTGCGTGTCCGGCGCGGCGGAAATCGACGCGCGCGGGCAAGTCATCAAGGTCGACGATCGTCAGGGCGTCATACGCGCGCCGGGCGAATCGTTCAGCGCGTTGCTATCGGCCGATTGCGAGCAACTCATCCTGCGCATCGATCCGGCGTCGATCGCGCACAACGCCAGCTTTCAGGCGCTCGTTTCCGGCGCGCGCATCCAGTTCGGCAACGGGTCGCTGCGCGCGTTGCAGGATCAGTTGAAGCTGATCGCGAGTTCACCCGAACTGCTGACGAGCGCTTGCAGCGACACGCGCGTGGGCGCCAACGTGGAATCGCTGCTGCTCAATCTGCTCACGGTGGCGTCCGTCGAACCCGCGTTGCCGCACGCGCGCCACGCCACGATCACGCCCTCGTTCGTGCGCCGCGCCGAAGACCTGATGATGGCCAGCCTCGCGGCCCCGCTCAGCCTCACCGATCTCGCGGATACCGTGGGCGTGCCGGTGCGCACGCTCTGCGGCGGCTTCCTGCGCTTTCGCCAGACGAGCCCGATGCAGTACCTGCGCCAGATGCGGCTCGAACGGGCGCGCGACGTGATTCGCTCGACGCCGGCCGGGCGCCTGATCTCCGCCATCGCGCTGGACTGCGGCTTCACGCATTTCGGACGTTTTTCGCAGGCCTACAAGGAGCGCTTCGGCGAATTGCCCTCGCAGACGCCGCGCGCGCGTTAATCGCGCGGGTCCGCGTGCAGGGCCTCGCCGCGTACGGGATCGGAGGCCGGCGCGCGTTCCCCGCCGCGCAGTTGCCGCGCGTCCTTCGGCGCGAAGCCGTAGAAGTCGCGAAACGACGTCGTGAAGCTGGTTTGATGCTGATACCCCACCGCCGCCGCGACCTGGCCCACGGCTTGCCGCTCGTCCACGAGCAAGCGCAGCGCTTCCTGCATGCGCCGCCGCAAGCTGTATTCGAACACCGTCACGCCATGCAGGAACTTGAACGCGCGCTTGAGCTTGGAGGCGTTGGTGCCCACCGCGCGTGCGAGATCCGGGATCGTCATGGTCTTCTTGAGGTCGTCGTCGATCATGCGGCGCGCCCGCTCCATCAGCATCAGATCGCGCGCGGAAAGAATTTCATCGGGCGCGCTGGCACGCAGGCTGTCGGTCCAGACGCCCACGCTCGCATACAGGATCGCGAGACATTTGGCCTCGACGAACAGCAGTTCGCGCACGCCGCGATGCGCGCTCGCGAGCAGTTGCTCGATGGACTGCACGGCCTCCAGCGTCAAACGCATTTGCAGGTGATAAAGCTCGTCGGCCTTCACCGCCGCGAGGCGCGCGCGGATCGGCTCGCCCTCGACGCCCAGCGCGTCCAGCAAGCGCTGAAAGTAGCGCGACGACACATACAGGCCGAGCGCGCGGCGCGGTCCCTGCGGGCAGGTGATCTGGTAATGCAGTCCCGCGCCCTGATAGCAGATGATGCCGTTCGGGGCGTCGACCTGAACATGGTCGGTATCGTCGACGCCCACGTGCGCCGGGCCCGTGACGAGATAGTGAAACTCGACGAAGCCTTCCGGCGGCACGAGTTCGGTGCGCGCTCTCGCGTACTGGCAATCCGAGATCGCCACGAAGATCTCGTCGCGCAAGGAGATCATCTTCCACGCGCCTTCGTCGCCTTCGCCGGTTTTGCCAGGCACGTCGACCGTGCGGCCGTACAAGCCCAGCGCCGGCGCGCTCACGCAACGCGGGTCTTCGCGCAAGCGCCGGTAGGCCTCCGTGAGGGGCGCGCCGTGGTGCGCGAGCGCCGTGCGAAACAGGCCGTGCGCCTCGATCGCGGCAGGATCGGCATGAGAAACGGGCTGCGGGTCAGGCAAGGGTCGGTCCATAGGTACAACCGCGCGGCGCGACGCGATCCCATCGTCAGTTGGATGGAATGCATTCTAGTCACGCGGCATCGCGCGTCAAAAATGTCCGGCGCGCACGCAACGGCCCGCTCGCGCGGCGGGAAAGAAAGACCCGATGCACTCAGTCGGCGACCCGAAATCGAAGGTCGTATCCGCCCCAAATGCTTCGGCGCACGGTCTCCCGCGCGCGTCGAACGCGCCAACCCGCCGTCCTCGTGACCAGGCGCTACGGCGCCGCGCCCTCCGCGAGACCGTAGGCCTGTGCGGCCGCCGCGCGGCTCACGTAGCCCAGCCTGACGTCGAGCGCCAGCTGGTCGGAATCGCGTTCGTTCGCGGGACCCATGCCGGCGCCGCCGGGCAGATCGAGGCACAGGCGGCGGCCGCGCGGCACCGTTTGCAGTCCCATCGCGCGCAGCCGCGTGCCGTCGTCGAGCGAGACGGCGCCGGGCGCGCCCGCGCCGCCGCCTTCGCGTCCGCGGGCGGCGTGCACGATGCGGTCGTACATGCCGAAGAACTGGAACGGCGCGCCGTCGAGAGAGGCGATTTCGAGCCGCTGCCCGAGGCCGCCGCGCCAGCGTCCGGGGCCGCCGCTATCGGGCCGCAACTCCTTCTTCCAGATCACGACGGGATAGAGCGACTCGACGATCTCGCACGCGATCGCCCGCACGCCGCTCGGAAACGCGGTGCCGGACATGCCGTCGTCGCCGCTGCGCGCGCCGGAGCCGCCGCTGTTGAAGAACAGCGTCTCGAAGGCGCGCGGTTGGCTCGCCGCGCCCGCTTCCGGCAAGGTCTCGCCCGCCGCCATCCACGCCGCGGGACCGCCGCGCAACTGCGCGCCCCAGACACACGACGCGCCCTCCGCCGGCACACGCTCGGGCAACACGCCGGACAACGCGCCGAACACGACGTCGGGCAGGAATTGCCCGATGATATGCCGCGCGCACACGGGCCACGGGCGCTGAACGTTGAGGATGCAACCTTCCGGCGCGCTGATGTCGAGCGGTTCCAGCGAGCCGGCATTGTTCGGCACTTCCGGCGCGACGGCCGCGCGCACGCCGAAGGCGGCATAGGCACGCGTGTAGTTGAGCACCACGTTGATGCCGCGATGGCTCGCGGGCGAAGTGCCGTCGAAGTCGACCTTCACGCGGCCGCCGGACACTTCGAGCGTCGCCATCAGATCGACGGGCGTATCGAAGCCGTCGATCCGCATCGCGTAGGGATAACGTCCCTCGGGCAACCGCGCGATCGCCTGCTGCATCGCCGCGCGCGAGCGCTCGATGATGGCGTCCGACACGCGCGCCATGTCGTCCTCGCCGAACTCGTCGAGCATCGCGACGAGGCGCGCGCCGCTCGCTTCGTTCGCGCCCACGTACGAGAGGATGTCGCCCTCCACCTCGTCGGGCGTGCGAACGTTGGCGCGAATGATCTCGATCAGATCGGCGTTGATGACGCCCGCGCGCGCAAGCGGCAAACGCGGGATGCACAGGCCTTCCTCGAACACGGAGCGGCCGTCGGGACCCTGGCCGATGCCGCCGATATCCACCTGGTGGCACGTGCAGGCGAAGAACGCGATCACGCGCTCGCCGCGAAAGACCGGCGAGACCACGGTCACGTCATGCAGATGTCCCGAGGCGAGCCACGGGTCGTTGGTGATGAAGTGATCGCCGGGACGCATCGTCGCCAGAGGGTAGACGTCGAGAAAATGCCCGACAGCGGCCGCCATCGAGTTGACGTGGCCGGGCGTGCCCGTGACCGCTTGCGCGACCAGCCGCGCCCGCGCGTCGAACACGCCCGCCGAGAGATCGCCGGCTTCGCGCACGGTGGGGCTGAACGCCGTGCGCATCAAAAGCCGCGCCTGCTCTTCCACCACCGCGATCAGGCGGTTCCAGATGACCTGCAGGCGGATCGAGTCCAGGGGGCGCGGCGTGTCGTGTGTCATGGCGGTATCGGCAGGTTTCATGATGAGTGGGCTCCGGCGGCGGCGCGGCGGTCGAGCAGCAGGTGGCCGGCGGAATCGACGCGCGCGTCGAAATCGGCGGGGACCACCACGGTGGTTTCGCGATCCACGATCACGGCGGGACCGCTGACGAATGCGCCGCGCGTCAACGACTCGCGGCGATAAAACCGCGCGGGCACGCGCTCGCGCCGCGACTGGTCGAGCACGTCGCGCTCGCCGGAAGGCTCGGGCGTGAAGAAGTCGGCCTGAGCGTCGCTGGCGCGGTCCGCCTGCGCGGTGTTGGACATGGCGACGCGCTGCGGCGCGCTCACCCGGACGCTCCAGCCGAGCACTTCGAACGCCGCACGCGGCACGAGACGGCCGAACCGCTCTCGATAAACGGCTTCGAAGCGTTCACGCAGCAGCGCGACCGCGTCGCCCTCGAGCCGCGCGGCGGGCAGCGCGACCTGCAACTCGTGGCCTTGCCCGCGATAACGCATCGAGACCGTCGCCTGCACGCCGCACGTCTCGCGCGCCGCGATGCGCTCGACGATCTGCATCGCCTCGTCTTCCAGCGTCGACAGCAACCGGTTGACCGCTTCGGCGTCGAGTTGGGCGAGCGGCTCGAAGCGGCTGCGCACCGCCTCGAACGCGACCGGCGCGAGCAGGAAGCCGTAGGCCGAGCCAACCCCGGCCGCCGCGGGAATCACCACGCGATCGATGCCGAGCTTTTCGGCCAGCCGCGCGGCGTGCAGCGGCGCCGATCCGCCGAACGCGATCATGGTGCGGCCCGCCACCGACTTGCCGAGTTCGATGGCGTGCTCGCGCGCGGCACTCGCCATTGCCTCGTCCGCCATCTCCGCAACGGCATAGCTCGCCGCGTCCACATTGACGCCGAGCGGCCGCGCAAGATCGTTCTCGAGCGCGCGGCGGGCGGCTTCGGCATCGAGCGTGAGGGTGCCGCCCGCGAAGTTGGCGGGGTCCAGACGGCCCGCGCCCAGATGCGCGTCGGTGAGCGTCGCGCGTTGGCCGCCGAGCGCGTAGCACGCGGGGCCGGGGTCCGAGCCCGCGCTCACCGGGCCGACCTGAACGCGCCCGAGCGTGTCGACGCGCGCAATCGAACCGCCGCCCGCGCCGATCTCGCACAGTTCGACCACCGGAATGCGCAACGGAATGCCGCTGCCGGGCTTGAAGCGATAGAGGCGCGCGACTTCGAGCGAGCGCGACATATGCGGCTTGCCCTCGTCGATGAAGCACAGCTTCGCGGTGGTGCCGCCGATATCGAGCGACAGCACCTGCCGCATGCCGAGCTGCTCGCTGATGTGCGCCGCGAGCAACGCGCCGCCCGCCGGCCCCGACTCGAGCAGGCGAACCGGCAAGCGACTGGCGGTGTGAACGTCGCAGAGACTGCCGTCCGACGTCATCAAGAGCAGCGGCGCCTCGATCGACATGGCCTGCAGCGCCGCGCCGAGACGGCCGAGATACGAGGCCATGAGCGGTCGGACATACGCATTCACCGCGGTCGTGGAGAATCGTTCGAATTCCCGCACTTCGGGCGATACGTCGGACGACAGGCTGATCGACAAACCGGGCAGGCGCTGGGCGAGCCAGCGCGCGGCCTCCTGTTCGTGCCGTGGATTACGGTAGCTGTGCATGAAGCCGATGGCGAGGCTCTCGACGCCGCGCCCGGCGAGTTCCGCCGCGATGCCTTCCAGCGCGCCCAGGTCGAGCGGCTGGAGTTCGTCCCCTTGCGCGCTCATGCGGCCGGCCATCGTGAAGCGCAGATCGCGGGCGATCAACGGTTCGGGTTTGCGCACCCGCAGATCGTACTGATCGGCACGCGCCTCGAAGCCCGTTTCGATGACGTCGCGAAAGCCCTCGGTCGTGAGGAGCGCAGTGCGCGCGCCACGGCGCTCGATCAGCGCGTTCGTGGCGAGCGTGGTGCCGTGAATGATCGCCCCGAGTGCGCTCGCGGCAATGCCGGTCTCTCGCAGCACATGCCGCACGCCTTCGAGCACGGCGCGCTCGGGCGCGTCGGGCGTCGTCAGGCGTTTGTGGGTGTGGCGAACGTGACCGGCTTCGAGGACGAAATCGGTGAACGTGCCCCCGATATCGATGCCCAGACGCGGTTTCGACGCGTCCGCTGCGGGTGCGGGTAGTTGGCTCATAACGTATCGGTCAGGATTGGCGACGCGCATCCGTGCGCGACGCGAGCTTGAACGATACGGACAACGATTATTGCCGGCTTTCGATATCGGAAATGTGTCCTTTGGTATTGGCAATATCGTGGGGCTCGCCTGCTCGCCCGATTTCCGGGCGACTGTGGCGTGACGGCGCGCAAAGCATCAGTCGCGCCCCGCCTGCGCCGGTCCTTCGACTCTCATTCTCATCAGCGAAGGGAGTTCGATGTCCGGCGCCGCACGCGATCTCCGGTTTCATGCATGCATGAGATTCAACGTCACGTGCCGTTCAGCGATTCGCTCCGCGGAACGCAGGATATTCCATTACGGCTTCCCGGCATTCCCGACAAACGCTGATTTTTACGGTTCGCCATTTTCCCGAGACGAAAGGACCACCCGAACGATTGCAATCCATTTTTTTGAAACTCTCTTTCGCCCAATTGTTGGGCACGAAAGCCGAATTTAAGAATGCGACAAGCGCTAGACTATTTAAAAAATACAACTAGACTGGACGGTGCAAAGAAGCAAAAAACGTGCGGTAGAGAGCGGTCGTCATTCTTCATAGGAAAAAACATGCACGCTGCCGATCTCGACGAAGAGCGCGATAACGATCCTGTATTGAGTGGGTTAATCAACGAAATCGAGATCGCCCGCAAACGACTCGAACTCGCGGAAATTCACTCGAAGCTGCACGCACTGCTACGAGACTCGCCCGTCCATCGCCAGGTATCCGAGGTCGAACAGGCCAAAGTCGACAACGTCCAGGATCTTTTGGCGGCAGCAATCGAAGAAGAGATCAAAAAGCTGAAAATAGAGCGCCCCACCCGGATCAATGTTGTGCAATTCACAAGAAACTGGGTTTCCGAACAATGGAATACGAAGCTTAGATATTATAATTTTTCAGAGGTTGTGCCGCACGAAATCGTCAACGATGCGCTTAAGTCGCTGTATGAAAGCGAATTCGATTTTGTCGAATCCAGCGAAGCGCTCTTCGAAGTGCATCGGAATTTGTCGAGCGAACCGCTACCAGAGCTAAAAAAATACTTTCTACGCACAGGGAGCCTGGTTTTCCGGCTACCTTCGAAAATTCTTTATTATCTTTCCTTGCCGCTTTCCAGAAATACGCGAATCAGGCAATTCAGGGAGCGCGTCGAATGTCGAAATCAAACCTCGGCGATGGGCTCCGCGGCGAACGAACTGGCCTTCTTTTCTCCCAGAAAGCGGGCTGCAGAAATGAGGACCGAACGCCAGCACGAGTACATACAGAAAATATTTTCGCGTCTTAGCGTCATCTTTTCGGCTTCGGCGGCCGCATTCATGTTTTTAATGCTTCTTCTGGGCATGTGCCAGTTAGGCGCCGCCATATTACAGGGCGCGGGCTTGGGCGGCGCCCCCCACGAGAGCATTCAGGGACCAGGGCCTGCGCCCGCCAACCATTCAGGAGAAACGCCAGAAAAAGCCGACCCTCAGGCGCCGCCCGGGGAGATAGAACACGCCTCGGCGCGCAATGCGCACGAAGCCATGCTGACCAGCCTCGGTGCGTTGGAAATCATTCTGGTCGCCCCGTTGCCCTATCTGCTCATCCTTGCATTGAACCGATACATCAAGGCGCTCGCGTACAAGGAAGAGACCAATGTTTTCCGGAGAGAGTTACTCGAATTCAAAGCGTTTGAAGTTGCGCTGTTCATCGCGATCATTGCAGCATCCACAGTGACCCAGGTTCTCAAGGAAGATAAGGCAATTATCAAATTCGAGTATGCAGCCTCGGTCTCGCTGTTGATTGCTGTGTTGTCGATCTACTACTTTATCGTTGAATATTCGAGCAAGGAAACTGAAGTACAACAACACCGCAATTAACTTCGATAGGGGATCCGCATGGGCGACATTTGTGGTCAGGACGGAGAATATGGTGATGGAGCGTGGATCTTCGACGCTCAGGACAGCACCAATCCGTTGGCACAACCTTTCGTGGAGACACCAGAGATCCTCGACTTCCTCAATCGTGATTCGGTGCTCTCCCTGGTTGCGCCAAAAGGCATGGGAAAAACACTGGCTCTGCAACGAAAAAGCAAATTGATACGCGACTCGGCTGTCAATGCCATTTTCCTGCCGAAAGAAGAGTTGATCGAGAAATTTGATCGTCTGGGTATTGATTTTAAAGAAGGCGCTTTAGAACAGTACAGCAATCCCGGTCTTTGGAAAACGCTTTGGTCGACCGCCATCGCGACGGCGATCATCTACCGGTCCAGGCTGAAACTTCCCATCGCCTGTGCGCGAGCATTGAAGATTTCCGATCAAATGTCTGAGAACGTGGATTTACGTTCGCCACGAACCGTTGAATCCTTCCTCATCCAGCTCCTTAACGAACGTATCTCCTCTTACCAGGATCTCTATACACTAACGCTGAAACCCATTCTTTCGACGCTGGATCAATACGCCTACGTCTTCATCGACAGTATCGACGAAGCCTTCGACAAGCATGTTGGGTATTCGTTGCTCGCTTACCGCAGCGGCACCAAGCTGTACGATGGTTCGGGGAATCGTTCCAACGACTACCCGGCCCCAGGCGGCGACGACGACACCGATGACGAGGCAGCGATCGTAACGGGTCTTTATCAAGCAGGCGCGCTGAGCGAGCAGGTCTGGATCTCCGCTCAGTTGGGACTACTGGCGGCGCAACGAGACTTACGGAACGCCAGTAGAAGAATACGCGTGATCTCCACACTTCGAAAAGAAGCGATCGATGCGTCCCGGTCCGCGCTGTCGCTTCAGGAGATGGAACTCTACCAGGAGCTTTCCTGCAACAAGGTTATCGGGCAGGAAATTTTCGAAGCCAACATAGCTCGCATGCGCCCCGGCCGTCTGATCGCACCCAATGCGATCACCCCCATCGAGCGATTCTTCGGCTATACCACCATCGAACACGATGAAATTTATGACAAGACGGGAGCTCGTGTAGCCGAACCCATTTTCGAATACTTGTACAGGCATACACTGGGCAGGCCGAGGGAAATCGTGATGTTGGGAAATCGACTTGCGTGCACCGACCGCAAGCCCGACACGGTCAGGCGCGTGGTTGACGAGGTCGGTTATATTTTTTATAAGCAATACAAGCGGGAAATGATTCCGTATTGGGACAATCGCTATAATGCGCTGCTCAAGCTCATATCAACGAATGTCATATCGGAACGGAGCGCCTTTTCCAGCTTCAATCGCTTCAAGACGGCCGAACCGCATCTCGATCATCCATTTTCCAATTTCATCAATCGCGGCCTGATCGGATTCGTCAGAAAGATCAATAACGATCTGCAGCACATTGCCTTTAAACCACCTGGCGCGTTCAGAACGGGTTCCTTTAACCTTGGAAGAAGCTCTCACTACTTCGTGCATCCCTGCCTTGAACTGGCAGTACGCCGGCTCAATCAGCAATTTATCCCCGACAGCCGGCAACTGGTGGGGCACGAAAATGCGATCACGCTTGGCGAGGAGGGCGGTGTATTCCGTCTAACCCATATTGGAATGAATCAATTTCATTTCACGTTTGATATGGTCGACCTTCCTCGACTGAACAACATGCGCAGTACGAGCGCGATGATACTGGCCTGCATCACCTGCGCGGTGGGGCGTTACGGTCTCTCGCGGGTTTCGTGCGAGGATGTAAGCAATATCGCACGTCAATGTACCAATGCGGGACTGCTACTGGTGCGACAAGCCGACAAAGTATCGTTGGACGATCTCATACAGAATTACTTTGTGCCGTTTGCCGAATTGAACCCCGATGCGAAATCCATTCTGGAATCGCTCAATGGCGCTCTTATCGAATCGCACATTTCGTTTGGCTGGACACGGGATCAACACGTGGACGACGAAGGATTCGACAAGGACAAGCCCCCTGTTCAATGGGATGGAAGCCACTTCAACTTCTATATTTGCCCGCCGGAAAAGGTTGATGCCATGTTTATCTTGCGACGACTCGAGGAAGACGCCGAAAGCGCATGAGGTCGAGATGACTTGCGCTATCGATCGCAGCCAACTCTCTTTGCCGGGGATATCGAAGTTTCGGTGTTCGGGAACGGCGGCAGCCCGCCGGCACGTCGAGATACGCGGCCACGTCCTTGCGTGACAACGCTTCGGTTTCGGGCCGCATGCACGTCTGCGAGCAAGTCGCAGAAGCCGCGCAAATTCGTCGAGCCGGTGTTGCAGGCGCCGCGAACGGCACGCAAAACAACGAACGTGCGTGGCGCGATTTATCGCGGGAGGCGTTCCAAGCGCGCGGCACGTCTCGCTCCGCGCCAGCGACCCGGCGCACGATCCCATCAAATCCGCACGGCCTTCGCCGCCTCGCTCAGGCAGGCGCGAAACAGTGCGCTGGCCGGCGTGTCGTCGGCGTCGGCGCGCCATGTCGTGCTGACCGGGCCGAGCGCGGCGCCAAGGCTCAGCGGCAGGATCTTCAGCGCGCCGTTCGCTTCATGATGGCGCGCAAGCGAACGCGGCAGCAGGCCCAGCACCGGATACGACTGCAGCATGCCCACGTTGGCGTCGATCACCACCGACTCGATGGTGTTGATCGGCGTGCCCACGCCATGCGTTTCCAGCACCGCCAGCAGATGCCGGTGCATCGGCGCGCCCGCGCTCGGCACGATCCACGCGAGGCCGGCCAGGTCGGCCCACTTGATACGCTTGCGCGACGCCAGCGGATGCGTGCGCGCGACGACGATGACCGTCGGGTCGTCGAACAACGGCTCGCTGGTGAATTCCGGCGCGGCCAGACCCCGCGCGAAGCGACCCACGATCATGTCGAGCTGGCCCGCGCGCAACGCGGGCACGAGTTGATCGAGCGTGCCTTCCTGCAGGCACACCGTGGCCGTGGGCGAGCGCTGCTTGAACAGCGCCACGGCGGCCGGCATCAAGATTGGCGCGGCCACTGAGAGCACGCCCACCTCGACGCGACCGCCAACGCCGCTCGTCATCGCGTGCAGTTCCTCGCTCGCGCGCTGCGCGTGCAGCAACAGTTCGCGCGCATGGCGGATCAGGCACTCGCCGTAAGCCGTGGGCCGGATGCGGCGGCCGTCGCGCTCGAACAGCGGCACGCCGATGCCCTTTTCCATCTCATTGAGCATCTTCGAGACGGCCGGCTGCGTCACGTGCAGCGCGTCGGCGACCTTGCCGACGGTCTGGCGATCGGCCAGCGCCACCAGCAACTGGAGATGGCGCAGCTTCAACTGACGCGAGAAATAGCTTTCGATTGCGCTGCGTTCGAGCGAGGCGCCGGACGCGGCGCCGGAAGGTGCGGGACCCATCAACTCATAACCTTTATTTTATGATTGGCAGGCAATATCTCATTGGACGGTATCGATGTAAATCCACACAATCCTCATTGCATGCCACGCGGCCAGCCACGCGCGCCGCGCTGGCAACCACGAAAAACGACAACACTGAAACGAGACATGGCAGCCGCCCGCCCAGGAGGCCGGCCGCCGCCAGGAGAAATCCGCCATGCCCACCCTGCCCGCCCTGCCCCCGGCCAACCGCCGCGCGATCGTCGCCGCGACCATCGGCAACGCCTTCGAGTGGTACGACTTCATCGTGTTCGGGTTCCTCTCGGTGATCATCGCGCGCCAGTTCTTTCCAGCGTCGAACCCGACGGTCTCGATGCTGCTGACCACCGCCACGTTCGGCAGCGCGTTCCTGATGCGCCCGATCGGCGGCATCCTGCTGGGCGTCTACGCCGACCGCGCCGGGCGCAAAGCCGCCCTTTCACTGGTCATCCTGCTGATGACGGTGTCCTCGGCCATGATGGCGCTCACGCCCGGCTACGCCAGCATCGGTGTCGCCGCGCCGGTCGTCGTGGTGCTGGCCCGGCTGCTGCAAGGCCTCTCCGCGGGCGGCGAGTTCGGCAGTGCCACAGCCATGCTGATCGAGTACGCGCCGCCGCACCGGCGCGGTTTTTACGGCAGCTGGCAGAACTTCGGCCAGTTCGTGGCCGCGGTGACGGCCGCGTTGATGGGCGCGCTGGTCACGCGCGGCCTGAGCGCCAGCGCGCTGGATGCCTGGGGTTGGCGCCTGCCGTTTTTATTCGGCATGCTGATCGGTCCGGTCGGCTTCTATATCCGCACGCGGTTGCACGAGACGGTGCCGGACCAGCCGAACACGCGCGAAGGCGCGAGCGCGACCGCGTCTCGCCAGGCCGCCTCGACGCTCGCCACGGTGTGGCGCGAGCATCAGGCGGCGCTGTGGATCGCCTTCGGGCTGGTGGTCGCCAGCTCGGTCGCCCAGTACGTGCTCAACGTCTATCTGCCGGTCTACGCGGTGAGCCAGTTGAAGCTGCCCGTCTCCGCGCCCTTCATCGTGCTGATGGTCACGGGCACGCTGCGCATGATCCTGATTCCGCTGTTCGGCCTGCTGTCCGATCGCGTCGGACGCAAACCGGTGATGGGCGTCTCGATGGCGCTGTACGTGCTGACCATCTATCCCCTGTTCCTGTGGCTCGTGGCCGCGCCGAGCCTGCCGCGACTGCTCGGCGCCGAGATCGTCTTCGCCGTCTTGATGGCGGCCGCGCTGGGCCCCGCCTCCACGGCGCTGGCCGAACTGTTCCCCGCGCAGGTGCGCGCGACCGGCCTGTCGATTTCCTATAACGTGGCCACCACCCTGTTCGGCGGCTTCTCGCCGTTTCTCGTCACCTGGTTGATCAGTGCGACGGGCGACAAGATGATGCCGGCGTACTTCGTGACCGTGGCGATGCTCGTCGGGCTCGCCGCCTTGTGGCCGATGCGCGACCTCGCGCGCCGCCCCGCCGGCGCACCGCCCACTACCCGCGATGCAAGCCCCGACGCGACCCGCGACGGCACGCCTTCGCGCTGAGCGGCAACGCTTCATTTCACTTCGGATACCTAAGATGTCAACCGTCCGCAACGTGCTTTTCGTGATGTGTGACCAGCTGCGCGCGGATCACCTCTCGTGCTACGGGCATCCCTATCTGGCCACGCCCAATATCGACGGTCTGGCCCGGCGCGGCATGAAATTCGAGCGCGCCTTCGTGCAGTCCGGCGTGTGCGGTCCGTCGCGCATGTCGTTCTACACCGGGCGCTACGTGGCGAGCCATGGTGCGACGTGGAACCGCGTGCCGCTGTCGACCGACGAGATCACGCTGGGCGAATACCTCGCCGCGCGCAACCTGCCGCTCGCGCTGGTCGGCAAGACGCACATGATGCCGGACAGCCACGGTCTGCAACGGCTGCAACTGGACGGCGGCAACGCGCTCGGCGCCCTGCTGCGCGAAGGCCATTTCACGCTGGTCGACCGCTACGACGGTCACCACGCGGAACCCGCCGGAGGCTATGCCGACTACCTGCGCCGCCAGGGCTACGCGAGCGACGACCCGTGGACGGACTTCGTGATTTCGGCCGAAGACGAACAAGGCCGCATCGTCAGCGGCTGGCACATGCGCAATGTCCACCTGCCCGCGCGCGTGCGCGAAGCCGACTCCGAAACCGCCTACACGACCGGCCAGGCGATCCGCTTCATCGAACGCCAGGGCGACACGCCGTGGGCCATGCATCTCTCGTACGTGAAGCCGCATTGGCCGTACATGGCGCCGGCGCCCTACCACAACAAGTACACGCTCGATCAATGCTTGCCGGTGCAGCGCGCGGCGCGCGAGCGCGCAACGCCGCATCCGGTGACGGGCGCCTACTTCGAGCAGGAGGAATGCGCCAACTTCATGCGCGACGAGGTCATCGCCAAGGTGCGGCCCGCTTACCAGGGCTTGATCAGCCAGCTCGACGATCAGCTCGGGCGACTGTGGGAAACGCTGGACCGGCTCGGACGCTGGAAAGACACGCTGATCGTCTTCACCGCCGACCACGGCGACTTCCTCGGCGACCACTGGCTGGGCGAGAAGGAATTGTTCTACGACACCGTGCAGCGCGTGCCGTACATCGTCTACGATCCGTCGCCCGAGGCCGACGCCACGCGCGGCCGCAGCGACGCGCGCTTCGTCGAGGCGATCGACACCGTCCCGACGCTGCTGGACGCGCTCGGCATGCCGGTCCCCGAACACCGCGTCGAAGGCCGCTCGCTGCTCGCGCTCACGCGCAACGCCGCAACGTCAAAGCCATGGCGTGACGCCGTGTTCTCCGAGCTGGACTACGCGTATCGGCAGGCACGCCAGATTCTCGGCCGCGACCCCGACGCCTGCCGCGGCTGGATGGTGCGCACCGACGCGTGGAAATACATTCACTGGGACGGCTTCGCGCCGCAGTTGTTCGACCTGCGCAACGATCCCGAGGAATTCGTCGACCTCGGCACCGACCCGGCGTTCGAGAGCGTGCGTCAAGGCATGCGCGAGCGCCTGCTCGGCTGGTCGCTCGGCCTGCGCAACCGCACGACCGTGACGCACGACGACGTCGAACGCGGCACGCATCAGTACAAGAAAGCCGGGGTGTTCTACGGCGTGTGGTGAGCGGCGCGGGCAATGTAGCGAATAAAGCGGCGCCGATGCGCACACCCGGCGCCGCTCCCGTTCCAGGCGATGAACCTCGCTATCGCCAGCCGCGGCGCACCGGTTGCATCGGCCTCACGCCAGCGACTCGCGCGCCGCCGACAACACGGAGCGCAGCTCGGCGTCCACGGCGGGCTTCGTCAGATGACCGTCGAAGGACGCCGCCTGGGTTTCGCGCCGGTCGGTTTCCTGACCGCGCCCGGTGAGCGCCACGATCCGCAAGGGCGGCTGGTCCGGAAACTCGCTACGCAACCGGCGGGCGACTTCGAACCCGTCCATGTCCGGCATCATCAGATCGAGGAACACCACGTCGGGGCGGCGCCGGTGAGCGCTTTCCAGCGCGTGCACGCCGCCGTACGCCGCCTGCGCGTCGTGGCCGTCGAGCTTCAGCAGTTCCGTTAGCGCATCGGCGGCGTCGCGCCGGTCGTCGACCACCAGCACCCGCAGCGCACGGGCCGACGCAGGGACCTCGGGCTGCGCCACGTCGGCGGCCTCGCTCGCGTCGTCCCCCACCATGAGCGGCAAGCGCACGAAAAACGTACTGCCCCGGCCCTCGCCCTCGCTCACCGCGGTCACGCCGCCGCCATGCATTTCCACCAGTTGCTTGACGATGGAAAGCCCGATCCCCAGGCCGCCCGCCGAATAAGCCTGCTGCTCGCGCACCTGCGAAAACAGCTCGAAAACGCGCGGCAACGCCGCAGGCGGAATGCCGATGCCCGTGTCGCTCACTTCGATCAACGCCTGCTCGCCGTCCCGCGCGATCCGCACGGTGATGTTGCCGCCGTCGTTCATGTACTTCGTGGCGTTGGACAGCAGGTTCGACACGACCTGCGTGAGGCGCACGCGATCGCCGCGCACCGCGAGGCCAAAGCTCGCCTCGTCGATCACGGTCAGATGGTGGTGCTTGCGCTCGGCTTCGGGGCGGCAGGCGTCGAGCGCGAGATTCACCACGTCGCGCGGATTCACGGTTTCGAGCTTCAGTTCGATCTTGCCGGTCGTGATGCGCGCCACGTCCAGCAAGTCGTCGACCAGCAGCACGAGGTGCCTCAACTGCCGGTCGCTGCGCACGAACAGCTCTTTCATCAGCGCGACGTTCCCGGAACGGCTGTTGCCGATTTGCACGTTGTACACGAGCGGCGCGAGTCCATTACGCAGCTCGTGCGCCAGCACGGCCAGAAACTGGTCCTTGCGCTGGTCGGCGTCGTGCAGCGCGGCCTGGGCATGCGCACGCTCCATGGCCGACCAGCTTCGCTCGGCGGACTCTTCCAGCAGGCGCAGCTCCTCGCTGCGCCATTCCCTCGGTTGCGTGGACGTCGCAACGAGTGCCCAGAACGTATCGCGCCCGCCACGCCGCAGCGGCGCCGCGAGGATGGCACCGATCCGCAGCGCGCGAAACGATTGTTTGTCGACGTCCGAAAGCGTCGTGTCCGTCGCGATATCGGCAAGCGCCAGAGACTGCGTTTCCATGCGCGCCGTCGACTCGGGAAAGTCGTCCAGGCGATATTCCCCTTCGGCGGACGATAAATCCGGGCGCCGCGTCTCGAACTCGGCCCAGCCTTTGCCGATGTCGCGCGAGAGCCGCACGATGTAGCAGCGGTCCGCGCCCAGCCGTTCGGCCACGTGGCGCGTGGTGATGCGGCCGATGGCCTCCGGCGCCTGTTCGGTGCGCAGCGCGTCGCTGAGGACGAGCAAAAACGACTGCCGTTCCTCGCGCTCGCGCATCGCCTGCTCGGTCTGAATGCGCTGCGTGATGTCGCTGGCCGAGCCGAACCATTCGGCGATCTCGCCGTCCGGTCCCGGGAGCGGCACCGCGCGCGACAGCACCCAGCCCACGCCGCCGTCGGACAGGCGCACGCGATGCTCCAGTTCGAACAGCGAGCGGGTACGAATGGCCGCGTCGATCGCGCAACGCACCTTCGGCAGATCTTCGTCGGGAATGTATTTCGTGACCCAGTCTTCGATGGGCGCCGCCGTGTTGGCGAGCGTCTGGCTGTCGAGCTGGAACATCATCCGCCAGTCTGGGCTCATCCGGTAGACCGAATTGCCGCCCGCCGTGACCAGTGCCCGGAAGCGGGCCTCGTTGAGTTGCAGCTGGGCATGGGCGGTGTCGCGCTCGTGCTCCACCTGCTGGGTGCGGTGCTTCGCCGTCGCGTCCACGGTCACGTTCAGCAGCCCCGAGACCTCGCCCGACTCGTCGCGCACCGGCGAATACGAGAAGTTCCACCACGTGTCTTCCGCATAACCGTTGCGGTTCATGACGAGCGGCATGTCTTCGAACTTCACGGTCTCGCCCGCGAACACCTGCGCGACCAGCGGCTCGATGTCGCGCCAGATATCGGGCCACGCCTTGTGAAACGGGAGACCGAGCGCGCGCGGGTGCTGCCCGCCCAGCATCGGCGCATAGGCGTCGTTGTACAGAATGACTTTTTCCGGTCCCCACGCCAGTTGCATGGCATGCCCCGAGGCCAGAATCAGGTCGACCGTGTTCTTGAGGCTAAACGGCCACTGCGCGACGGGTCCCAGCGGCGTGCCGGCCCAGTCGAACGTCCGAATCAGGCGAGCCATCTCGCCATTCCCATGTGGCCAATCCGTCATGTAACGCTGCTCCGCAGAATGCCGCTTTTGTCGCACGCCAGTCGCCGGTTTGTCGCTACCCCGGCGCCTGGTGGTCCGCCCTCATCGTGGAGCGGTGAATTGAATCATACGTATGGATCGCGCCAGCGCAACCAGGGCGCCTGCTCAATGCGCGGATACGCCCGCCGCGCCGGCAACGGCGGCGTCGTGTGGCGCAGGATGCCGCGGCGTTCGCGCGCGGTGACCGGCGCGGTGGCCTGATTTCGACGGCACGCGGCATGGCGTTTGCGCTGGCGAACTTCGTCCAGTGTCCCGTTCACTGTCCTGTTTCAATAGTCGACCCGGAGCGCATCATGCAATTCGTATTCCAGTCCTGTCTCATCAGCACCAGCGCGAGTATCGACGACGGCCGGATCGTGGCGAACGCGCGCATCTTCAGCCCGGCCACCGACGGCTCGTTCGACGAGGACGTCCACGATCTGTGCCTGGACGGCAATTTCATCGACGAAAACGAAGCGCTTTCGTTTGCGAAAGAATGCGCCATGGGTTGGGTCGCGGAACACTGCGTGAATGCCGCCTGAAGCGGTGTAGCCTGCCGTTCGGCCGCCGTTTGCCCGCGGCATGCCGGGCTTGCCCCGGGTAGCCCGGATCTGGCGCCGGGTGAAACAGGTGAAGTAGCATGGACGTCGCGGCATTTCGACCGCGCGGCTAGCCGTTTGTCTGCGTTCATCTCGACGCGATCAGAGGGCGTTCTTGGGCAACGGAACCATGTCTACCACGCAAGACCGACGCGAAGCGGAACGCCAGTCCGCCCACGAACCCGAGGCCGACACCGAGGCGGAAATACGCTGCCTGACCGGCCCAGGCGAGGCCTGCGAGCTCGCCCGCGCGGTCGACTGGGCCAGCACCGCCATTGGTCCGGTGGCGGGCTGGTCGCAGTCGTTGCGCTCCACAGCCTCGCTGGTCCTGCACAATCATTCGCCCATGCTGCTGTGGTGGGGGCCGCAATTCGTCCAGATCTACAACGACGCGTATCGGCCCGTGCTCGGCGAAAAACACCCGCGCGCAATGGGGCAGCGCTTTCGCGATTGCTGGAGCGAGGTCTTCCACATTCTGGGCCCCATGGCCGAACGGCCGTTTCGCGGCGGCCCCGCCTCGGTCAGCGACGACGTTGCCGTTCTGCTCGAACGCAAGGTGCCGCGCGAGGAAAGCCACTTCCGTCTCGCCTATAGCCCCGTGCCGGACGACACCGTCGAGAGCGGCATTGGCGGCGTGCTGGCAACCGTCACCGAAATCACGGAACAGATTTACGCCGACCGGCAGCTCCGCACGCTGCGCGACCTGGGCGCGCGCGGTTCGGCGGACGCGCAGACCGTCGATCACGCCTGTATCAGCGCCGCCGCCGTGCTCAAGGACAATCCGTGGGACGTGCCGTTCGCCCTGATTTATCTGTTCGACGACGGCGCGGCGCATGCCCGCAGAATCGCCAGCGCCGGCCTGGATCCGGCGCTGCTCGAACGGCTGGCGCCCGCCACGCTCGATCTCGCGGGCGCGCCGGCGGAGACTCCCTGGCGCTTGCACGACATCGCGCGCGCGCGCCGTATCGAGTTCATGGCGGAGTTGCCGCACGCGCCCGAAAGCCTGCCGCGCAGCCCATGGGACGAAACGGTACGGTCGGCGCTCGTGCTGCCGCTCGCGTCGCCCGAACAGCCCGACGCGTACGGCGCGCTGATCTGCGGCGTCAGTCCGCACCGCGTGCTGGACGCGGGTTACCAGGCCTTCTTCGAACTGGCGTCGTCGCAGGTCGTCACCTCGCTGCGCGACGCACGGGCGCTCGAAGCGGAACACCGGCGGGCCGAGGCGCTGGCCGAAATCGATCGCGCCAAGACCGCGTTCTTCTCCAATGTCAGCCACGAATTCCGCACGCCCCTCACGCTCATGCTCGGCCCGGTGGCGGAACTCGCGGTCGACCCAGAGTTTCCCCCGCACGCGCGCGCGAAGCTCAACCTCGCGCATCGCAACGCGCTGCGGCTGCTGCGGCTCGTCAACACCTTGCTCGACTTTTCGCGGATCGAGGCGGGCCGCGTTCAGGCGTCCTATGAACCGACCGATCTGGCGGCGCTCACGCGCGAACTCGCGAGCATGTTCCGCTCGGCGATCGAGGGCGGCGGCCTGACCTACGAGGTCGACTGCGAAACGCTTCGCGAACCGGTGTATATCGATCGGGAAATGTGGGAACGGATCGTCCTGAACCTGCTCTCGAACGCCTTCAAGTACACCTTGCAGGGGACCATCGCCGTGAGGCTGAGCGTGCAGGACGCGCGTCCCGTTTTCGAGGTGAGCGACACCGGCGCCGGGATTCCCGAAGTCGAACAGCCGCGCATCTTTCATCGCTTCCATCGCGTGGAGGGCATTGCCGGGCGCAGCCAGGAAGGCACCGGCATCGGGTTGGCGCTGGTGCAGGAACTGGTCCGGCTTCATGCGGGCGAGATCACGGTTCGCAGCCAGCCGGGGCACGGCACGACCTTCCGGGTTTCGCTGCCGTTCGGCACGGCCCATCTGCCCGCCGACCGGCTCAAGGCGCCCGGGCACGCCACGCCGGCCGCGATCGGCGCGGAGGCCTTCGTGCAGGAGGCCATGCGCTGGCTGCCGGACGACGCGGGCAGCCAGCCGCCGCAGGTTTTGTCGACGGAGATCGTGCCGGATGTGCCTCCCGTGGGCCTGTCGATCGCCGCGCCGGTCAGCCTCCGGCCGCGCGTGCTGGTCGCCGACGACAATGCCGACATGCGCGCCTATATCCGCAATCTGCTCGCCGCGAAATTCGAGGTGGAGATCGTCGGCGACGGGCGCGCCGCACTGGAAGCCGCCACGCGCGAACGGCCCGACCTGATCGTTTCGGACATCATGATGCCGGGCCTCGACGGGCTCGGCGTGCTGCGCGCCCTGCGCGGCGACAAACGGCTGCGCGACGTGCCGGTCATCCTGCTCTCGGCGCGGGCCGGCGAAGAGGCGCGCGTGGAAGGCCTCGGCACGGGCGCCGACGACTATCTGGTGAAGCCGTTCTCCGCGCGCGAACTCGTCTCGCGCATCGACGCCTTGATCGAATTGACGGCGCTGCGCCGCAAGAGCGGGGAGCGCTTTCGCGCGTTGATCGGCGCTTCGTCCGACGCGGTCTACTCCATGAACGCGGACTGGACGGAAATGCGCTTTCTGCAAGGCCGGAATTTCATTGCCGATACCAACGACGCCAGTTCGAGCTGGCTCGAACGCTACATTCCCGAGGAGGATCGCGCGCGGGTTTCGGACTACGTCCAGCACGCCATCGACCATCAAACCCGCTTCGAATGCGAGCACCGCATCCGGCGCCTCGACGGCTCGCAGGGCTGGGCGATGTCGCGCGCCATTCCGGTCAAGGACGAACACGGCACGGTGGTGGAATGGTTCGGCATGGCCGTCGACATGACGGAGCGAAAGCGGATCGAGACCGTGCTGCGCGATAACACCGCCTGGCTCGCGGCGCTGAAGGACGCGTTTCAGGCCGCGGTCAACAACGAACCACTCACGGTTTCGCTCGACATACTCACCCACGCCGCCGCCGGGCAGATGCAGGGGCAGGCGCGCTGCGCGTTCCATATCGCCGATGCGAAGCAGGCCGGGTTGCGGCATGTCGCCGGCATGCTCGAGCACGGCACGCACGCGCTCGAAACGGTGCCGATCGACGCGGGCTCGGTGGACTGGGGGCGCGCCGCCTGCATGCGCCAGGCGGTCATCACCCCGGACGTGAACACCGAGCCGCGCTGGAAGGACTGGTTGTGGCTCGCGCGGCAATACGACTATCGCGCCTGCTGGTCCTTCCCGGTGGAGACCGTGGCGGGCAAAGTGGTCGGCACATTTACGATCTTTCGCGCGCAACCGGGCCAGCCCGGCGCGCGCGACCGCGAACTGGCCATGCGCTTCACGCAGGCCGCGGCCATCATCGTGTCGCGCCAGCAGGAAGCCGAGGAGCGCGCGCACGGCGTGGAGGCGCTGCGTCACGCCGACCGTCAGAAGGACGAATTTCTGGCCATGCTCGCGCACGAACTGCGCAATCCGCTCGCGCCCATCGCGAACGCGGGCGAACTGCTTTCGCGGATGGTGACCGGCCACGACGGCGCGAAGGCCGCCGCCGACATGATCAAGCGCCAGACGACCCAGTTGACGCGGCTCGTCGACGATCTGCTCGATATTTCGCGCATTACGCAGGGGCGGATCACGCTGCAGCATGGGCCCGTCGATCTCGCCGGCGTGGTGACCCAGGCGATCGAAATGGTCGAGCCGAAGCTGCGCGAAAAGCGCCACACGCTAACGGTGGAAACGACGACGCGCGACACGCCGCTCTTCGTGGAAGGCGACATCGCGCGGCTCGTCCAATGCGTGGGCAACCTGCTCACGAACGCGGTGAAATACACGGACCCGGGCGGCGCCATTCACGTCTGGACGCGGCCGCGTGGCACTCACGCCGTCATCGGCATTGCGGACAACGGCTCGGGTATTTCCGCCGAGCTGATGCCGCACGTTTTCGATCTCTTCGTGCAGAGCAACCGCACGCTGGATCGCGCGCAAGGCGGGCTGGGAATCGGGCTGGCCGTGGTCAAGCGGCTGGTCCACATGCACCACGGGGAGATTCTCGTGCGCAGCGACGGCGTCGGTCACGGCGCGACCTTCGAGATCGAACTGCCGCGGATCGCCATGCCGGCCGGAGCGCCCATCGAACCGGACACCGCCGGGATACGCTCGCGCCGCGTGCTGGTCGTGGACGACAACCGCGATGCCGCCGACTCGCTCTCGATGCTGCTCGGCGTGCTGGGTCACACGCCCGAAGTCGCGTACGGCGCGCTCGAAGCGATCGAGCGCGCGCAGACCTTCCTTCCCGAGGTGGCCTTGCTCGACATCGGGTTGCCGGGCATGAACGGTTACGAACTGGCCGGCAAACTGCGCGAGATACCGCATCTGGAAGGCGTGCGGCTGGTCGCGGTCACCGGCTACGGGCAGCCCGAAGACTACCAGCGCACGCGCGAAGCGGGCTTCGACGAGCATCTGGTCAAGCCGATCGACCACGACGCGCTGCAACGCAGCCTGGGCTGAAGGCGTCGGCGTGCACACGACGCACGCGACGCCCCCGAGCCCGCCAGGCTAGCCGGCTGGCGTGGCCGCCCGGGGTCTCAATGCAGTTGCGACGACTGCGGCACCTGCGCGACCCGCGTCAAGCGCGCCGCGCCGAGCATCTCGACCGCGAACATGCCCGCCGCCGCGACCGCGTCGACGGCCACGCAGCCGATGTGCTCGCGAATGCGCGCGGCGAGCCCGATCGTCGACAAGCCCGTGCACGAGAACGCGATCACCTTCGCGCCTTCCTCGTGCAGGCGGCGCGCCGTGGCGAGCGCGGCGGCCGCGCCTTCGGGCGTGAGCAGATCGTTCGTTTTGGTCACGCCGTCGGGCCGCGCGTACGGCACCGCTTCGCCGAGCAACGCGCGAAACGGCCGAGGCGCCTCGGCACCGATGCCGAGCACCGCGACCGGCAAGCCCGTCAACGCGGCCACGCGCGCCGCCGCGCTGCCCGCGCTCACGACCGGAATGCTCACCGCCGCGCGCAACGCCGCGAGGCCGGGGTCGGCCGCGCAACTGAGGAACAGCGCGCGAACGCCTTCGGCTTCCATCTGGCGGCCCAGTTCGACGATCTTCGGCACGGCGCGCTGTTCGGTCGCCGCGTCGAAAATGCCCGTGGGCTGGTCGGGAATGCAGCGCGACACGGAAGCGATGCCGTACTGCGCCTTGATGAGCCGCCCGTGTTCGAGCAGAACGGCGTCGTCGTCGGTGGTCAGGACGCGAATGATGCCGAGCGTCATCGCGCGGCTCCCGGCACGGCCTCGCCCGAGGTCAGCGCGCGGGGCGCGGCGCCGTGCGCGAACCAGACCGCCTCGTGCGGGCCCCGCAGCGTGACGGCGCGCTCCGCGACCTGCAGCCAGTCGCCTTCGGGCAAACCGAGCACGGTGGACTGCGGGTTCGCGGCCAGATATTCCTCGATCCGCTGGTTGCGCGTTTCGCCCTGGTGCCCCGCGGGCAGCGCATTGGTGTAGTGCGGATTGATCTGGAAATCGACGAGATCGAGCGCGCCGAAGCCTTGCGGATCGACGATCGGCATGTCGTTCGTCGTGCTGATGGTCGGACACGCGAGGTTCGCGCCCGCGCTCCAGCCGAGATAGCGCGCACCGCCGCGCACGGCCTGACGAATCGCCTCGACGAAACCGCGCGAGCGGCACTGCGCGAGCAGCTGGAACGTGTTGCCGCCGCCCACCACGATCAGTTGCGTCTTCGCGATGGCCGCCTGCGCTTCGGCGTCGCTCGCGAAGGTGTGCACGGAGCGCAGCGAGACATGGGCCGGCGCCAGCGCCGCCGCGACTTTCGCCGCGTAGTCGTCCCACGTCATCGTGACGCCCGCGAACGGCACGAACAGCGCCTCCGTTTGCGACTGGCCGCCACTCGGCGTCAGCGCGCGAATGGCGTCGAGCGCGTGCACGAGATATGCGCCGTCGGGGCCTCGGGAATTGCTCAGCAGCAGTGCGTTCATCACAGAAGCTCCGCGGTCAGTCGCGCGATCAGCGCGTTGGAGAGAATCACGGGCAAGCCGCTCGCCTGCTTGACGATCTCGCGATGGCGTTCGGTGAAGCCCATGCAATCGAGGATCAGCAGTTCCGCGCCCTGCTCGCGCAGTTCGCGCGCGGCGGCGATGAGGTCGTCGTTCTGGTCGACGCTCGCGTAAGGCGAGGCGGCCGCGCAGATTGGCGGGCGGCGCAGGCCGGCCCACTTGCGGAACTCGCTGTCGATCTGGCTCGCGAGCGGCACGACGATCCCCACCTGGCGGTCGCCAGCGAGCGCCGCGCCCGTGGGCGGCACGATCTGGTCCGGCTCGACCAGCCACGCGCTGCCGCCCGTGAGGCCGTGGAACTCGCCGGTGCACAACACGAGCACCACGTTGCAGCCCTGCGCCACGAGCGCGTCGATCTTGTCCTGCAACACCGCGCGCACGGCGGGTTTGTCGACGACGACCGAGCTGCCGTCGAGCAGGCGCGACACCAGCGTCGCGTTGCCGGGCTGCGGCGCGTAGCGCGTTTCGATTTCGGCGCGCGTGAGGTTGTCGAGCACGCCCATGTGCACGCACGGCAGGCCGGCGGGCAGATAGGCGTCGAGGATCGGCGTGATGTCCGCGCGCGGCGCCTGGCCGATCGTGAGCGTGCCGAGTTTTCGTGTGTTCATGCTGTCACCTTACTTGTTGGGATGACGCACCTTCAGATGCGCGAGCGAGCCGTAGAGTTCGAGCAGGCGCGCGTAGTCCTTCTCGTCGAAGAACGCGCAGGTGCCGCGCCCGAATTCCTTCGCGACTTCCACGGCGAATTTGACCGAGAGCGCGATGTCCGTCTCGTGGCTCGCGCCCGTGCCGCAGCCCGGCACCACGCTTTGCGTCGTGATGGCGACGCCCACCACCGGCGCGCTGGTCGCGATCGACGGCTGCATGATGCTGTTCAGGTGATGCACGCCGTTGCCGTAAGGCGTGATGTCCTGCGTGGTCACCGGGAACGTCACCGCGGGCTTGCCGCTCGTCATTTCCATGATGCGGATGAGATCTTCCGACACGCGCAGGATATAGCCTTCCTTCACGGTGGGCGAAATGGCGTAGCCGCTGTGGTTGATGATGCGATTGCCCTTGGTCGTGTCGAGCGAGAGCACCGCGTCCATTTCGTCCCACACTTCGTGCGCGTTGACGTCTTCGGTGTCGATCGGGGAATCCATGAAATCGACGGGATCGTGCGGGCGCGTGGGCGCGGTCGGGCAGATGTGCGTGGTGAGGAACACGTCGCCCGGCAGCGGGTCGCCGTTGCGGCGCATTTGCGCGAGCTTGAGCGCGGCGGCCACGGCGGCGATCGCGCCATCCGCGTCCGACACCAGACCGATGCGCGAAGGCCGCGCGCCGATCCCGCCCAGACGGCCGACGATGCCGAGCGTCTTCGCGCTGCCGCCGCGGCGCTTGCCGTCGTCGCCGGGAATGGCGATCTTGACGAAATCGGTCGTGCCCTTCGGACCGCCGATCTCGGTAACGTCGACGCTCACGCCGAGGTCGGCGAACGGCGCGAGCAGATCGATCACGGTCTGGCCGCTGGCATAGCGGCTGTCGAAGGCTTCGAAGACTTGCAGGGTTTGTGCGAGGCTCATAACGGGGTATTCGAGTGCAAACGATGAATGCCCGCTGCGCGCCGAAACCGGCGCGCCCGGGCAGGAAAGGAAACGCTCAGCGCGTTTTGACGAGCGATCCGAAGAAGCTGTAGAGCGCGTCCGCGGCGATCACGCCCGCGGCGAACACTTCCATGCTGTTGCGCGCGGCGGGATGGCGCCGCTCGATCACGAGCCGGATCGCAATGCCGGCCACCACGGCCCAGCCCGCGAGCGGGCTCGCGATCAACAGGCCGGTCGCGAACAGCACGCCCAGCTGGCGTTTGGGTCCGCCGATGAACTGCAACACGGCGCCCACCACCGCCCACATCAGCAGCGAATGCAGCACGCCCGGCGCGACACCGGCCTGAATGGTCGAGACATAGACCTTCGCGACCGGCGGAATCTGGCCGTTGGCGAAGAACGCGTGATGCGCGAGCAGCACGACGGGAATGGCAACCACGAACGCGAGCATGGCGGCGATCAACTGCTGCTTGCGGCCCGCGAGTTCGAACGCGGGATCTTCGCCGTGGCCGCGCAGAATGAAGCCGGCCTTCAGGTCGTAGCCCATGTCGGCGAACGCCGGACCGGTCGCGGCGGAAAAGCCGCAGAGCACCACCAGCGAGACCATCGGGAAACCGATCAGCATGCCGATCAAGAGCGTGATGAGCGCGACGGCGAAGGCCGGGAACCAGCCCGAATGCATGGCCGCGATACCAACGATCAACTCGTGCACGAACGCCGCGAGCGCCGCGTACAGCACGAAGCCCACGAGCATGCCGGGCGACATCTCGCCATACAGGCCGCTCACGAGGGCGATGAGGCCCGCGAGCACGACATACGCGATCGCGCCGAAACGCATCGAGCTGGCGACGCTCGGCGCGCGCATGGCCGCGCTGTTGCTCGCCGCCTTCGAGGTCTTCTGATCGCGCATCACGAGCATCCCGACCTGCACCAGCGCGACGAGTCCCGCGCCGATCATCATGCCGTGCGGAATGTAGGCCTTGTCGATCGCGAAATGGAACAGCGGCACCGAATAACCGCGAATCAGGAAGCCGATGCCGAGCATGCCGAGCGCCCAGATATTGCCGATGAACGCCGTGCCGAACGCCGACATCGGAATGCCGAGCCACGAGCCGATCAGCCCCACGACCACGCCCACGCCGAGCAGGCGCGCCTGCTTGCCGCCTTCGTCGCCGGCCTTGATCGCTTCCGCCGCCGCGACGCCCTGCGGCCAGGTGCCCGTGGCCGGGAACACGCTCGAACCGAACATGCGGTACAGCATGTAGCCGTCGAGCAGCATGCCGAGCGCGACGCCCGCGAACATCGGCATCACGAGGTCTTCGCGGCCGAACAGGAACGGGATCGCGATGGGCAGGAGCAGGCTGTTCGCCGCGCCGAAGGTCGCCGCCGAGATGGCGCTTTGCGCGAGGTTCTGCGCGTGCACCGAACGATACGAGCGGAAGAAACGCAGGGGTACGCGCGCGCAGATCATGGCGGCCAGCGCGCCGACGATCGACGTGTTCGGCGTCACGCCCACCTTCACCAACAGTTCGATGCCGATGATCGCGCCGATCACGCTCAGGACCGCGAGCAGCAGCAGATTGGCGGGCGACAGCGCGGCGGGATGGACTTGCGCGGCGCGTGGCGCGCCGCTGCCGGCGGCCGTGCCCGCGCCGGTGGGCTGCCCTTCGGGCGAGTGGGAAGCATGCATGGTGTGGTCTCGTTGGCTACGTGTGGTTCGCAAAAAGCGGGAAGGCGGTGCCGGTCAACGGGCAAACGCGCCCCAGTAAGGGTCGCCGAGCGAGCGGCCGATGGTGCGGGCTTCGGCGCGCACGGCTTCGCCGAGTTCGGCGATCGTGGCGGCCTCCTCCGCGCCGCTCGGAAAGCTCAGGCAGAACGACAGGCATTCGCCGCTGGACGGGTCCGCGATCGCGCACCCGACCGAGCACACGCCGTAAAGCGCTTCGTTCTGCGCGAGCGCGTAACCGCGCGAGCGCGTGGCGGCGATCTCTTCGATGAGCGCGTCGACCGTGGCCGGGCCGCGGTTGGGCGAGCGGGCGTCGTCGGCTTGCGCCGGGTCGGCGGCCGCGCCGTGCGCGGGCCGCAGGCCGAGCGGGAAGCGCGCGCGAATGCTTTCGTCGGTTTCGCGGGCGAGCAGCGCACGCCCCGTGGAGGTTGCCCACGACGCCGAGCGATGGCCGGGATTCGTCATGGCCCGGAAGGCGAGCGAGCCCGGGCGCACGCGCAGCACGACGACGTCGTTGCCCTCGAGCACCGAGACGTACCCCGTGTGTCCGTACCGCGCGCCCAGCGTTTCGAGCGCCTGCGCGCACATGTCGATCAGCGAACTGGACGCGCGCACGAGATGGCTCAGTTCGAGCAGCAGCATCGAAGGCCGGTACGCGAGCGATTTCTTGTCGCGTTCGAGCAGGCCGGTTTCCGTCATCTGCTTGAGGACGCGCGACGCCGAGCTTTTCGGCATGTCGAGACGATCGACGAGGTCGATCATCGAGAGTTCGCGCTGCTCTTTCGCCATCAGGCGCAGCACGGTGGTCGCAGTTTCCAGGATGCTCATAGGCGCTCGCTTTTCGCTTTCGGTTCCGTTTTATGGAACTCGGTTCCAAATTAGCGAATATCGTAGCGAGGAAAAACGGCGGCGAAAAGCGTGTCAAAAATAATTCGCGTTGCGCGCCACACCCTGGCCTAAAGGTTGCCGAAAGATTTCGGAAAAAAATCGAAGGTCCATAAAATCGATCTCATTGTGGAACCCGGTTCCATTTTACGGAACCGACACGACGGCGCCGTGCGTCACTGCACGCGGCCATCGGCACGGGGGAAGCAACGACGTTGCTAAGTACAACGAATTTTTTTGACCAAGGTTTTTTGTCGAAGGGGTATGAGATGTTGAAGAAGTGTTCGTTCGCCGGCGCGGTTGCCGTGTTGCTCGGCTCGCAGGTCGCTCACGCGCAGGGTTCGTTGACCTTGTACGGCATCATCGACGAGGGCGTCACCTGGTCGAGCAACCAGAAAGGACACTCGGCCGTGCAGTTGCAGTCCGGCAAGCTCGGCGGCAGCCGTTGGGGTCTGCGCGGCGAAGAGCCGCTCGGCAACGGCCTGAGCGCGATCATGAATCTGGAAAACGGCTTCAACGCGACCAACGGCACCAACAGCGCGGGCCGCGAGTTCGCCCGTGCGGCGCTCGTCGGCCTGAGCAAGAAAGGGCTCGGCTCGCTCACGTTCGGCCGCCAGGCCGACTCGCTCGCGGACATCGTCGCGCCGTTCTTCGGCGCCGGTTACTTCACGCCCGCGACGCATATCGGCGACAACGACGACATGAACTGGTACTGGCGCGTCAACAATTCGGTCAAGGTCACGACCGAGTCGCTTTCCGGCTTCAAGTTCTCCGGCATCTACGGCTTCAGCAACCAGGCGGGCGCCTTCGCGAACAATCGCGAGTGGTCGGCGGCGGCGAGCTATGCGAACGGTCCGCTGTCGTTCGGCGCGGGCTACATGCAGATCAACCACCCGAACGCGACGACGAACACCAGCGGCGCACTCGGCGGCGCGTCGACCGCCAACGGCGACGACTACGGCAGCGCGTTCTTCTACGGCATGGACGGCGGCGTGGCCCGCCAGCAGGTGGCGGGCGCCGGGGCCGGCTACGCGCTGGGCGCGGCGCAGATCGGCATCGGCTTCACGAACGTTCAGCTCGACTACAACGACGGCGCCTCGCGCAAGCTGAACAACGCGAGCGCCAACGTGCGGTATCGCCTCAATCCGGCACTCGCGCTGATCGCCGACTACACGTTCACCTACGGCACCGCGGACCACGTGCCGGGCTCCACCGCACATCTGAAGCCGCGCTGGCATCAGCTCACGCTCGGCGTCGATTACTCGGTGAGCAAGCGCACGGAGTTCTACGCGTCGGCGGAATATCAGCTGGCCGCGGGCGACGCCTCGATCGTTTCGGGCGGCACGCTGTCGAAGATCGCGTACATCCAGTCGGCGGGCGGTGCCTCGTCGAGCGATTCGCAGGTCGCCGTGAGCGTCGGCATTCGCCACAAGTTCTAAGCGGAATGCGTGCGATGGACCGCCGCCTGGGTAGCGAACTGGCGGCGGTCTGGCGGCGGCCCATCGGCGCAAATGGGCCGGGCATCGGCCAGACTCGCACGGGTTGGCCCGAGCGTTCGTTGCGGCGGCGCATGCGGGTTGCCGCCGCCTACCAGCGATATCGCAAGCCGATATCGCCCTGCACGCTTTGCCGGCGGCCGCCTTCGGTGCCGCCCACCGCGAACTGATAACCCGCTTGCAGGTACGCGCTGAAGCGTTGGTCGATGCGGGTCGTCACCCCCGCGGCGAACTCTAGCCGCGTGGCCTGCGAGAGCAGCGGCACGGGGTCCGCGCCGAACGCCGTGCTCGATTCCCCGCCCCAGTCGTGCCACAGATTCACGCGGCCGTAGGGCTGCCAGATCTGGCCGTTCTTGCCGTCCAGCGTCCAGCGGCCCCGCACGCCGATGCGCCCGGTCGTGCCGCTCGACGAGCCCAGCGCCACGGGGCCGAGCCCGTCGTTCTCGTCGCTGAAACTCACGTATTGCCAGATGACCTGCATTTGCGGTTCGAGCACGAAGCGGTTGCCGATCGGAAACGGATAGCCCGCCTCCAGCGACGACGCGAAGCCGCCGCCGTTCACGGGCAGCCGGGCATTCGCGGTCGTGGCATCGCCGCTGTAGTAGGTGCCTTGCAGTACCGCGTCCAGATACCAGCCTTGCTGACCGTAGTGCGTCCAGTAGAGGCCGCCGGCGTAGGCGTCCAGATCCACCTTGCCGGTGTGCTGGTTGAGGTAGGACAGCGCGTCGAGGTCGGTCACGAGGCCGTCCACGTCCACGTTGCTGTTGGCATAGGCGAAGTACACGCCTGCCGTATCGTGCTGACCCGGAACGAGACTGCCGTGCCAGAGGTCGAGACCGGCCTGCAGGCCCAGCAGGCGCCCGCTCGCGGAAGGATCGGCAAAGCTCCGGTAGCGATTGTCGATCTGTTGACCGAAAAAGCGGCCCCATGCCGAGCGGCCCCAGCCGGAGCCGGAACCCGCGTCCGGCTCGTCGATGAGCGTGTCGCCGATCCGCTCGTGCAGCGTGCCGAGCATCGTCGTGCCCATCTGGCGCGCGACCGGTTGCACGACGCCGTAGGTGGCGAGTTCGGGCCCGATGATCGGATAGGTGCCCGGCGCGAGCGGCTCAGTGGGCGGATCGACATTGATGTCCGGCGAGACGATGGGAGGCACCACCGCCGGGCCCGTGCCGCCACCGCCGCCGGTTGTGCCTCCGCCACCGCCCGTTGTTCCTCCTCCGCCGCCTGTCGTGCCTCCTCCGCCGCCGGTGGTGCCTCCACCGCCACCGCCCGTGGTCCCGCCACCGCCACCACCGCCGTTACCGCCACCGACCGAGCCGCCACCGCCACCGCCTCCGCCGGTCGTGCCGCCACCGCCCTCGCCGCCACCGCCCGTGGGCGGCGGTGCGACGGTGAAATCGGAGCGCAGGAACCAGTCGTTCGCCGTGCCCGCGCTCGTGCCGCCGCGAAACAGGTCGTAGTCGAACGCCCCGGCGCGCGCCTCGCCGGCCAGCTGGAACGAGTGGGCATCCGTGGTGCCGCCGTTGATCGACTCTTCGACCTCGATGCCGTTGCCCTGCGTGCTCGCGCCGGGGCCCGTCGTGTTGTGGACGACCAGAAACGTCGTGCCCGAGGCCGCGCCGCCGTTGATGATCAAGCGGTCGGACGGCGAGCCGTCCGTGCCCAGATACGTGTTGATTTCGAGCGTGCCGCCCGAACTCGCATACCGGCCCACGGTGATCGTCTTGTAGCTCGAGAGTTGCGCCGCGTCGCCGCTCGGCGCCGCGAACCGTATCGTGCTCGCCTCGTTCGCGAGACTCGTCGCGTTCGAGTTGCCGGTCACCGTCCAGAGCGTGCCGTTGCTCAGCGCGACATTGGCGACGCTGTCGTTCGCCGTCGTGATCGCGCCGCTCAAGGTGGCGTGGCTCGCGTTGAACTGCGTCGTGGCCGCGCCCTGGGTGGCGAGAAACACGCCGTTGTTCTGCACGACGGTGGAGTCGGCGATGTCGATGTCGGCGTTCGCGCCCTGCACGTTGAACGAGGCGCCCGTGGAGGTCACGGTCGTGCCCGAGAGCGCGATCGCGTTGGTGAAGCCCGACGCGCCGTTGACGAGAAAGCCCACGCTGCCTTCGCCCGTGGCATTGACGCTTCCGCCTTCGATCGACAAGCTCCCGCCGTCCTGCAGGTTGGCCGCCGACGAATTCGCGGCCTGCACGTCCACGGTGGTTCCGGACGTGGTCACGCTCGTGCCCGTGCCCTGCACCAGCAGCGCCGTCGAGCCGCCCGCGCCGCTCACGTCGATCGAGCCGCCGTCGAGCGTGATCGTGCTCGCGCCGCTCGCATTCACGCCGACCACGTTGCCGCCCGTGCCCGACACCGTCACGGCCGTGTCCGTCGCCGTCATCGTGCTGCCCTGATCGGCGCGCAACGCGGCAATACCGCCGCCCTGCGTGGTGAGCGAGACCGTGCTGCCGGTCAGATCGATATCGCCGCCAGCGGTGCTGTAGACCGCCACGTCGCCGCCGCCCGTCTGTCCCGTGAGCGTCAGGCCGTCGGCGCTGATCTTGCTGCCCGCGCCGTCCGCCACGAGCGCCCGGCTCCCGCCGCCCGATTCGATGGTGATCGTCGAGCCCTCGTTCAAGGTGATCTGGCCGCCATTTTGCGCGAGCGCCACCGTGATGCCGCTCGCGGGAAGACGGATGGCGAGCCCGCTCGCAACGATCTGGCTGCCCGCGCCGCTCGCGAACAAACCGGTAATGCCGCCGGAGCCCGCATACAATTCGCCGAGTGTCGACGCACCGGCCGAAGGATCGATACCGAATACCACGCTTCCGCCATTTTCCGCCGTCACCGCAACGCCATAAGGCACGAGTACCGCATCGCCATTCGCTTCGATGGCGCCGCCATTGGTGGCGGTAATACGGGCAATGCCGGTCGTGCCAGGCGGAATCGAACACGCACCACTGCTATTGCTATATTCGGATTGATTCGATACGCAATTGGCGGCCTGCGCTGCCGGAATAATGCCGGCCGCGGCGAGGACAAGAAACATTCCGCTCGCCAGCCTGAAGGGGATAATGACCGGAACGCGATGCAGCCGGCTTGACAGGTTTTCTGACAATTCAACGTTATGCAGGACCATGAATGCTCCCGATAAATCGATTGAATCCTCAGTCTATACAAAACTTACGAAGCGGAAATACCGTTTCAAATGCAAATACGATATTCCTCCATTCTCAAATGCGGGTTATAAAAAAGTAATTTCAGAATAATAAAAATGAAATGAGTTTATTGAACGATCGCGTTCAATGTATTCGAAATTTGACCAAGCGTTAGCAGACCATTAACTCAATCGCCTTTAAAGCGCCGTCCATTCACTTTGCGCGACTTCGCGAATGCAGCGTATGAAATAGGCGGCCGCGCGCGTCAGCAAACTGTCTTCGCGCACGAGCAGGCTCATGTTCAGGCGCGGCAAATCGGCGGCGAGGGGCAGCGCCGTGAACCGCTGGCGCAACTCCGGCATGCCGATGGCGAACAGCGACCAGAAAAACACCACGTCGTTGGCCATGGCGAGGCTATGAAACAGCGCCTGCGAGGTACAACGCGTCACGCGCGCCGGCGGCGCGAGACCTTCGCGTGCGAACAGCTCCGCGAGAAAACCGGGAAACCGCTCGGTCAGATCGGTGTGGATCCACTCGGCATGATGCAACTCCGCCAGCGACTTCGCGCGCGCCAACGGACTGTCGCGCTGAACGGCCAGCGACGTGGGCAGCGAAAACAACGCTTCGTGCCGCACGGGCGTCCCCACCGCGCTCGCGGTGGCGGCGCCCACGGCGAAATCGAGCGCGCCGCTGCGCAGTTGCGCGAACAACTGGTCCGAGGTGTATTCGATGAAATCCACCTGCACCTCGGGCCATGCCTGACGAAACCGCGCGAACGCGCGCGGCACGATGGTCAGGCCCGCCAGCGGCGTCACGCCGATCGCGAGCTCGCCCGCGCGGCGCCCCTTGAGCTGGTCGATATCCTCCTGGGCCCGGCGCACCTCGCGCACGATCAGGCGCGCACGCGCCAGCAGGGTCTGCCCTTCGTCGGTCAGCACCACGCCTCGCGCCTGGCGGGTCACCAGCAAAATGCCCAGCTCCGCTTCGAGATCCTTGATGGCCTTGGTGATGGCGGGCTGCGTGAGATGCAGCGCGCGCGCCGCGCCGTGAAAGCTGCCCTGGTCCGCCACGGCGACCAGCGCAACGAGTTGATGATGCTTCAAGCCTGCCGCCTCGACTGATAAACGTTGGTTATCAGTATAAGCAATTTTTGATTGTTGCTTTTTAGTGGCTCCCGCAGAGTTCGTTGCCGGCGAACGCGGCCCCGCACGCCGCCGCGCAAGCCGCAGTGCGCACGTTGGCCGTCCCGATTCCTCTTTCCCGCGCGCGCCGCAACGCCGCGCCTCATCGCCCATGCCAGATGCTCTTTCCAGCGGCGGCCGCCGCCGCGTGGTGGTCGCGCTGCTGATGACCGTGATGGTCATCGCCGTGCTCGACAAATCGGTCTTCGCCTTCGCCGGGCCGCAGATCATCGACGAACTCAAGCTCACGCCCGCGCAATTCGGCTCGATCGGCAGCGCGTTCTTCGTGCTCTATTCGGTGTCCGGATTGCTGGTGGGTTTCGCGGCCAACCGCTGGCCCGCCCGCCACATCCTCACGGCGATGTCGCTGGTCTGGATGCTCGCCCAGGTGCTCACCGCGCGCGGCAGCGGCTTCGCCATGCTGGTTGGCAGCCGCATGCTGCTGGGCGCCGGTTGCGGTCCGGGCACGGCCGTCACGCAGCACGCGTGCTTCAAGTGGTACGCGCCGCGCGAACGCGTGGTCCCGGCCGCGCTGATTCAGGTGGCGATCATGCTCGGCGCCGTGGCCGGCGCGCTGATGCTCCCGCTCGTGATCCAGCGCGCCGGCTGGCGCTTCGCGTACGGGCTACTGGCCGCCGTGAGCCTCGCGTGGCTGCTCGCGTGGACGGCGTTCGGCCGCGAGGGCGCGCACGACGACGCGGCGCAAAGCCCCGCCAGCGCCGCCGTCTCCTACCGCCGCCTGCTGCTCAATCGCAGCTTCGTGCTGGTCACGCTCGCGGGCTTCTGCAGTTACCTGCCCACGGCCCTGATCTACAGCTGGGTGCCGGTCTACCTGCAACGCGGCCTCGGGCTCGCGCCGCTTCAGTCGGGTTACGTGGTCATGGCGGCCACGCTCGGCGTGATCGTCCTCAATCTCGCGGTCTCGACACTCTCGCAGCGCGCGCTCGCACGCGGCGCGAGCGTGCGCCGCGCGCTGGTGGCGCCGCCCATGCTGGCCTGCCTCGCCGGCGGCCTCGCGATGGCCGCACTCGGCTTCGCCGCGCCCGGGCGCACCGGCACGCTCGCGCTCTTTCTTGCCGGCAGCGTGCTCGTCAATCTGCTGCCGGCCTTCGCGAACAGCATCGTCGCGTTTGTCGCGCCGGTCCGCCAGCGCGGCAGCCTGCTCGCGATTCATATCGGCGTGATGACGAGCGCGGGCATGCTCGCGCCGCTGCTGGTCGGACGCGCCGTCGAGCATCTGGGCGGCCGCATCGCGCCGGGCTTCGAGCTCGTGATCGGCGCGTTCGGTCTCGCGCTCGTGCTGAGCGGCCTGCTCGGCCTCGCGTGGATCGATCCCGAACGCACGCGCTCGCAACTTCTCCCTTCCGAACTCCAACCGCGCTGACCGCGCACACTCCCACCATGACCCAGCACCAACGCATCAAGGCGCCCTCGCAACGCCCCGCCTCGCTCGAACTCCAGGCCAACTGGCGCGACGCCGACGTGGAAAGCGGCTTCACCGTGATCGCCGTCGGCGACATCATCATTACGCACGCGATCCGCGCCAAACTCGCGCGCCGCTCGCCGGAGTTGCTCGCGATCCTCTCGCGCGGCGATGTCGTGGTCGGCAACTACGAAGGCTCGGCAATCGACCTGCGGCGTTTCGACGGCCACCCCGAGGCACAGTCCGGCTTCGCCTGGCTCACGAGCGATCCCGAGTGCCCCGCCGATCTCGCCGCGCTCGGCTTCAACCTGATGGCGCGCGCGAACAATCACGCGCTGGACTGGGGCGCGGCCGGCATGGCGATGACCGACGACCTGCTCGACGCCGCCGGCATCGCTCATGCGGGCACCGGCGCGAGTCTCGCGGCAGCGCGCGCGCCCGCGTTCCTGAACACGGCAAAGGCCCGCGTGGCGCTGCTGTCCCACGCCACGACCTTCGAAGGCAACGCGCCCGCCAACGACGGGCTCGGCGCGGTCCCGCCTCGGCCCGGGTTGAACCCGCTGCGCACGACCGCGCACCGGCTCGTCAGCGCGGACGACTTCGCCGTGCTCAAGCGGCTCAACGATCAGGAAGCGTTTCAGGATCACTTTCTGTTGCGGGCGCTGTACGGCCAGCACAGCGTGCATCTGGGCATGGCGCTGCACTATCGCGTCGATCCCGAAGCGCGGCCCGGTTCGCTGCGCATCGTGCACGAATGCGATCCGCGCGATCTGGGCGCGATCGAGCGCAACCTGCGCCAGGCGAAGCAGACCAGCGACTTCGCCATCGTCGCCCAGCACACCCACGAGCCCGACAACTTCACGACCGAAGTCCCCGGCTATCTGCCCGCGCTCGCGCGCAAGCTCGTCGATGGCGGCGCCGACATGCTCTGCGGTCACGGGCCGCACCAGTTGCGCGGCATCGAAATCTACCGGGGCAAACCGCTGCTCTATTCGCTCGGCAACTTCTGCTTCATGGACAACACCCAGCAGATCGTGCCGCGCGACGAGTGGGAGGAACGCGAATGGATGGCCGCGGAAGCCATGGTCGGGCCGAAGGGCATCACGCAGCCCAACGTGAGCACGCCCGCGGAATTCCTCGAGTGGAAACGCGTGGTCGGGATTTTCTCGGAGCCGATCTGGTTCGAGAGCGTGGTCGCCGAATGCCGGTTCGGCGCGCACGGACGGCTCGAGGCACTGCTGCTGCATCCGATCGAGCTGGGCTTTGCCGGCCGCGACGCCGAACGCGGCATTCCGCGCCTCGCCTTCGATACCGAGGAGAACGGCGCTCAGGCGCGCCGCATTCTCGAACGCCTGCAAGCCCTGTCGAGTGAGTTCGGCACGCGGATCGAGATCGAGACGGTGACGTTCGGCGAGCGCGTGAGCAGCGTCGGCCGCGTGTGTCTGGCCGACTGAGGCGCGCGACCATGGACATCAGCAGTTTCTCGCTCAGCTACGCCGAGGCGCGCGCGCGTTTTCTCGGCGCGTGTGATGCGGCGGGCCTCGCCGTGCAATCGCATCGGCACCCGCTGCGCGGCCGCGACGGCGAGGCGCTCGCCATCGACGTCGCCCGCATGGGGCGCGCCGACGCCGCCAATCTGCTGGTGACCAGCAGCGGCTGCCATGGCATCGAAGGGTTTTGCGGCTCGGGCGTGCAGGTCGACCTGCTGCGCGATGCCGACTGGCTGCAACGCTGCCGCCGCGACGATCTGGCGGTGCTCTATCTGCACGCGCTCAACCCCTACGGCTTTTCGTGGGAGCGGCGCGTGACGCACGAGAACGTTGACCTCAACCGCAATTTCCGCGACTTCGACACACCGCCCGCGGGCGACGCCGCGTACTGGCAGATCGCCACGCTGCTCGTGCCGCGACGCTGCCCGCCAACCGTGGCGAGCACCGCGGGCCTTCTCGGCTATGCGCTGCGGCATGGCCGGCGCGCGTTGCAGCGCGCCGTCTCGGCGGGGCAGCAAGTGGACCCCGAGGGCCTGTTCTACGTGGGTCACGCGCCCACCTGGAGCCATCTGCGAATCCGCGACATCCTGCGCGAGCACGGGCGCGCGGCGCGCCGCATCGCCTGGATCGACCTGCACACGGGCCTTGGCCCATTGGGCGTGGGCGAGCGCATCTACAAAGGCCGGCTCGACGCGGCATCGATCGCGCGCGCCCGCCAGTGGTGGGGCTGCGGCGTCACGTGCAGCGAAGAAGGCAACTCGAGTTCCGCGGTAGTGGACGGCACGCTCGATCTCGCGGTGATGAGCGAGTGCCCGCAGGCGCAATACAACGGACTCACGCTCGAATACGGCACCTTGCCGGGCCGCCAGGTGCTCGACGCGCTGCGCGCCGAGCAATGGCTGCAGTTGCATCCCGAGGCCGGCCAGCGCCGCGCCGCGGCGATCAAGCGGCGCCTGCGCGCGGCGTTCTACGTGGAAACGGATGCGTGGAAACACAGCGTGCTCGCGCAGGCGCGCGACGTGATGAATCAGAGCCTGGCGGCCCTCGCCACGCCCTTGCCTGCGCGGTTACCCGCACCGTAGGCGCGCGGCTCGCGCGCGCTCAGCGGTCCGATGCGAAGCCGCTCGCGCGCGGCTGCCCCATGCGCTGCGCGGTGACCTCGAGAATGCAATCGACGAAATATTCCGCCGGACGCGTGAGTTGCGCTTCCGGCGGCGAAAACAGATACAGCTGGAGCGAAGGCGGCCGCGCCTCGACCTTCAGTTCGACGAACGCGCGGCCCAGTTCGGCCTCTTCGAGCGAATGCCGGGTCCACGCGAATACGGCGTCGGAGCGCACCGTGAGGCCGTAGAACAACCCATACGACGTGCAGCGCGTGACGCGCCGTGGCGGCTCGAGCCCGGCGCGCGAGAACATTGCCTGGATATAGCCGGGGTAGTTGTCGGTGACGTCGGTGTGAATCCACTCCGCGTCCTGCAGCGCTTCCAGCGACGTCGCGCGCGCGAACGCCCCGTTGGCGCGCGTCACGAACACCGCGTCGAACGAGAGCAGCGCCTTCACCTGCACGTCGTCTTCGCCCGGATTGACGGGAAACGCCGCGAACGCCAGATCGACGGCGCGACTGCGCAACTGCTCGCGCAACTGGTTCAGCCCCAGCTCGACGAATTCGATCGCGACCTGCGGCCAGCGCTGCCGGAACTCCACGAACGCCTCCGCCAGCCCCGCCGTGCCGGCAATGGGCGACACGCCGATCACGAGCCGCCCCTCGCGCTGCCCTTTCATATGGGCCAGATCCTCCTCGGCCCGCTCCATCTCCCGCACCACGGTACGCGCGCGTTGCAGCAGCGCGACGCCTTCGGCGGTTGGCACCACGCCCCACGGATTGCGCTCGAACAGACGCACGCCGAACTCGTCCTCCAGCTCGCGAATGGCCTTGGTGACGGCGGGTTGCGTGACGTGCAGACGGTGCGCCGCGCCCTTGAGGGTGCCCGCCGCGGCCACTTCGACGAGTGCGCGAAGCTGATGAATTTTCATAATGCGGACGATATTACCATTGGTAATAGACATTCCCATTATTGTGTTTTTATTTCGACCGATCGTCCTTAGTCTCTGTCTTCGAAGGCTGTCGCGAGTTGAACGGCCACGGGGAGACGAGATTCATGACACAGCAAAACGCCGCCGCATACGCCGCATACGGCGACCACACCGCAGCCACCGACCGCGCCGACTACGCCGCACTGCTCGCCACGTTGCGCGAGTCGGAGCCCGCTTTCATCGCGATTCGCCATGACCTGCACGCCCATCCCGAACTGGGCTTCGAGGAAACGCGCACCGCCCGCCTCGTCGCGCAATCGCTCGCGCAGTGGGGCTACGAAGTCACGACGGGCGTGGGCGGCACCGGCGTGGTCGGGCAGCTCCGGCGCGGCAGCTCGCCGCGCGCCATCGGCCTGCGCGCGGACATGGACGCGCTGCCGATCGAAGAAGCCACCGGTCTGCCCTACGCCAGCACCGTGGCGAAAACCATGCACGCCTGCGGACACGACGGTCACACGGCGATCCTGCTCGCGGCCGCCCACCACCTCGCGATGCACGGCCGGTTCGACGGCACGCTCAACCTGATCTTCCAGCCCGCCGAAGAAGGACTCGGCGGCGCCGCGCGCATGATCGAGGACGGCCTCTTCACGCGCTTTCCGTGCGACCGCGTGTTCGCGCTGCACAACGCGCCGGGGCTGCCCGTGGGGCACTTCGCGGTGCGTCACGGCTGCATGCTCGCCTCCTCGGACAGCGTGACGATCACCGTCACGGGACGCGGCGGTCACGACGCGATGCCGCATCTCGCGAGCGATCCCGTGGTGGCGGCGGCCAGCATCGTCATGGCGCTCCAGTCGATCGTGGCGCGCAACATCGAACCCACGCGCGCGGCCGTCGTGACGGTGGGCGCGATCCACGCGGGCCAGGCCGGCAACGTGATCCCGGAGACCGCCACGTTGCAGCTTTCCGTGCGCGCGCTCGACGGCGAAACGCGCAACACGCTCGAGGCGCGCATTCGCGAGATCGCCACGTTGCAGGCGCAGTCGTACGGCGCGACCGCCACGGTGGACTACCGCGCCATCTCGCGCCCGCTCGTCAACGAGCGCGTCTCCACCGACCTCGCCATCGACACGATCGAAGCGCTCGCGGGCGCCGCCGCGCTGACGCGCCTGCCCGACGCCATCATGGGCAGCGAAGACTTCTCGTGGATGACCGAGCACCTGCCCGGCTGCTACGTGCTGCTCGGCAACGGCGTGGGGCAGACGGGCGGCTGCGTCGTCCACAACCCCGCCTACGACTTCAACGACGCCGCCATTACGTGGGGCGCGGCGTGGTTCGTCGCGCTCAGCGAGCGTTATCTGCACGCCTGAGCGCGCGCCCGCCTCGCCGCATGGCGCGACAACCCTGGCCGTCTCGCCCGCGCGGGCATCGCCGCGTTTTTCCCCCGCTTGTTCGCTGCTTCTTCGCAACTCCTTCGCCGCTTTTTTGCTGTTTCTGACCACCCTAACAAGAGCCCATTCATGTCAGCAAGCCGCCCCCAATCCGCCATCGACAAGACGGAACCCCGCTCGAACCCGAAGCTCAAGCGCGTCGCGCTGGCCGTGCGCCGCGCCGGTCTGATCGCCGCGCTATGCGGCGTCAGCCACGGCGCTTGCGCGCAGATGACCTCGGACCTGTTCTTCAGCGACTACTTCCAGGGCGTGCCCTACGCGACCACGGGCGCCTACACGCCCGGCGTGCGTCTGTACGGCGCCGTCGACCAGTCGATCGGCTTCACGAAAGGCGCGCAGACCGCGTTCGTGCAGCAAAGCGGCGGCGAATGGACTTCGAAGCTCGGCCTGTACGGCGTCGAGGATCTCGGCGGCGGCTTCCGCGCGCGCTTCGCGCTCGAAAACGGCTTCGACGCGGCGAGCGGCGCGCTCGGCACCTCGGGCACGATGTTCAATCGCGAAGCCTGGGTCGCGCTCGGCTCGGCCAAAACCGGCGAGGTCAAGTTCGGCTTGCAGGATGCGGTGGGCGTGCCGCTGTTCGTCGACGTGTTCGGCGAAGTGCTGACGGTTTCGACAGTCGCGTATCTCGCGGGCTGGACCTACGACCTGGGTCCGGGCGCGAGCTATCAGTCGCTGCATATTTCGAATGCCGCGAGCTACTCCTCGCCGTGGTTCGGGCCGTTCAACGCCCAGGTGCTGGTGGCGATGCACAGCGCGGACTCGACCGCGCCCACGCTGAGCAACCGCTCCATCGCGCTGAATTACTTCGACGGCCACCTGTTCGGCACGGTCAGCTATTTCGGCAACTACGCGGTGAACGGCCTCAATCCGTCGCAATACGTGCGCACCGACAACATCTCGGGCGGCCTGCTCTACGACGCCGGACACTACGTGCTCTCCGCCGGCTACAGCTTTCTCGCGCCGCGCCTTCAGGGCGATCGCGTTTCGTCGACTTATACGCTCGGCGCGCTCTACCGCTACCAGAAGCGCAATGATTTTCGCGCCGAAGTCGTGTATCGCACGGTGGGCGGCTGGGTCGATCATTCGTATGGCGTGACGCTCGGCTACGACTACAACCTCTCGAAGCGCACCGCGCTCTACGTGCGCGGCTCGGTGATCCACAACATCGGCAGCGCGCCCACCTATAGCCACTATCCGTACCCGTACACGCAACAGCCCACGCTCGACAACGTCAGCAACGCCTATACCACCGGCAGCGGCACCGCGTTCTATAAAACGCCGCATGTCGTGCTGATCGGCATGTATCACAAGTTCTAGGCGCGCATCCCCTCAGATCACCCATTCACGGAAGAAAAAATCATGATCCTTCGTCGTATCTTGCCGCTCGTCGTTGCCGGTCTGCTCGGCGTGAGCGCCGCCGCGCACGCACAGAATGGCGCCACGGCTTCGAGCGGCGCCCGCGCGTCCGACACGGCCGCCGCCGCGCCCACCAACCGGCAACTCGCCGCGAACGTGCGCCACGCCCTGCATGCGGCGCGCAAACAAGGCCTGAAGTCGACTTATATTCGCGTGCGTGCGCGCGACGGCGTCGTGACGTTGAGCGGCGTCGTGGCGAGCGAACAGCAGATCGCCTTCGCCACGCAGGTGGCGCAATCGGTGAGCGGCGTGCGTGCGGTGCAGGGCCAGCTCGAAGTGCGTACCGATGTGCGGGGATTTTCAGGGAACCAGTAAGCGAAACGCGGCGGTCATTTCGCGTTGCCCCTCACTGTTTCCACTCTTCCAGGATCTGTTGCGCCAGGAAATCGCAGGGCGGCCGGGCCGACCGCGCGCTGCGCGCGAGCACGACTTCGGCGTCGTTCATGAGGGGCACGCCATCGCTCTCCGTCAACTGGATGAAGTTGGCCGGGACGCTGCATTTGGCGAGCGGCGCGATCGCCAACCCGGCCTCCACCATGGCGAGCAAACCGAGAAAACTCGGGCTCTCGTAGTTCATGCGGAACTTGATGTTCTCGCGCCGCAACGCGCGAACCGCGTGGTCGCGCGCGGTGCTGCCGTCCGCGAATACCGCGATGGGCAGGGGGCGCTCCAGCCAGATCTTGCGCTTTTCCGAGCCCGTCCAGATGATGGGCTCATGCCGGATGAACTCGCCCGCGAGACCCTTTACCCGGGTGAGACAGGCCAGGTCGATACTGTCGTCCTTCAGCATGGGCACGAGCGCGATACTGGGCAGTCCGATCACGCGTATGTCCACGCGCGGATGCATGACGGCGAACTTCGCCAGCACTTGAGGCAGCAACGAAGCAATGTAGTCGTCGGGCACCCCGATCGTGACCTGTCCCTCCACTTCGGGCCGCACGACGGAAGCCCACGCTTCGTCGCGCATCTCCAGCATGCGACGACCGTAGTCCGCGAGTCGCTTGCCCTCCGCTGTCACCGACACATTGCGGGTGTCCCGTACGAACAGCGGCTTCCCGAGCGATTCTTCGATCGTGCGAATCTGCATGCTGACGGCCGAAGGCGATCGAAACACCGCCGTTGCCGCCCTCGCAAACGACCCCGAGTCCGCCACGGCAACGATCATCTCGAGCACATCCAAATCGAGCTTTTTCATATTATTCAGAAAATCTGACGAGTCCACACAGTTTAATTCGTTTCTCTTCACGGCTGCGTGGCAGGAAAATAACCGTCATCGAGATTCAGGGTGAGACGACATGCACGATTCCGCGTCGATGTATCAGTTCCTGGCGTTGGGCGGGATGCTCGCGATCACGCCCGGACCCAACATGGTGTACGTGATGTCGCGTTCGATTGCACAGGGACGCGGCGCGGGGCTCATTTCGCTGGCCGGCGTCATGCTCGGCTATCTGTTCTACATGTTCAGCGCCGCGTTCGGCATCACCGCACTGGTCCTCAAAGTGCCGGGCGCGAGCGCGATGCTCGGCGCAGCCGGTTCGATCTACCTCGTGTATCTTGCCTGGCAAGCCGTGAAGCCGGGCGGCCGTTCGCCGTTCGAAGTGCGCCCCCTGGCGCAGGAGCCGCCGCTCCGGCTTCTGGCGATGGGCGCCACGACCAGTTTGCTGAACCCGAAGCTCGCGATGCTTTTCATCTCGCTGCTGCCGCAATTCATCGACCACGGACGCAGCGACGTCTTCGGTCAATCCTTGACGCTCGGCTCGTTGCTGATTGCGGCGTTCGCACTCGCGAACGGGTCGGTCGCCATCGCGTCCAGCGGGATGGCGACGTTTCTCAAACGCAAACCCGGTCTGATGCTCGCCCAGCGATGGGTGATGGGAGTCATGCTGGGGGCGCTCGGCATCAATCTGGCGATTGACGCGGCGCGGCCTTTTTTGACGTCGTGAGCGCGGTGCCCCTCGAATTTCGCGCTCGGCGAATTCACGGGCCTAGCGTGCCGGTCGTATCGATAACGAATGCGCCGATTCGTCTGATTAGTTTGGCAAGAGCACGACAATCGGGCGCGCGAGTCTTTTAATATTCCTTGATTAACCGGGCCAACGACTCCGCTTCGCGTGCGATCGCGATATCGGCACGCACGCCGTCACTCACCCATAGCTGGACGGTATCGGCAAACGCCTGTTTTTCTGCGCCGCACAACCGGATGACGCAGATCCGGTAGACCCCGTCGAAGCTGAATACCTCCAGCCGCCCCTCGTACTCTCGCGCGTAGAACTTCATCGCTCGCTCCTTGAGCCGCGGCCCGGCATTTTTCGCCGCTGCGAGGATCGTCAACGAATCAGGCACACCACAATCTCTCGACGATACGACTGCCGAACCGCGTTTATCTATCGTGCGCTCAATTTGGCGAGGGTCAAGATTTATTCGGGGTTTTCGGGTGAAAAAACACTGACGAACGCTTGTCGCCATCCCATGGAACTCATAGGACGCCTGGGCAATGAGACGTTGATAAAACGCCACGCACCGCGCGCGCTTGCCGCGCAAAAATCATGAAATGTCCGCGGTGTGGAAATGCATCGCGACACCTTCTCTCCAAGCGTTTTCCCTGATGTGGTTAACCCGTAGACTCTCTTCATCGCCGCGAACACGATTCGCAGCGCACCACTCACCAGACAGGGTCAATCATGCGATCGTCACTCAAACACTTCGCTCTACTCGCAACGCTCGTGCTCCCCGGTTTCGCGCTCGCGCAATCGAGCGAGCCCACGACTCGCGCGCAGGTTCACGCGCATCTCGTGCAGCTCGAGAAAGCGGGCTATAACCCGTATGCCAACGACTGGCTGTACCCCGACGGCGTCAAACGCGCCGAGGCCACCGTCGCGCAGCAAAATGCCGTTGCGAACGCCGCCTATGGTCCCGGCTCGAATGGCACGGTCGAGTCCGGTCATTGATCCACTGCTTCGCAACGCTCATTCAACGCGCGTTCGCAACCGACGAAGCGCGCGAGCGCTTCGTCTCACATGCTTTTTGCCGGCAGCACCGGCTAGACACGCTGCATGCCGGCGGTGGCAAACCGTTCAGTCGACGACTTCGTTGACTTTCGGCGCCCACTCGCGGCGCATCAGCACGATGGCACTCACCGCGCCAATGCCGAGAAAGATGCAGACGGACAGCATAGGCAGCGTATAGCTCTTGCCCACGTGCAGCAGCCATCCGCACAAACTCGCCGACACACCGCCCGCGAGACTCGTCGCGATCGTCAAGATCCCCGTGCTCAAACCAATCGCCTGCTTGGGAATGAGCGTCAGTTTCGACAGCGCGAGATTGTTGGCCGTGGCCAAACCCGCCAGCGACAGCGAAGCGACGTTCCAGAACAATGCCGCCTCCTGGGATTGCGCATACGCACCGAGCAGGACCGTCATGCCTCCGAGCGCACCGGCCACGACGAACGCCTTGCGCACCACCAGCGCGTCGCGGCCACGCGCGATGATGCGGTCGGCGGCCCAGCCCGCCGTCACCGCAACGATCGCCACGGAGATGAAACTCACGAAGGTGAGCATGCCGGATTTCATCAGCGAAAGGCCGCGCTGTTCGACGAGATAGGACGGCATCCACGTCGCGCAATAGAACACGAAGTACGTGTAGCAGAACGTCATGATGAAACCGCCCCACACCACGGGGCTCACCAGCAGGTTGCGCAGCGGCACGCTTTTCGCGCGACGCTTGGCCGCCGCAAGTTGCTCTCGAGTCGGGAAATCGTTCTTGACCATGAGCAGCCAGGGCACCAGCCAGACCATGCCCAGCAGTCCCGTCAGCACGAACATGTCCTTCCACGAATACGTCACGATCAGCCAGGCGGCAATGGCCGCACCGATCGCCGGTCCGACCTTGCCGCCCAGCGAGAAAATGCCCGTAGCCGTGCCCTTGTGCGCTTCGTCGAAACGATTGGCGATATACCGGTAGCTCGCGGGCAACACCACGGCCTCGCTCGCGCCGATCAACAGCCGCACCACGAATAGCGACGGTAAAGAATGCGAAAGGCTGGTCGCGGCCGCCGCGACGCACCACAGCGCAAAGCAGATCGCATAGGGCCATTTCACGCCAAAGCGGTCGACGACCCAGCCCATCGGCAACTGCAGGACCGCATACGACCAGAAGATGGCCGAACCGAGCCAGCCGCGATCCACGCTCGTCAGCCCGAACTCGTGAATGAAATGCTTGTCCGCCATCGCCGAAGAAAGACTCGTACGGTCGATGAAGGAAATGGTCCATCCGATCGTCAAAAGAATCAGAATCGCCCATGGCTTCTCGGCCGACGTTTGTGCGACGCGCGCTCCAGTCATCTCTATGTTCCTGTTCATGCTGACTCCGAAACCGTTTGATACCTGTCCGCTGCGGATCTCGTCGCGTGATGCTTCACACCTCGATCGCCGCAGCGGTGTTCAAAAACTGTGGTTGATACCGATCGCCGCGCCCAGCTGATGCGGGACCTTCTGCGCATTGAGCGCGGTATTCGTGATGTAACTCCCGGCGTACTTCGTGTAATCCATTTCGGCGTACAACAAGGTCGACTTGCTGAGCGCGTACGTGACGCTGGCGACGCCAAGCGTGCGTTTGCCATGCTGGTTCGGTAAATCCGTGATGTAGCAGCTCGCGCCAATCCGTACGCTCGGACTCAGATCATACGTTGCGCCGCCCCAGTAGTTGAGCGTGCGGATATCCGCGACCGGCTTGTTCTGATCCTCGTTGTCGTTCATGTAGCCGCCGGCCAGTCTCAGCTTGCCGAAAGTGAGTTCCGCGCCCGCCGTGACATAGTTGTCCGGCTGATAGACCGTGCCCGAAAGGACGGTGCGATACGAATAGGCCGCGCCCACTCTCAACCAGTTCCATTGATACTGCGCGCCCACCGCCCGGGACGAGGCCGCGTTGAAATTGCCGGTCACGCCGCCAAACGAATTTTCGGCGCGCACCGTCAAGCCGCCCACCGAGGTGATGTATTTCACGTCGTTGTTGACGATGAACCCCGCCGTGGCCGCCGAAAGCGGAATCAGCACGGGATACAGCAGGTTGAACGGGTCCGAGTTATAGACCACGTCGTGCGCAACCGTGAACTGGTTGCCGACCACGAGGTTGCCGTAAGGCCCGCGCATGCCGATATACGAAGCCCGTTTGAACAAGATGTTGTTGGTATTGTTCAACGCGCCCGTGCTTTCGATAAAACCCGATTCCAGCCGGAAGTACGTGACCCAGCCGCCGCCCAGATCTTCGTTGCCGGTCAGGAGCCAGCGATTGGACGTGTACCAACCCGTATTGGCCATGGAGTACGTGGTGCCCGCGCTCGTGTCTGTATAACGGATACCGCCGTCGACAATGCCGGACAGCGTGACGCTCGACTGTGCCTGCGCCACGCCGCTCATCGTCCCCATAACCCATATCGTCAAAAGTGTTTTCTTCATCTCCGCCACTCGTCAATTGTTATGTTTATCCGGCCCAGGTCGTACGCCCGGGCTGCTTATCGGTCAACTTCGGTTACTGAAATTTTTGATTCGTCATCCGAATCGAATTCAATGCGAACACAGATCGCGCCGCTCTTCGAAAGCCTCGATCGATCAAAGCGTCGCCGTCACGTCGTCGAAGAGTTCATCCACACTGAGGCGCCGCGCAATGATCTTCTGCTCCATCGCCCAGTCGATCGCGAGCTGCAGGCACTTGCGATTAGCCTCGAGGCCGATAGGCGGAAAAATCGACGGCAGATCGTGGGCCAGTGCGCGGCTTGCCGCGAGCATCCGATACAGTTCGCGCACGATATCCGGCCGTTGCTTCGAAAGCGCTTCGTGCACGACGAACATGTGATTGATGGGCACGACGCCCTCGCGCGCGAACCAGTCTTTTGCCGCTTCGTGCGCATCGGGAATCAGCGTGCGCACGTCGGGGTCCTTCGGCATGTCGGGTGCGCCGAGCAATGCGGCGGCCAACTCACCGTCGAGCATGCGCTGGGCGATCGAGGCCCCGTGCGGCAGTCGCTCGCAACCCGCCGGGTCGGCGTATTCCGCAAGGTGGCCGTCTTCGAGCGTCGTCCACTGCACTCGCGCGGGGTCGACACCGTACTCGTGTTGCAAGACGCCGCGAATCCACAAGCCGGTGGTCTGCGCATACGAGCGCACGCCCACCTTTGTGCCTTCGATATCCTTCGGGCCGATCACGCCATAGCGCGCGTTATAGACCGCGCAGTGATGTTGCAGCCGTCCGAGAACGGGCACGGGCAGCAGCACGAAGGGCTTGCCGTACGCCTTCGCCTGCAGGAACGTGACGATCGCAAGCTCGCCCGCGTCGTAGGCGTCGTCCTGCAACATGGCCTTGAAGCCGTTGTGCGCGGGAGACGGCCCGCAGTAATCGAGCGTGACGAGATCCGTGGTCACGCGTCCGTCACGCATGGCTCGCGTGAGGGGATGCACGTCGAGATTGACGCGCAAGGTGGGCTTAGCCGTTTGATTCGTCGCCATGTCGTGCGTCCCTTCAATATCCGGCCAGCTCGCGTGTCTCGTTGACCACGCCATAACTGCGCGAAGGCGCCGACATCAGGAAACGATAGCCCTCCTGCAACACGCGTTGATAATTCTTTGCCGTGACGTGCGGATGACCCACGATGACTTTATGCCGATGGCAGGTCTCGACGATCTTCGCCATCGCGCCCAGCACTTCGGGATGATCGTACTGGCGCGCATAGCCCAGTTGCTGGCTGAGATCGCCCTCGCCGATCAAGACGAAACCAATGCCGGGCACATTGGCGAGCATGTCGTCGAGGTTCTCGATGGCCTCGACGCTCTCGCACATCAAGCCCACCAGAATTTCGCCGTGCGGCGCGAGCGGCCACACATCCGCCTTCGCGTAGTAGTCCGCCGCGCTCAAGCCCCAGTAGCGCGCGGCCGTGGCCGGGCCGTCGCCACGCACGCCCTTCGGCTCGTAAAGCGGCGCCTGCTTCGGCCGGGCGTAACGGCACGACGCCACGGCGTTATAAGCTTGCTCAACGGTCGAAACGTGCGGCCAGATCACGCCGTAGCAGCCGCGGTCGAGCACCTGTTTCGCGAAGGCCTGATTCATTTCCACGCCGTTCGACGGAATGCGCGCGATGGGTGTGACGCGCGGCGCAATGGAACCCGACTCGGCAATCTCCCGGCGATTGAGCATGTACTGGAGCGCGTCGCCGAGCGCGGCCACGTCGTAAGGGTTGTGCTCCATTTCGAACACGATGCCGTCATACGGCGCATCGCTCATTTCGATGGCGGTTTGCTTGTCGAGTTTCGCGAAAGCCGTCATGGCCGGCTTGCCCGATTCGAAGGCGCGGATGATGCTGTTGAGGCGTGCGTCGCTCATAAAAATGTCCGGTGAGTAGCGTTGTGCCGAAGATCGTTCACGCGAGCGCGGGATAAAGCCGCTGCGCGGTCTTGCCGAAAATCCACGCGCGATCTTCCGCGCTCACGCATTCGAGCGTGTCGCGCATCGTTTGAAAAATCTCGCCGGGCGTGCCGGGCGAAGTCGGATAATTCGAGCCCCACGCGAGCCGCTGCGCGCCGAACTCGGCAATCAGTTTGGGGAAAAACGTCTCTGGCGTGGCCGCTCCGCTCTTCGCGTCGTCGCCATTCTTCGGCGTGAGTTTCAGGTATACGTTTGGCAGTGCCGCCAGTTCGAAGAAGTTCGCGGCGCGGGCGTACGGTGCGCCGTCCTTCAGGTCGGGACGCGTCATGTGATCGAGCACGATGGCGACCTGCGGAAAGCGCTGCGCGAGGGCCTTCACCTGCGGCAACCCGACCGCACCCGTGGTGATGCACATCGGCAATTTCAGTTCGGCGCAGACTTCCCATGCCGCGAACGAGGCCGGGTTTTCCAGCTGGCTTGGGTCGAACGCCTGAGTGCTGCCACCCGTGAAGAGACGCAGGCCCACGAGGCCGCGCTTCACCCACGCACGAATGGTCTGCGGCGCGTCCGGTTGCAGGACGTCGACGGAACCTACGGCAACGAGCCGGTGCGGATATTTCGCGCAGCCGTCCACCACATAGCTGTTGTCGAACCCGTAGGTCGTGGACGAATGCACGACCGCCGCCTTGGCGATGCCCGCCGCGTCCATGGCTTCGATCAGCGTTTCGACCGTGGTGGGCCGCTCCTTCGACCATTCGGAGCGCTTGCCGAACAGCGGCGCGGGCGGATAACGGCCTTCGTCGTCGGAAATGATGTGCGGGTGAATATCAACGATCTGGGTCATGATGCTTCCGGTTCATTCATTTGCCGCGCGCCTTGAGGCGCTGGTCGAGACGCGGATAGACGCGCCGCGCGTTGCCTTCGAAGATCTGGTGGCGATCCTCGTCCGACAGCATGGGGCACGCGTCGAGATAGCGTTTGGTGTCGTCGAAATACTGACCGGTACGCGGATCCTTGCCGCGCACCGCACCGATCATCTCCGAGCCGAACAGGACGTTGTCGGTGGGAATCACCTTGGTGAGCAGTTCGATGCCCGGCTGGTGATACACGCAGGAATCGAAGAAGACGTTGTTGAGCAGCGTTTCCAGCGGGCGCTCTTTCATTTCCAGCGACATGCCGCGATAACGTCCCCAGTGATAAGGCACCGCGCCGCCACCGTGCGGGATCACGATACGCAGCGTGGGAAAATCCTTGAACAGCTCCGACTGCAGGATCTGCATGAACACCGACGTATCCGCATTGAGGTAATGCGCGCCGGTGCCGTGATGACACGCATTGCACGACGAAGCCACGTGGATCATCGCGGGCACGTCGAGATCGACCAGCGCTTCATAGAGCGGATACCACTCGCGGTCGGTCACCGGTTTGCCGGTCCAGTAACCGCCGCTCGGATCGGGGTTCAGATTGCAGCCGACAAAACCCAATTGCTCCACGCAACGCCGCAACTCCGGCACCGAGTTCGCGGGGGCCGCGCCCGGCGACTGCGGCAACTGGCACACCGGCGCGAAATTGTCCGGAAACAATTCCGTCACGCGATACACGAGATCGTTCGAGAGTTCGGCCCATTCGAGGCTCGTGCGCTCGTTGCCGAGGTGATGGCTCATCAAACCCGCAATGGGCGAGAACAGCGTGAGATCGCTGCCGCGCTCGCGCTGAAGCTTGAGTTGCCCGTTCACGATGGCCTCGCGAATTTCGTCGTCGCTAACATGCGCCGCTTCGCGCGAAGGCGCATTGGCCGCATCGTCGGCACATTCAATCTGCTTCGCGCGCCACGCCTTGAACGATGCGGGGACGGTCGTGAAATGACCGTGACAATCGATGATCATCTTGACTCCATTCCTTCATAAACTTTGTCGGCCCGCGGGCATTGCGCGCGAACCGCTACCGGCACGTCGTTTCTAGAAGCCGAACAGCGCCGCCGGATTGTCCACCAGTACGCGCTTCAACAACGCTTCGTCGGGCACATAGCGATACAGCAATTCGAGCAGATCGGCATCGTTCGGCGGCTGCTTCGGTGAAACCGGATGCGGCCAGTCGCTGCCCCAGAGGCAACGGTCCGGCGCGGCTTGCACGATCTTGTGCGCGAGCGGCACGACATCGTCCCACGGGCGGCCCGCTTTGGTGATTTTTTCGCCCAGCGACAGCATCGTCCACGTATTGCCTTCGGACAGCATTTGCAGCACGACCTGCAAGGACGGATCGGCGTCGCCGGCTTCCGGGTTCGGGCGCCCCATGTGATCGATCACCACCGGCACGTTCAAATGCCGAAACGGTGCGATGGTCGAGGCAATGCCACCGGGCTCGGGCTGCAATTTCACATACCAGCCCAACTCTTTGACGCGAGCCAGCGCGCGCGCGACGTCGTGCTCGTCCATCGACGGTCCGAGGCCCGCACGCGAAAAGCGCGCACCGCGCACACCCGCATCGTGCAGCTTGCCGATGTAGGCATCGTCGCGCTCCTTGAGCACGATGGCGTTCGCACAACCGCGGTAGTTCGGTCCGGCGGCGGCGAGCCCGTCGAGCACCACCTGGTGATCCGAGCCATAGGTCGTGGCCTGCACGATCACGCCGCGCGTGAAGCCCAGAATCGAATGCAGACGCAGTGCGCGCTCGACGGTCGCGCTCGGCATTTCGTAAGCCGCGCCCGGCAGGACCGGGTAACGCTCGGCCGGACCGAAAACGTGGAACTGGCTGTCGCATGCGAGCGGCGGCGGCATTTTCGCGGGCGTGCGCGGTTCGGGATCGAACGGAAGATACGCAGACATGAAAGGATTCCTAAACGATAAGCGTCATTTAATCGGGCAATACAGCCGTCACGTCGCATTGCACCAGCGAAGGACCCTCGGCCGCGAGAGGCAGCGCATGACGCGCGGGCCGGTCGTCGTGATCCGGAAAAAGTTTGATCCACTCGTCGTTGACCGGTTGACGATGCGAGTGATCGCGCAGCCACACGGTCATCTTGATGATGTCGGCAGGCGTGCCGCCCGCCGCTTCGATAATCGCCTTGACGTGGCCGAACATGTTGGCGCATTGCGCCTCGATGGTCGGCGGCATCTCGCCGCTCACGGGATCGACGCCGAGAATGATCCCCGACATCAGCAGTCCGTCGATCACGCAGGCGTTGGGGATCGGATTCTTGTGCTTGAATCCGGCGATATAAAGGCTTTTGCGACGGCTCATGGCACGCTCCTTCGTCAAATGAAACGGCACGAGATCGAGCCGCAGGGGCCGTAGTCGGCATGAATCACGTCGCCGGCCGCGATGTCGATGGGACGCGTGAACGAGCCCGCCAGTACGATCTCGCCCGCGGCAAGACTTTCGCCGAACGGCGCGAGCCGGTTGGCGAGCCACGCCACGCCCAGCGCGGGATGACCGAGCACGCCGGCCGCGACGCCGGTCTCGCTGATGCCGCCGTTCAGATACAGCAGCGCGGCCACCCAGCGCAGATCGAAGTCGTGCACGCGGAACGGACGCGCGCCGAGCACGATCGCCGCATTGGCCGCGTTGTCCGAGATCGTGTCCATGACCTTGCGGCCGCGTTTGGTCTGTGGGTCGACGCGATGCAGCCGCGCATCGAGAATTTCCAGCGCGGGGACGACGTAGCGCGTGGCGTCGAGCACGTCGAACAACGTGCAGTTCGGCCCGGCAAGCGGCTTGTCCAGCACGAAGGCCAGTTCCACTTCGATACGCGGCGAGCGAAAGCGCGAGATGTCGATCGACGCGCCGTCGTACTCGAGCATGTCGTCGAGCAGCACGCCGTAATCGGGCTCGTCGATACCCACCGCGTCCTGCATCGCTTTCGAGGTCAGGCCGATCTTGTGGCCGATCACCGTGCGACCGCTGTCACGCTTGATGCGCATCCATTCGCGCTGGATCGCGTAGGCGTCGTCGATGGTGATGTCGGGATACGTGTGCGAGAAAATGCCGATCGCCTCGCGGCGCTGCTCGGCCTCTTCCAGCGACTGCGCGAGGCGTTCGATGATTTCCGGTGCGAGCATGACGATCAGGCCTCCTGAACGATGCCGTTGCGCAGCGTGCCGATACCGGGCGATTCGATTTCCACCACGTCGCCGGGCGCGAGCCATTGCGGCGGATCGAGGCGCCAGCCGGTGCCGGTCGGCGTGCCGGTGAGGATGAGATCGCCGGGTTGCAGCGTCGCGAAGGTGCTCAGATATTCGATCAGGATGTCGAACGAAAACATCATGCGCGCCGTGGTTTCCTGCTGACGCAGTTCGCCGTTCACGCGTGTGCGGATCGTGTGCTCGGCACGCGGATCGAGTTCGTCGGCGGTCACGATCCACGGCCCGATACTGCCGGAGGCGTCGAAGTTCTTGCCTTGCGTGACGTTGAATTTGCCGTGCTTGAGCCAGTCGCGCACCGAGCCTTCGTTCGCGAGCGTCATGCCCGCGATGTGCTCGAAGGCACGCTCGCGCGGAATGTGACGGCCGGCCTTGCCGATCACCAGCACGAGTTCGCCTTCGTAGTCGAGTTGCGTCGACACGCGCGGGCGCTCGAGCGGCGCGTCATGCCCGACGAACGAACGCACGTTGCGCACGAAGAGGCTCGGGTAGCGCGGCGCTTCCGAATTGTCCTTGTATTCCTCGTTGCGTTCCTGATAGTTCACGCCGATGCACCAGATCTTCTCGGGCGCGCTGAGCGGCGGCAGCAGGCGCACGCTCGCGGGCGCGATGCGGGCGGCACCGGCGGCGTCGATCGCGCGGTGCGCGGCCGCGAGCCAGTCGGGCGTCGCGAGCAGCGCGTCGAGCGTTGCGAACTCGCGCAATGCAACGATACCGTCGTCGAGCATGACGCCCGCTCGCGGCGTGGTGTCGCCTTCGAGCGAGGCGAAGCGAAGCAGTTTCATATCCAATCCCTGTCAGTCGATGGGGTGATAGCCGCGTCTAGCGACGCTGACCGTTGTGCAGAAGCGTTTCGTCGCGGGTGTTGCGCGGGCGGTCTCGCGTATCGTCCAGCGCGCGGGCCGTGCGGCCCCGTCCACGCGTTTCCGGCAGCACGAACGACAGCAGCAGGAACGCCACGGCGGCGGGCAGCGCGATCAACATGCCGCGCGGCAGGCTGCCGCCCCACGCCGCGGCGAGGGCGGGCACGAGCACCGGCGCGAGACTGCCCGCGGCGCGGCCGAACATGTAGATGGCGGACACGGCCGTCGCGCGCACCTCGATCGGATACAACTCCGAGAGCCACGCGCCCACCACGCCGAGCGCGCTGCTGCCAATGGCGAACACGATCGGCAGCCAGAACACCGGCCACGCGAGCATCGAGCCGTGATAGCGCGCGTCCGGCGCGAAGAACAGGATGGCGAACGCGATCAGCCAGAACACGGCCGGCACGATCGCGCCGAAGCGCCGGCCCATGCGATCGTTGAGCCAACCCATCACGAGGTAGCTGAGGCCGCCCACGAACGCGGCCGTGACGGTCGCCGCGCGCACCACCTCGGGCGGCGTGTGCAGCACGCGCAGCATGAGGCTGGGCACGAACACCACGACCGCGTAGTAGCAGAACATATAGGCCGTGAGCCAGAGCGCCGCGGCGAACGAGATCGCGCGCAACCGCTTGCTGAACATCCCGGCGAAGGTATTGCGCGGCGCGGCGCTCAAGCCGGCGCGACGCGTGCGATCGAATTGCTCCCAGGCGCGCGACTCGGGCATCCAGAAGCGGATGACGACCGCGAGGATCACGGGCGCGCCGCCCGTCAACAAACCGACTCGCCAACCCCAATCGACGCTGAACGACTGCACCGCCCACAGGCCCACGACGGATGCGCCCGCCGCGGCCACGGTTGCCGAGCCCTGGATGAGCGCCGTGCCGAGCCCGCGCCGCTGCGGATTCCAGGTTTCGTTGAAGAGGACCATGCCCGCGCCCCACTCGCCGCCCAGCCCGATGCCGAGCACGAGCCGCATGGCGAGCAGCGAGGCGAAGTTCCAGGCGAACGCGGAGCCCACCGAAGCGAGCGCGAACACGACCAGCGTCCATTGCAAGGCCGCCTTGCGGCCGATGCGGTCGCCGAGCCAGCCGAACAGACCGCCGCCCGCGACCGAGCCGACCAGCGTGACCGTGGTGATGCTCGCGACTTCGGCGAGCGAGATATGCATCGACCGCTGGATCGACGGCATGAGGTACGGCAGGATGAGAACGTCGTAGAGATCGAGCGCGAAGCCCAGCATGCACGACACGATGATGCCGAGCCGTTGGGCCGGGGAATACGTAGCGGCGGTGTCGTTCATGGGCGTCTCCTCGGGACGCCCTCGCACGTCGCGCGCTTCGCCGTCAAACCGTGGCGTGGCGCGCCTGCATCGATTGCGTCATCTCAATGTCGACGCATCTTCACATGGGCATGGCCTGCCAACCACCCGAAACACCCCAGAAAGTCCGCAGCGTGGACATATCCGCATCGAGGTGGCCACGGCCCGTTTTCCCGCTCAGCGCTGACGCGCGCGCTGCATCTCCGCGAGACGCTTCGTGATGAGCGCCGCCTTGCCGCGCATGGCCGCCACGAGCCGCGGCAGTTCGGGCTCGGCGAGCCGCTCCGCCATCGCGGCAACGGCGAGCGCGGCAATCACGGCGCCGTCGGCGTCGAGCACGGGCACCGCGAGCGCGCGTGTGCCGAGCAGCACGCCAACCTCCGAATACGCGTAGCCGTTGTGGCGCGCCGCAGCCACGCGCGCGCGAATGGTCTCGACCGAAGGACCGTCGGGCGGCAGGCGCGCGACGTTCATCGCGCAGATGTAGTCGGACTCCTCGGGCGTGAGCGCCGCGAGCAGCATGACGCCCGCGATGCCAACGCCGAGCGGGCGGCGCATGCCCACGTCGATCGCCAGCACCTTGATCGGATACGAGCCGGTCTTGCGGTCGATCGCGACAGAATCCCAACCCACGCGAATCGTGAGAAAAGTCGTGTCGCCGAGTTCGTCCGCGAGCGCCGCCAGATGCGGTTCGGCCGCGGCGCGCACGGGAAACTGCGCGGGGCGGCTCATGCCGAGCAGGCTGATCTCCGGCCCCACGCGATAGCGACGCGTGCTGGCGTCCTGCTCGCCCACGCCTTCGGCGATCAGCGTTTGCAGGATGCGATGCACGGTCGGGCGGCTCAGCCCCGAGTACGCCACGACGTCGGTGATGCGCATGCCGTGTTCGCCGCCCAGCGCGAGAATGCGCAGCACCTCGAACGCGCGCGAGATCACGCGCACGCCCGCGTCGTCGTCGCCGGGCCTCGCGGGGTCCGGCACGCGGGCGGGGTCGGCACTGGGTTTCTTGAGGGATTTGGCGTTCATCGCGAGCAGGGACCGGCATCGTTTGGCGGTCTTCGACAATAGCATCGGCCCATGCGGTCTCTGAATCCGTAGCTGTCCGGGTTGCCAAAATGTCCGGCAGGCGGACATTCGCGTGGATGACTGCCCGCTTGCGCGCGAATGGCACGCGTGCGGGCGGGATAATGCGGGCTCGCACGGCGCCGCGACGCGCGCGGCCCGTCGTCTCGCCTGCACTTTCAAGGACGAAGCATGGATCTTCCCGGCAATCCCTTCAAACGCGCCCTCGCGAGCGGCGCGCCGCAATTCGGGCTGTGGGCCGCGTTCGCCGACGCCTGCGTCACCGAGGCCCTCGCCGCGCGCGGCTTCGACTGGCTGTTGATCGACAACGAACACGCTCCGAACGACGTGCGCACCACGCTCGCGCAATTGCAGGCGGTCGCGCCCTACGCCTCGCACGCCGTCGTGCGCCCCGTTCGCGCCGACACGGCCATCATCAAGCAGATGCTCGACATCGGCGCGCAAACCCTCTTGCTGCCGATGATCGACACGGTCGAGCAGGCGCGCGAAGCGGTCGCGGCCACGCGCTATCCGCCGCACGGCGTGCGCGGCGTGGGCGCGGCACTCGGGCGGGCGACGCGCTGGAATCACGTGAGCGGCTATCTGCAGGCGGCGGCCGGCGAACTCTGCGTGCTCGTTCAGGTGGAAACGACAACCGGGCTCCGCAATCTCCAGCAAATCGCTGAAGTCGATGGCGTGGACGGCGTGTTCTTCGGGCCCGCCGACCTCAGCGCGTCGATGGGACTGCTCGGCCAGGCGGGCGCGGAACCGGTGCGCGCCGCGATTCGCGACGGCATCGGCATCGCGCGGCGCGCGGGCAAGGCGGCCGGCGTGCTCGCCCCCGACGAGCGCTTCGCGCGCGAGTATCTCGCCGCGGGCGCGAACTTCGTGGCGATCGGCACCGACGTCGCCCTGCTCGGCGCCGCCGCGCAACACGTGCTCGCGACTTATCGCAGCGCTCCCGTCGACAACACGGAAAAGCCCCAAGGCGCCTACTGACCGGCGCAATGCAACGCGCGCGGCACGCGCGGTTCGCTGCACGCGCAACGTTGACGGCGGCGTCGCGCCGTCAATCCGCCTCGTCGAAGCGCAGGCGCATCCGCTCGATCGTGGCGGCGACCAGCGCCGCGGCGTCGTCGATACCCTCGGCCATGCGCGCGACCGTGTTGAGTCTCCCGTCGATCAACAAGGTCGCGAGTCCGTGCACGTAGGCCCAACCGGCCGTCATTTCAACGGCCTGCGCATTGCCGATACCCTCGACCGCGCGCTCGAGCTCGCCGTGCTGCCCGATCGTGCCCGCCAGCATCCGGATCGACCGGCGCCGCGCACCGGCGAGCGCCTCGTTCGACGGGTCGAGTAATTCGTTGCGCGACATCAGGCGAAACAGGTCGGGTTGCTCGACCGCGAAGCTCACATAGCCGCGCGCGATCCCACGGCGACGCTCCATCTCCACGGTGAGCCCCTGCGAATGCGCGGCCATCGAGGCCGCCAGCCGGTCGTGCCCAATGGCAGCGAGTTCGCTGAGCACGCCCGCGGTATCGACGAAATGCCGCTGCGGCGCGGTGTGCGAAACCCCGACCTCGCGCGAGATCGCGCGCAACGTGAGACCGCGCAGCCCGTCACGGCGCAACACCGTTTCCGCCGCCGCGAGCAAGGCCTCGCGCAGCGCCCCGTGGTGATACGGCCGGCCCTCGGCGGCGTCCTGTTTTGCCGGGCCCGAAGGCTTGCCTGTCTTGCGTTTCGCTGCGGTTGCGGTCATGTCGTGGTCGTTTTCTTCAGATGTTTCCAGTGCAAAGATATGTTGACGCAAGGCATCGGTGAAGTCAAAATGTTTCCACTGGACACATTAACCATTGCCGATTTCGTGCGAGGTAGCCATGAACCTGCTGCTGGCGTTTGCCCCCTTTATTGCGTTCGTCGTGCTCGAGCGCGTGCTTGGCGTTTCCGTGGGACTAACGGCGGGCGCGCTGGTGTCGGCGGCGCTGCTGGTGCGCGATCTCGTCTCGCGCGAGCGCCAGACCAAAATCCTGGAGATCGGCACCTTCCTGCTGTTCGGCGGCCTGGCCGTGTATGCGGTGCTGTACGGCGCGTCGTGGTCGGTCGCGGCGGTGCGCCTGCGTGTCGACGCGGGGCTGCTGTTGATCGTGCTGGCGTCCATCGCTTTGCGCCAGCCGTTCACGCTGCAATACGCGCGCGAAAAAGTGGCGCGCGAAGTGTGGAGCGCGCCCGCCTTCCTGCGCACGAACTACACGATCACCGGCGCGTGGGCGCTCGCGTTCGCCGCGATGGTCGCCGCCGATCTGCTGATGACCTACGTGACTGCGGTGCCGCACTCGGCCGGTATCGCGATCACGGTCGTGGCCCTGTATGCGGCGATGAAGTTCACGGGGTGGTATCCGCGGCAACAACGATTGGCGCAGCGGGCTTGAGGGGCGATCCTGGGCAGGAACCAGGCGAACATCCAGGCGAACATCGCGCGCCGCGCGCCCGGCTGTCCCGATTTCACAGCGAGGAACGCTGCTGGAACACGCCTTTCGGTGTCCCGGCGCAGCGCCACCGCTGCGCGCGTTAATCAGGACGCCCCTTTGCCGCACCCGACCCTTCGGGCGATCCGACGAGAAACGCTTCGTCGGTCGGCACGCCCAGCGCGGTCACGAGGCGGTTGGTTTCCGAAGCCATCCCGACGATCGCGACCATCTCGGCGTACTCCTCGTCGGTCATGCCCTTGGCGCGCGCGCCGGCCGTATGCGAGTGAATGCAATACGCGCAACCGTGCGCGATCGACACCGCGACGTAGAGCATTTCCTTCGTCTTGGGATCCAGCGCGCCGGGCGCCATGACTTCCTTGATGCTTTCCCAGGTGCGCTTGAGCGTCTTCGGATCGTGGGCCAGCGCTCGCCAGAAGTTGTTCACGAAATCGGAGTTTCGGGTCGCGCGAATGTCGTCGAACACGGCCTTCGCGGCAGGCGAGAGTTCGTCATCGGTCAGCAACGTTACGGTGGTCATGGCGTGGCCTTTCAAGGAACGTTCGATCAAGACGCCGGCGCAATCGTTGCGTTCGCACCTTCATGGCGAACGTCGAGCGCGCACGCGATTGCGTTGCCGGTCGTGGCTTGGCACAGTCTATCCGAGTTGGCGGATCGCCCATGCCGCGCTTCGATACCGGCCCGGCTCGATCGCGACGACGTCCGGTTCGCTCGAGCGGCTGCCTTAGAATGGCGTCCTTTGAACCGACAACCGCCAGGCCACCCCATGCAGAGTGAAACCGAACTGCGCGAGCACCATGCGAGTCTCCAGCAGCGAGCGCAACGTCTTGCGTCGCAAGGTCAGTCGCGCGTCGACCGGCTCGCGGCGCCAGGCTCAACAGCATCGGCAACATCGGCAACATCGGCAACATCGCCGCAAGAACCCGACGCGACTTCTCACGCTTCGCACGCGTTGCAAGACGCGAAGGACGAAGCGGCGGCGGCCGTTCAGTGTCATCGGCAAAGCGGGCTCTTCCTCGAAACGGCCAACTCGCTTTTCGAGAGCCTCGCCGCGCCATCGCCTTCGAGCGACGACGACGAGTGGCGCGAGCAATTGTTGTTCAGGGCCGCCGAGGTGCTGGAAACCGCCGCCGACCTGATCGATGAAGGCGAAACCCACTTGCAGCGCAGCATCAACGCGCTCGACTAGCGTCACCGCGACCCGGCCGGTCGTTACCCCGGCATCGGATCGCTGCCGCCGCGCGACTGCGTGGACATCGCACGAATGGGTCTCGCATGCAGCAGGCGTTGCACGGCTTCCGCCAGTTGCGCCACGTCCACCGGCTTCTTGAAGTAGCGGTCGTAGCGCACGAACGCCGGCGGACTGTATTCGCCGGAGACGAGAATGACCGGTAACGCCGACAACCCCGGCGCGTCGCGAATCTTTTCGCACAAGGTTCCGCCCGACATGCCGGGCATGCGCAGGTCGGCGATCACACCGTCCACCGCCGTGTCGTGCAACAGCGTCCAGGCGGCCATGCCGTCCGAGGCGGTCACGACTTCGAACCACATCGCCAGCGCGGAAGCGAGCGCGGCCAAGGTACTGGAATCGTCGTCAACGACTAATATTCGTGTCATGATGTTGGGATGGCGTTAATAGGGTCACGCGTGAGAGCAATTGCTCTGCCAGAGCACGATCTTCCACGTTTCTTCTTCATCCTGCAGCGTTGCGGCGCTTGACGCCATGCGGGCTGCTTCTCTGTCTATCCTTCGTTGCGGCGGGCTTCCGTGGTCGAATTCAGCAATGACTCGCTGGGCGATATCCGTTCGCGTGCCGCGCGCGAACCGGATTGGCGGGAGCAATCGCGAACGCTGCTGGACCTCGCCCGCTTGCAGCCCGAGTCGCGCGAGAACCTGATCGCCGGCGTCGCCCAGGCTGCCCTGCGTTTATGCCATGCCGGCGCTGCCGGTGTCAGCCTGCCCGAACGGATCAACGGCGAACCTTGCTTTCGCTGGCACGCGGTGGCGGGCTGCTTCGCGGCATTGCAAGGGCAGACCATCCCCGCCGCCGACTGCCCGTGCGCCGCCACGCTCGAAGCCGCTCAACCCCTACTGTTCACCGCATTGTTGCGCGACTTCCCCGCACTCGCCGTTCCCTGCGAAGGCGTGCAGGAAGCGCTCATCGTTCCGGTTGTCCGCGAAGGGATCAAGGTGGGCGCGCTATGGGTCGCCTCCGTGAGCGACACCTGCCGTTTCGGCCCGGAGGACGAGCGCATTCTGCTGGATCTGGCGCAGGTCGCCGGAGCCTCGCTCGAAATGGCCAGCGCGCGCGAAACGAGCCGCCAGGAAACCCGCCACTACTCGGAAGTCATCGCCGTGCTCGCGCATGAGTTCCGCAATCCGCTCGGCCCGCTGGAAAATTCGCTCGAAGGCCTGAGCCGGTTGACCGGCGCGCAAACCGCGCAGCGGCAACTGCTGAACATCGCGCAACGGCAGGTGCAACATCTGAAGCGGCTGATGGACGAGCTTCAGGACGCCGCCCGCCTCGACCACGACAAACTCACGCTGAACATTGCGGAAGTCCGGCTGGACGACGTGATATCGGACGCGCTCGCCTCGGTTCGCGAACACATGAGCGCGCACCGTCATGCGCTCGAAGTCGGTCCGATCGACGCCATGCGTTTTGCGGGCGATCCGGTTCGGCTCGTGCAGATCGTGTCGAACCTGCTGTCCAACGCCGCGCGCTATACGCCCGACGGCGGCACCATCGCGTTGTCCGTCGCGCGCCGGGAAGACCCGCAGGGCCCGCGCCTCGAAGTCGTCGTTCGCGACAACGGCATCGGTATCGACAGCGACTCGCTGCCGCGCGTGTTCGAACCGTTCTCGCAGTTCGCGGGCGGCCGTGCGCATCAGGAAGGCGGCCTCGGCATCGGGCTCGGCATCTCGCGCAAACTGGCCCAGCTCCACGACGGCACGTTGACGCTCAGCAGCGAAGGCATCGGCCGTGGCACGGTGGCCGCGTTGTCGCTGCCGCTGCGGCCGCCGCCGCTTGCGGGCGAAGCGCAACGCGGCGCAGCCGAACGCGCGCCGGTGCCGGCCAGCCACGTTCTCATCGTCGACGACAGCGAGGACGCGCGCGTTGCGCTCGCCGCGTTGCTCGACATGGACGGGCATCACGTCAAAACGGCGGAAAGCGGCGCGCATGCCCTCGAACTGCTCGCGGGCTGGACGCCGGACCTGGCGCTTGTCGATCTGGACATGCCGGGCATGGACGGGCTGGAACTCGCGCGGCGCCTGCACGCGCATCCCGAGCGCGCTCGCGTGACGCTGATCGCCCTGAGCGGGCGCGTCTCCGAAGGCGAGCGGCAAGCCGCGCTCGATGCCGGGTTCGACGCGCATCTGGCCAAACCCGTCGACATGGACCGGCTCGGCGCCCTGCTCGCCTCGGCCGGCCGCGCCCTTCGCGCGCCGCGCGCCGGTTCGTAGCGTCGTCAGAGCGCGGCGCGGCCGCTGTGGCGCGCTTTGCGCGAATTCGAGCGCGCGCGAGGCCGGATTCGCGCTTCCTTGCGCGAGCGCGACACGGCGGCGATGTGCTTCGCGAGCGATGCCGCCTGGCGTTCTTCCGGGCTATCCGCGGCTGCGAAAGTCGTCGGTTTTCAGGTACACGTGTTGACCCGACGATGCGCGGACGCGCCGCTCGGCCACGGCGCGGATCCGGCCGTAGCCGTCGCTGAAGGTGGTCAGCACGCGCGCGGTGTCGGCGCCGCGCGGCAGCCAGAACCAGTCTTCGAGCGCGCGGATCGACACCACGCAATCGGCCGACGTCTTGCCGCTCGTAATACAGAACGCGACGCCGCTCTTGTCCGGTAAAACGCGCGGCGCTTCTTCGCTGATCGTTTCCTCGATGATCGCTTCCATGGCTCGGCTCCTGTTGTCATGCGACGCTGGTAATCGTGCAGTGGGCATTACAAACGCAAAGGTTGCCGGTCTGATACCCCGTAACTGTGCTCGTGACTGCGGTCATTGCCGCGGGCGCTCAGCGGGAATCGCGAGCGCGCCTTGCCGATGACGCAATCTTCTCTTTTGGGAATCGCCCCGTCTGTCGATTTCGACCGGGCTTCGTTACCGCGCCCGATCGAATCAAAGTGTCTTTGTCAGCGGTTGTGCGCGCGGGTTTCGCGTCTCGCGGCCGCTGGTCGACGGGACGCACAGCATGCCGCGTGCCCGCTCGCGAAATTCAAGCAGCCGGCATGGAATGGAAGTGGAGAAGCGCGTGTTTTGCGGTGGAAGTCGGACTCGGCGCGCCGGACTCGCCACGCGCGGCGAGTCATGCCAGCAGCGGCAGCGTTACCGTGAACGTCGAACCGTGTCCCGCGCCTTCGCTGGTGACGCTCACCGTTCCGCCATGAAGCTCGACGATATGCTTCACGAGCCACAGCCCGAGTCCGAGGCCGCCCGCGCGACCGCTCGAACGCGCGTCGATCTGCACGAAGCGGCCGAAGATCTGCGGCAATTGCGCGGCCGGAATGCCGCGCCCGGTGTCCTCGACGCTCAGGCGGGCGGCGGAACCGTCCGCCGCGAGCGCAATGCGCACGCCGCCTGCTTCCGTGAACTTGATGGCGTTGGAAAGCAGATTCCAGATGACCTGGCGGATGCGGCCTTCGTCGGCCATGACCGTGCAGGAACTCACCTGGCTCGCGTCCAGCGTGAGATTTTTGCGCTCGGCCTGCTTGCGCACGTCCTCCGCCGCGAGCGTCGCCAGCGCGCCCAGGTCGAGCGGCTGCAACTGCACGGAAAGTTTGCCCGAGGCAATGGCGCCGCTGTCGAGCAGGTCGTCCACCATCAGCGAAAGCTGGCGCCCGTTGCGACGGATCGCGTCGCCGGCCTTCGTCACCGCGGCGGGGTCGGAGGAGAGCCTCAACAGTTCGCCCCATGAAATGATCGCGTTCAGCGGCGAGCGCAGTTCATGGCTCACCGCCGCGACGAACTCGTCCATCGCGCGCGCCAACGCCTCGCTTTGCTCGCGGGCGTCGCGTTCTTTGTCGGCCAACGCCGAAAGCTCGAGTTCGTGTTTCTTGCGCGAGGTGATGTCGAGCGTAATGCCGCCGACCCGGCCGGTAAGGCCATCGTCCTGCGCGCTGCCCGAGCCACGCACGAGCACCCAGTGCGGGCCGTCCGCATGATCGACGCGCAGTTCGCTTTCGAAGGATTCGCCCGCCTGCACGCGCTGGAGATTCGCCGCGCTGAGCTGCACCGCTTCGCCGAATCGCTTCGCATCGGCCAACGGCTCCAACGCCAGATCGCGCAGGCACCGGTCGTTGCATTCCACGCTGCCCGAGGCCAGGTCGATTTGCCATACGCCAAGCTCCGCGAGCGCGAGCGTGGGGTCGATGTTGCCGTTCAGCGTGCTTCGCGTCGCCGCCGTTTTCGTCCCCGTTTGCCTGGCGAGAATTTCGCCCAGTCGCGCGTAAGAGCGGAGCTTGGCCTTTTCGCGCCGTTCCGTTTCGCCCGCGTCCAGCTGGGCGGTCACGTCCTCGAAACGCAGCGCCATTAGCGCGGCACGGTCGCCATCGGCGGGCAGCGGCGAGGCGTGCATGCGCCAGTAGCGCCGGCCGCCGTCGCGGCTATCCGCCAGCGCGAGATCGAGCCGGAACACGCGCGACAGCGGCACCCGGCTCGCGCGGAGATGGGCGACGACGGCCGCGACGGCGCCGTTCGCGGGCAGTGGCGCCCCCGCCGAAGCCGTCCCCATGAACCGCTCGCGCCACGCCGCGTTGGCGCAGACGAGCGCGAGCTTGTCGTCCAGCACGAGCCAGGGCTCGGCAAAGTGCTCCAACACAGCCTGAAAATCACTCAAAGGGCGACCTCGGCAGTCAGCAGCCACGAAAAATTGACGGTAAGCGGTGTGTGTGCGGGCATGGCGACCTTCAACCGCGAATCAGCTTTTCCGCTGTCTGGAGAAAGGTTTCCATGTGGGCCGGCTTTCTGAGCACGGCGTCCCAAAGATTCGTCGATCCGACCCGGGCCGACGAATGCAGCAGGATGGGAATGCGGCTCCATGCCGGATTGCCTCGTAAGGCGCGGCAAAAGTCCTCCCCGCTCATGACCGGCATCATCAGGTCGGTGACGACGAGATCGGGCAATTGCGCCTCGACCGCGCGCAGCGCTTCCCGACCGTTCCGCGCGCAGTCGACCTCGTACCCCGCGTAGCCGAGTGCGAAACTCCACGCTTCAAGAATCTCCGGTTCGTCGTCTACAAGAAGGACTCGTGCCATGGACCAATCGGAAAACGACTACGTTAACGGGGCCTGCCTCGACGACACCGCGGGCTCACCCGGCGTTGCCGGGTGACAGCCTCACCGGTCGCCGGCGCCGACGCCAGGCTCCGCCTCGCCCGCGAAACGCGTCACCAGTTCCAGCAGACGGTTGGGGGGATAGGGCTTGCGCAGGATCGCACTGAACATCAGGCTTTCCTCCGGCGTCACGGGATCCGGCGCGGAACTGCACAAAATGATGGGCAGCTGCGCGAGTTCGTCGTGATGACGAATGGCTTTCGCAAGCCCCAGGCCTGACATGACCGGCATCATGAGATCGGTAATGACCAGCGCGGGGCGCTGCCGTTCGATCAGCGCGATCGCATCCCTGCCGTTGAACGCGGCATGAACCTCGTAGCCTGCACCGTTTAAGAGGAACGACAAAAACTCGGTCACGAGCGATTCGTCGTCGACAATAACCAGGGTAGTCATGCTCTCGACTCACCGCTGACGACGATCTGCCTCGGCGCTTCCCAGCGAAGCGCCATCCCCCTCCAGCAGATTTCCCGTCACCCGCAATCCGCCGTTGGCAGCGATCTTGATCTCGGCCACGGACGTGTCGTAGTCGCTGTCCCGCACCTTGAGCACGGTCACGCAGCGCCGCAGCACGCCTTTCGTGCGCACGTGTTCGAGGGCGAGGATGTTGTCGATCTGGCTCAGAATTTCCGGCGAGGGATTGGTGATCCACGGTCCAGACAGTTCCTTGACCTCCCACGTGCAGACCGTGGTGACCCCGGCGCCGCGCAATTCATTCGTGAGCGCGGCGAAAAACTCCACCATGCGATGCGGAATGACGGTGGCGCGCTCGAAGCCCGCCAATCCGTCGATAAACAGGCGCTCGGCCTTCGACACGCGAACCGCGTTGAGCAGGTCGTAAGCGAGTTTGTCGAGCAGGTTCTCGGTGAGCGGACGCCAGAGGAGCGTGAGCGCGCCCGAATCGATCAGCGCCGGCAAATCGATGCCGAGCGCCTTCGCCTTGCGCGTGAGCCGTTGTTCGGTTTCGTAGAAGCCGAAATGCACCGCGGGCCGCTCGGGCGTGGCCGCGCGCAGGAAACCGAGCCCGAACGTGGTCTTGCCGCTGCCGGCCGGACCCACGATCACGGAAACGGAGCTGCCGGGCAAGCCGCCGCCCACGCGTTCGTCGAGGCCCTCGATACCCGTGTCGATGCGCTCGGCGCTCGCGCGGTCGGACTGGGTGGGAACGGCGAACGCCGCCTCCAGCCGGGGATAGATTTCAATGCCGCGGTCGGTGATTTCATAGGCGTGCAGACCGCCCATCGCGCGGCTGCCACGCGACTTCGCCACCCGAATATGGCGCGCGGTACGCGACTCGAACAGGCTTTCGTCGAGTTGCAGCACGCCGTCCACCATGGTGTGTTCGGGGCTGGATTCGTCGGTGTGGGCGCTCGTGAGAAACAGCACGGTGCAGCCGGTGAACGCGGCATGGCCCTGAAGCTCCGCCACGAACGTCTTGACGTCCAGATTGCTCTGCCCGCTTTCTCTCGCGTTCAGCAGCCCGTCGAGCACGAGTATGCTGGCCTGCTGCCGCATCAGCTCGCTGCGCAGCATGGCGACGAGCGCGCTCAAGCCCTCTTCGCGCAGCGTGCGAAACAGACTCAGATAGGTGAGGTCTTTGCTGACGCGCGAATCTTCGAAAAAGTCGAGCGTGGAAAGCGATTGAAACAGGCGGTCATGGGACTCGGCGAGCAGCGTGACATACAGGACTTTTCGCCCCTGCCGCGCTTGAGCAAACGCGATCTGATTCGCGAGGATGGTTTTACCCGCGCCGGGACGCCCTTGGATAATGTACGAAGAACCGGCGATCAAACCGCCGCCGGTGATTTCGTCGAGTCCGGGAACATCGCTGGAGAGTCGCGCAAGCGTCTTGTCCATTGCCTGAATCCATAGTGAGAGGTTTTGAGCAGCAGGCGCGGCCGGACGGGCCACAATCGTGAGTGAACCTCTATGCCACAAGCTGTCTCCAACATTGGAGTCTACCTGAATCGGCCGTCAATTCTTTTCGCTCAATGCGCCAATCGTTATCGAATGGGCCCGAATTGGCGGGTCAATGGACCAATCCAATGGTTTTGGCCGGTATTTCGGGGAAAAGGGAAATAAATACTATCGCCGGTGCATTGGCCGGATTAACGCCGGCAAAGCGATGTGAATGGCGTTGAATCGCGCTCAAGCGAGCTGAAGATCGCGGCACGTCTGGGCTCGCGCGCCTCGCGTTGGCGCGGCGAGAGCCGGGCACGCGTCGTGCATGAAAGATCGATCCGGCCGCAGCGCATGCCGCCGATCCCCTCTTTCCCACCACCGTCTGGAGGACAGCATGTCAGACCACGTCTACAAGCAGATCGAACTCACCGGCTCGTCGAAGACCTCGACCGACGAAGCGATCCGCAACGCCATCGCCAAGGCGTCGAAAACGCTGCATCACCTGCACTGGTTCGAAGTCACCGACACGCGGGGCCAAATCGAGGACGGCAAGATCGCCTACTGGCAAGTGACCATCAAGGTCGGTTTGCGCGTCGAGGACTGATCTCGCGCGGCGAAGGCGGCTCGCACGCGCCTGGATCGCTCCAGCAAGCCGGTTTCGGACCAGCGCCGGTTCGAGCGCCTTCGCCACGTGCAGCGCGTCCTTGCGGGCGCCATCGCTGTGTTGATTTTCGCCTAAGCTTGCCGTATCGCTCGCCTCTCACGACCAAAACGACTCGCGACGCGGGCTCATCGACGCGCCATTGCCACCGCGCTGTTCGCCGCCGCCCTGTTCGGCAGCGTCGCGCCGTTCATGCAGGCCGGCTGTTCTATCCGGGAAGCGGCGCGGGCCTCGCCCTCTTGCTGGCAGTGCGCCAACTCGCCACGACGCGCATCATCGGCATGAACACGATTTCGCGTGGGACGGCAGCGAGCGGCATAAGCACTGCCATCGCCATACGCCGATCACGCACCCGCATGCGCATAACCCCGATGTCCATCATCGGCATACGCTTTGAGCGCGCGAAACGACGCTGCGTCAGCACGGCCTGATCGTACGCATCCCTAACTAGATGCAAGGCCATGCATTACGACCACGTTGCTGCCTGACGTTGCGTTTACCAGGCGCGCTTTCGCGCAGCGCCTTCCGCACGGTTCATTGCGGCACGGGCTCGACAGAACGCATGGTGCGCTAGCTCGAAACGGCTTACGCGCGCCCGGCAGCGGGTTCGAGCGCGGCAGCCGTTTCGGCTTGCGTCTCGAAGCCCCAATCGCCGTGGTCGAGCCAGTCTTCGCCGAGCAATTCGATGGGATGTTGCGTGCGGCTCGAACCGTTGCCGCAACTGAGCGAATTGGCCGGGCAATAGCGGTCGCAGCCCCAGCAGATGCGTTCAGGGTGTTGGGGATAGAGGGGGATTTTCTTGGCCATGTCGTGCAACGGCTAGCGAACGATCGTTCCAATATAGTTCGCCGTCGGCGCGTTTCCAGAGACGCATTGACGCACGCGTTTTCCTGCACGCAACCGCATTGCTGATCGCTTTGGGTATCGATGCGGTATCGATGCGGTATCGAGGCGGTATCGACACACTATCGCCGATATAGACGATCGCCGCGATTTCGGGCCTTGGCATCTCGCAATTCGAAGGCGCCGCGCGGACTTGGCAGTTAGTTGCATCTCTTCGACGAGACGCAGCGATTGAAAACGTGCGCACGCCCACGTCACGCCGCGCCATTTACCGCCACACTGCCCCTAAACCAACAACGAGGAATCGCCATGCACGCCCGTCTATCGACCCGTCTCGTCCGCTACGCCGTATTCGCCGCAGGTCTGGCCTGCGCCACCGGTGCATCGGCGGCCGGGGCCTACGATGGCGTCTGGAATGTCACGCTCACTTGCCCCGCGGCGCGCGACGGCGCGAAAGCTTATACCGTTCACTTCCCCGTGCTGGTTGGGGACAGCGTGCTGCACGGCGACCATGGCGAACCGAACGCGGCCGGCTGGCTCGCGCTGGACGGCCGGATCGAGCCGGACGGGTCGGCCACGCTCGTCGCACAGGGCATTTCGAATGCGGACGCTCGCGCGGCCCGGCGCGCACGCAAAGGCACGCCGTATTCGTACGAAGTCAGCGCGCATTTCGACGCGACCTCGGGCAGCGGCAGCCGCACGACGGCGCGCCGCTGTCATCTGGTATTCGTGAGGACGTGATGCGCCGGGAGGCGTAGTACAGGACGAGTGATGCGGGCGCTGAGCGTGTAAAAGCGGCGCCACAAAAGAAAAAGCCCGCCTAAAGAGACGGGCTGAATCCATATCTGGAGGAGACATGGAGGAGACGGAAATAAGTATAGGGTTTTCCCGTACCGTCTGCAAGCGTTTTTTTGCGCTGCCTCAAAAATCGCGCTAAGGGCCGCGTCGCGCCCCACGCGCCGGGCCGCTGCCTGCCCGCTGTTTCATAGTGCGCTACCATCGCCGCATGTCTGACCGCCTGCCTTCCGCCGCCGCGAACGCCGCGCCGCCGCCCTTCCCCGCGACCGTGCTGGCTGGCGCGATCGCCATACTGGCGTGGCTCGCGCTGGCGGCGCAAACCGACCTCACGCTGCACCGCATGCTGCTGCGCGGCTTCGACACCCTCGACGCCCTCCTGCGCCTCGCGTCCTATCTCACCAACCTCACCGTGTTGCTCGTCGCGCTCAGCTTCACGTGTGTGACCTTGCGCGTGCGCGTCCGGCCGCTGCGTTTTCTCGCCGGGCCGGCAGCGCCCGGCGCGGTCACGGTGTACATCGTGTTCGTGGGCGTGGCGTACAACGTGCTGCTGCGTCACCTGTGGACACCGCACGGTTTTCGCGCGCTCCTGAACGAAAGCCTGCACACCGTTTTGCCGCTGCTCTGCGCCGTGTATTGGCTGCGATTCGTGCCGTATTGCCGTCTCTCGCGGCGCGAGCGTCTTGCGTGGTTCATCTATCCGCTCGGCTATCTCGTGGTCACATTCTGGCGCGGCAGCGTGACCGACTTTTACCCTTATCCTTTCATCGATGTCGGCGAACTCGGCTATGCGCGCGTGATCCTCAATAGTGCGCTATTGTTTGCGGCGTTCGTTGTGTTGATGGCGGTATTCACGGCGATCAATGCGCGGCGTCGGCCGCTTGCCGGGGCCGATGTGTTATCCGTCGACGAATAACGCCCGATTCTCCATGCCTGCCTATATCGCCTTATTGCGCGCCGTGAATGTCGGCGGCACCGGCAAACTCGCCATGTCCGACTTGCGCGAGATGTGCGAAGCCATCGGCTTCACGCACGTGCGCACGTATATCGCCAGCGGCAATGTCGTCTTCGAAAGCCGGCTCGGCGAGGCTGCCGTGAGGCAACAACTCGAAGCCCGGCTCGAAGCGTATGCGGGCAAGCCCGTGGGCGTGCTGGTACGCACGGCCGAAGAACTGGCCGCCGTGCTGAAGGCGAATCCGTTCGGCGAGGCGGCGCCCGATCGAACCGTTGCGATCTTCCTCGATACCCCACCGGCCGCCGACGCGCTCTCCGGTGCCAGTGGCGTGAATAGCGAGGAAATGGCGCTGGGCCCACGCGAAATCTACGTGCATTACCCGGACGGCATCGGCAAATCGAAACTCAAGATCGCCGCCGCGAAAAACGGCACTGCACGCAATATGAATACCGTCGCGAAGTTGCTGGAAATGGCGCAGGCATGACGCGCGCCCAACCCACCGATAACGTTCGACTCACTCCAATCCGTTACCCAACCGCGCCATGATTACGTGCTATTTGCGTTATGTGATCGATCCGTACCAACTCGATCAATTCGAGCATTACGCCAAAATGTGGATTCCGCTGGTCGAGAAATTCGGCGGCCAGCATCACGGTTATTTTTTGCCGTCCGAAGGCGCGAACGACATTGCACTCGCGCTGTTTTCGTTTCCGAGCCTGGCCGCTTACGAAACCTACCGCAAAGACTCGATGCAAGACGCCGAATGCTTGGCCGCGTTTCGCTACGCGCAGGAAACGCGTTGTATCGTGAGTTACGAGCGCAGTTTCATGCGGCCGGTGTTCGCGTAAGCGCACCGTCGCTTGCCTCGGCAATGGGCGCTTCGGCTTCGTTCACGTTCGTGTCGTGCAGGCGGTCCGGAATGAATAGCACCGTCATGCCGCTCAGAAAGAACACGGCGCCCACCACGAGAAAGCCCATGCCAATCGAAAACTGCGTGGCGATAAAACCGATCACCACCGGCGCGGCGCCGGAGCAAAAGCGGCCCACGTTGTACGAGCCGCCCACGGCCGTGCCGCGTATGCGCGTTTCGAAACTCTCCGACATGAACGTGCCAATCGTGCCGAGCGGCACGCCATAAAGAAAGCCGAATACGAGCATGAGCCACGCGATATTTTCGCGCGAGTGAAACAGCACGATCACGGGGAGAAAGATCGCCGCACCCACACAGCCGAGCGCATACACGCCGCGCCGGCTCCAGCGGTCGCCGAGCCAGCCCGCCACGATCTTGCCGATGAAGGCGACCACCCACGTCGCCGTCATATAGCCCGTCATCGAACTGAACTTGATGTGCAGTTCGCTTTCCAGATAGGTGGGCAGCCAGTTGTTCAAGCCATAAAACCCCGAGAGCGCGAACACCGAGGCGAGCGACCACAAGATGAACATGCGGCGCGCCTCGCGATTCGCGAAGATCAGCGCATAGCGGTTGTCGTGCCAGCGGCGGCCGCTCGGGTGGCGCGTGGCCTCGCTCACGCGCCACGTGGGCGGTTCGGGCACGAAAAAGTGAATGGCCAGTGCGATGAACACGGGCGCCACGGCCACGTAAAACAGCATGCGCCAGCCGTAGTGCGGCAAGATCCAGTTGCTCAGCGCGATTACCGTGATATAGCCCGCGGAAATGGCCGTTTGCAGCACGCCGAGTATCAGCGAGCGCCGCGCCATTGGCACATATTCGGCCACGAGCGTGGTGACGAGCACCATGCAGCCAATGCCCATCGCGCTGATGAAACGCACGACCGCGAACTCCACGAAGCTGTGCGTGAAGCCAAGCAGTCCCGCGCCCACGGAAAACAACACCATCGCCCACACCACCACGCGCACGCGGCCGAGGGAATCGCTCGCCCAGCCGCCGAGAATGCCGCCGATCGCCATGCCGAGCAGCGTGAGGCTGCCGAGCGCGCCCGCTTCCACGTTGCTCAGGCCGAACTCGTGCTTGATACGCGTGAGCGTGAGGCCGTACATCATGACGTCGGCGCCGTCGACGAGCAGCGCCAGATAGCCGAGCGCGAATACGATCAGCCAGCGATGCGCGTTACCGGAGGTGCCTGCGTTGCCTGATGCCATGAATGCGCTCTATGTGTGCGTGTTGAGTTGGCGTGGTATGCGTGAGGTATCCGTGCGGTATTCGCGCGCCCGCATGAAAAGCGCGTTAGTGTTGCGCGCCGCGATGCGCGACCAGCGCCGGTGCGAGAAACGCGCCCAGCAGAATGCCCAGCTCCTCGTGGCGCGCCGTGTACCAGCCTTCCACGTGAGTGAGATTCATCGTGCCGATGCAGCGCCCGTCGAACGCGATCGGGATATTGAGGATCGAGCCGAGACCCATCGAAGTCATGACCGCGTGATCGTCGAAGGCGTCGCGCAGATCGTCCTGGGTGGCCGCGCGAAATGGTTTCAGGTCGGCGAGAATGCGCTGCGCCCAAGGCGTGCCGCGCTTCTTCTTGCGGCCGCCGTTCGGGTACACGTCGGGCATATTCGAATACAGGCGCTCGACTTCCTCGTGCTCGGCGTCATAGGCCATGATCGTGAAGAGCCGCATGCCGATGGTTGCGGCCGCAACTTCCTGCACGTCGCGAAAGATCGCCGCCGGTTGCGCGGGCAGGCGAATGCTGCGTGCGAGGTGCGTGAGATCGGCGAGTTCGAGCGCGCGCGGTTGCAGGTCGGTATCAGTGGAAAGTGGAGAGTGCATGGGAGGATCGCCGGGTTCGTCGAGGTCAGCCGCGCACCTTGTCGGTGCGGGCAGATGCAAGTGGTTCGGCCGCGTCGAGTGCGGCATTGCCGCCGCTCGCCTCGATGTCTTCGAGTGAACGGTTGCGCGTTTCGATGCCGAGGAAGTACACCACGCACGCGCCCGCCAGCAGCACGCCCGTGGTCATGGCGAACACGCCGAAGAAACCGAACGCGGGGTACACGAGGCCGACGAGAATCGGCGCGCTCACCGAACCGATGCGCCCGAACGACGACGAAGAACCCGTGCCCGTGGTGCGTACCGCCGTGGGAAAGATTTCCGGCGTATAGGCGTACACGCCCGCGAATGCGCCGTTCATGAAGAACGAGAGGCAAATGCCGGCCACCGTGATCTGCGCGCCCGTGTGTGAAAACGCGAGCGCAATGGCCGCGAGACCGCCGAGCGTCATGTACGACGCCACCACGCCCTTGCGGCCGATCCGCTCGTTGAGATACGCGGCGGAGAAATAGCCGGGAATCTGCGCGCCGTAAATCGCAATCGAATACCCAAAGCTTTTGGTGAGCGTGAGCCCTTCTTTCACGAGCAGGCTCGGTATCCACGAGAAGAACGAGTAATACGCGAACGCCACCGAGAACCACATGAGCCAACTCACGGCCGTGGTGCCCGCGAGGCGTCGCGAGAACAGGGTGAGTACGTTCTGCAACGCGCTGCCGCTGCCGTGCGCGGCCGTGGGAATCGGCCCGACCGAAGCGAGCGGCGCGAGCGCGATGCCCTGGGCCTCGAAGCGCATTTCGATGGCGTCGACGATATGATCGGCTTCGGCGGCGCGCCCCTGGCTCTCGAGCCAGCGCGGCGACTCGGGCAGCGTACGCCGCCACCAAAGCAGCATGACCACGGGCAAGGACGTGATGATGGCGAGATAGCGCCAGCCGTCTTCGAAATTGCGCACGACCGTGTAGCCGAATATCGAAGAACTCAGGTATCCGAACGACATGAAGCCAACCAGCGCGCCGCAGAACATGCCGCGATAACGGCGCGGCACGAATTCGGCGAGGAACGGCGCGATCACTACGGTTTCCGCGCCCGAACCGAACCCGGCAACCACACGCAGCGCGAAGAACGTGTGCCAGTCCTGCGCGGTGGCGCTCGCCATGGAGGCTACGCAATAGATGGCCAGCGCGCTCATCATGATGCGGCGGCGGCCGATCACGTCGGCGAGTACACCCGAGAGAAACGCGCCGAAGAAATAGCCGATATACGTGCTGCTCGCGACGAGGCCTGTTTGTGCGCTCGTGAGATGCCACAGTTTGCTCACCACCGGCAGCAGGAAGGCCAGCGACGAAGAATCGAGCCCGTCGAACAGATAGCCCAGGCCGCCGATCAGCAGCAGTTTGCGATGAAAGCCCGCGAGCGGTAATCGTTCCAGACGGGCGGCGATGGTGGACATGATGGATTCCCGGGTGGTGGCTCGTGCTACCTGCGCAAAGGTAATCGCTTCGGCGTTCAGGAGGCCGTATCAACGGCCGATGGCGTACGCCTGCATCTGCCGTGGCGTGGCCGCGCCGCGCATGAGGCCGTTGCGCAGACCGACGGCGCACACGCGACCGAGCCCCCACGGCTCGGCCACGGTGAGATCGTGGCCACGCGCGCGCAGCGCATCGAGCGTCGCTTGAGGGAAGCGCGCTTCCGCCGACATCTTGCCGAGTTGCATCGAGCGCGGATAAAACGAGCCCGGAAAGTGCGCGGTCTGGAACGAGGGCGCGTCCACCGCCGCCTGCAGATTCATGCCCGCGTGCACGTGGCGCAGGAACAACTGCATCGACCATTGATCCTGCTGATCGCCGCCCGGCGTGCCGAACGCGGCATACGGCTTGCCTTCGCGCGTGACGAGCGTGGGCGAGAGCGTCGTGCGCGGCCGCCGCCCCGGTCCGAGCGACGAGGGCAACCCGTCTTCCATCCAGAACATCTGCGCGCGCGTGGTGACGTTGAAACCGAGTCCCGGCACGGCGGGCGACGCCTGCAACCAGCCGCCGGAAGGCGTGGCCGAGACCATGTTGCCCCAGCGGTCCACCACGTCGAGATGCACGGTGTCGCCGCGCAGCTCGGGCAGCGGCGCGAAGGTCGGTTCGCCCTGACCGAAGCCGCCGGGCTGCTGCCGCCCCGCGTTGGCGAGAATGCGCGCGGCGCGCACGGTGCTGTCGCCGAGCACGCCGGGGCGGAACTGAAACGAGGCCTTGTGCGGATCGACCAGGCGCCGGCGTTCGTCGTTGTAGGCGTCGCTCAGCAGCGTGTGCATGGGCACATCGGCGAAATTCGGGTCGCCATAGAACACGTCGCGGTCGGCGAACGCGAGCTTCGAGGTTTCGATGACGGTATGCACGAACTCGGGGCCGAGCGGGTCCATGGCGTCGATGTCGAAATGCTTCAGCAGTGCCAACTGTTGCAGGAACATCGGCCCCTGCCCCCACGGTCCCGTCTTGTGCACGCGCAGGCCGCGATATTCGTACGAGAGCGCGTCTTCGTAAGTGGGCTCCCAGCGCGCGAGGTCGTCGGCGGTCAACAGCCCGCGATTGCGTTGACCGGAGGTATCGAGCACGTCGGTCGAGCGGAAGTAGTGGTCGATGGCGTCGGCCACGAAGCCGCGATAGAACGCGTGGCGCGCGAGTTCGCATTGCTCGGCGCGATCGCCGCGCGCGCCAGCTTCGCGCAGGATGCGCTTATAGGTGGCCGCGATCGCGGGATTCGCGAACAGTTGATTGGGCGCGGGCGCCTCGCCGTCGCGCAGCCATTGCCCGGCCGATGTGGGCCACTCGCGCAGAAAAAAATCCTTGATCGCGAGTATCGAAGCGCACATGCGCGGCAGCACCGGATAGCCGTTTTCCGCGTAACCGATCGCATAGGAGAGCACGTCTTCGAGCGCTAGCTGACCGTAGTCGCGCAGCATTGTCATCCACGCGCCGAACGCACCGGGTACGACGGCAGGCAGCAGCCCCGTGCCGGGTACGACTTCGAGGCCGAGCGCGCGCATGCGCTCGATGGTCATGGTCGCGGGCGTGACGCCCTGACCGCACAGCACCCGCACGCGGTCTTCGCGCGCGCTGTAAAACACGACGGGCAGTTCTCCGCCTGGGCCGTTCAGATGCGGTTCGACGATCTGCAGCACGAAGCCCGCCGCCGCCGCCGCGTCGAACGCATTGCCGCCCTTTTCTAGCACGGCCATGGCCGACGCACTGGCGAGCCAATGCGTCGAGGCAACCATGCCGAAAGTCCCGAGCAACTCGGGGCGTGTGGTGAACGACATCTGCGACTCCTTTCACGGCAACTGCGGGACCGGCAATCCAGACTGAACCAATATCAATTGGTATCAACTGATGCCCTAGCCAGCATACGAAGGAAGAATTTTGCTTACAGCCGGTGTTAACCCTGAATTCAAATGCTAATTCCATTGCACATCAAAGAATCCCCCGCGGCTACGCCCGCCGCCGCTTGCGTGCCCGCAACACGCTGCTACAATCGCGCCAATTAATATTGGTTCATAAAAACTGTCATGGAAAAATCCGCGCTGGATCATTTGCTCGCCTGGATCGCACAGCACGGCCTGAAGGATGGCGACGCCCTGCCGCCCGAACGCTCGCTCGCCGAAACGCTGGGCGTCACGCGCCGCGAACTGCGCACGGCGCTGGCGTCGCTCGAAGCGGCGGGACGGATCTGGCGCGGCGTGGGGCGCGGCACGTATCTCGGCACGCGGCCACTCAAGTTCGCCCCCACGTTGCGCGGGCTGCGCTCGCGCACGAGTCCCGCCGACATCGCCGAAATGCGGCTCATGTTCGAGCCGGTGCTCGCCGGTCTCGCGGCGGCGAAGGCCACGCCCGAAGACCTCGGCGAACTGGAGAAATGCGCGAAGCGCAACGCCGGCGCGAAGAACGACGAGGAATGGCAGCTATGGGACCACCGTTTCCATTTGCTGATTGCGCAGGCCTCGCGCAACCCCGCGATCATCGCGCTGATGGAGGTCATCAACGGCATGCGCGTGAAGCCGAATCAACGGGAAAAGACCGTGGATCAGGGCACGCGGCACCATTTCGCGCAGCAGCATCAGGCTATCGTCGATGCGATCGTGGCGCGCGACGGCGAAACCGCCGCGCGCCGCATGCGCGAGCATCTGCTCAACGTTCAGGGGTTCGGCTCCGCGCATTGAGCACAGGGCGCGCAGGCCGCACGATGCGGCGAGGTGGCACCGGCGCTGCGTATCGACGCGATGCGGCCGGGCCGGTCCGTGTCGAGCGCGCCGAAGCGCAGCCAGTGCAGCGCGAGCGGCCACAAACGCTTTTCGAAGCGGCTATGAAAGAACGCGAAGTGCCCGATGCTGTCCACGCCGATTTCCTGCGGCGTGACGCGCCAATGCGTGACGTCGCTGTGCACGAAATAGCGGAGCAAGCGTTCGATGGCGGGCACGGTGCCGAACGCGTCGTCGCTTGCGCTGAAGGCCAGCAACTGCGCACGCAGGCCCGCGAAACGGCGCACGAGCGCATCGCGCTCCTGCTGCGTACGCGCGATGGGCGCACGCTGGTAGCTGTCCTCGAACCGGGCCGCGCTGCGGCTCCACGACAGCGCGACGCCACGCGGCGTGTCTTCCATCCAGCCCAGCCGGCGCGCCGGAAAATAGCCGCATAGCGCGCTGAGCAGCGGCATGACCGCGTGCCATTTCCACAGCATCGCGAGCCGGTGGCGCGGCGCGTAATCGCGCCAGTGCGCGTATTGCGCCCCTACCGTGAACACGCGCCGGATACACGCATTCGACGGCGCGAGTCCGATCACGAAACCGCCGATGCTGTGCGCCACCACGTCGATGGGCTGCCCAACGCAGGTCCGGCGCACGTGGCGCAGCACCGCTTCGAAATCGCGCTCGCCCCAATCGAGCCAGCTCGCGGAAAGTTGCGCAAGGTCCGGCGGCCGCGATTCGCCGATACCGCGGTAATCGTAGACCACCACGTCGCAACCGTTCTCGTGCAGCCATTGCGCAAAACGAAAATAGTAGCGGCAGCGCACCGAGGTCGCCGCGTTGACGATCACGACCGGGCGCGGCGGCAGCGCGTCCATGCACGGGCGATGTCGCCACACGAAGGCGCGTAGCGGGAAGCCGTCGGCGGCGGCAATCGTCACGGCGACAGGGGTGGGTGCCGCCGCCTGAGCGGCGACCGGCGAGGCTTGCGTTTCGCTCATGAGCGTGGCTCCTGTATATTATGCGTTCCCCTCATTTGACTTGACGGCACGGCAGCGCTCAATCAATCTTTTGTGGGCCTTTCGCATGAGGAAAACGCATGCCAGTTTCGCTCGCACAACTCGCCTCGCTCGATCAGATTCGCGGCTTCGTCGCAGTGGGCCGCCGCATGAGCATCACGCTCGCCGCCGACGACCTGTGCCTCACGCAGTCGGCCGTGAGTCGCCAGATTGCGGCGCTGGAGGACGCGCTCGGCCTGCGCCTGTTTCAGCGCGGCTATCGCTCGATCGCCTTCACGCCCGAGGGCGAGCGTCTGTTTCGCACTGCCGACAGCGCGGTTCAGCAGTTGCAGGAAGCGCTCGACGTACTCCGGCAAGGCACGCTGCGCCGACCGGTGACGATCACCGCGAGCATCGGCGTCTCGGCGCTCTGGCTGCTGCCGCGCCTCGGTGCGCTGCAGCAGCGTCATCCGGCGATCGATCTGCGCGTGGCCGCCACCGACAAGGTGCTCGACCTGCGCGCCGAAGGCGTCGATCTCGCGATCCGCTATGCGAGCCTGCGCGGCGCGGCGGCGTCATCGTTGCGTCTGTTCGACGAGGCGATCGTACCCGTGGCGCATCCCTCGCTGCGCGTTGCCCGGCTCGACGCCGCCACGCTGGCGCGCAGCGTACTGATCGAATTCGACGGCCCGCGCCGCCCGCTATTGCGCTGGACGGATTACCTGAGCGCATGCGGTCTTGCCAGCCCGCCACCGCGCGGCATGCTGCGCTTCAATCAATACGATCAGGTCATTCAGGCCGCGCTCGCGGGCCGGGGCATCGCGCTCGGTCGAAGGCCTCTGATCGCCCCCATGCTCGCCGACGGCCGGCTCGCCGTAATCGGCAAAAACACGGCGCCGCGCGCTTCGGGACACGCTTACTTTCTCGATCAGGCCGAGGACGTACCGCGTGCGGAAGTCCATGCCGTGATCGAGTGGATCGGCCAAGCAAGTCGCGCGATGACATGATTCGTGCGCATGTGACGCACGCGGGCGCGGCAACATCGCGAGAGCAGTCGCCCCGCCTCCGCCTCGTCAGGTAGATCCGAAGATCTTGTCCTGCGTCCTCTCGCGCCAAAGCAGTCAGAGCCGTGACGGCGCGGCGTGTGCCCGGCGGTGTGCCGGTAGCACTCAACGCCACGACCCGACCGCCTTCGGCAGACACCCCGCAAGGCGCACCGCGCTGTGCCAGGCGCCAACCGGACGCCAACGCGCGAAGCCGCGCCCGCCCGAGTTCTTCGCCCCAATCTGTCTCCATGCGCGCGTGGGCCGTCAATACACCCACCAGCGGCGCATTTTGGAACGATTGACAAAGATCACCGCAATCCACCGAGCCGCGATGGAACGCCGCAGGCCCCATCCTCCGCGGTGAAAACACAGCCCGGAACGTCCAGAAATCAACCCTACGACCGCAAAACAACACGCGCCGCGAAACATTTTTGACGCGATACCCAATGCGTTTTGTTTGGTTTACTCTTTGGTCAACCAAATGGACAACTTCATTGCAGATTGCCTTCGATGTCGATCGAAGCGCGTGCGATCGTGGTGCCGTCCCCACTCCATTTGGTGCACGAGCATGAATCCATCAAGGGTAACTACTTAGCATGCCTTAGTGTTTCTGGAACCCGTTCCGCTGATCAGGGATATCAAACAATGAAGACTCGAAGATTGAAGGCCACAGGCACTCTCGCACCCAAACGGTCCCTTCTGCTGGCCGCGGCTTGCCTCTCGCTGGCGCCGCTCGCCGCCCATGCGCAGAGCAGCGTGACGTTGTACGGGGTGATTTCCGTCGGGATCGGCTATACGTCGAACCAGGGCGGCAAATCGCTGGTTTCGCTCGTCAACGGACCGACGTATCCCGCCCGATTCGGCTTCAAGGGTCGCGAAGATCTCGGCGGCGGTTATGCCGCGATCTTCACGCTCGAAAACGGCTTCTCGATTGGTTCGGGCGCGCTCGCGCAAGGCGGCAAGCTGTTCGGCCGGCAGTCGTGGGTCGGCCTGCAAAGCGACAAGTACGGCACGGTCACGATGGGCCGTCAGTACGACGAAATGGCGCAGCAACTCGTGTGGTCGGAAGCGGCGGCGCGTTTTGCCAGCTTCTACGCCGCGCATATCGGCGATTCGGACAACATCTTCGACACACTGCGCCAGAACAACACGGTGCGCTACGCCTCGCCGAACATTCACGGTCTCTCGTTCGCCGGCCAATACTCGTTCTCCAATTCCACGAGCTTCGCCGACAACCGCGCGTACAGCGTGGGCGCAAGCTACCAGCGCGGCCCGCTGCGCCTCGGTGTGGCGATGCTGCAGAACGACAACCCAGCCTCCACGACCAATACCAACGGCGCGATCTCCGACTCGTACGGCTTCACCTCGCCGTTCACGCGCAGCGACAACAATGCGCTCGTCGCGCAGCAGCGCGCCGTGGCGTTCGCAGCCGGCTACGATCTGGGTTTCGCGAACGTCGCCATGAATTACTCGAACGTGCTGTTCAAGTATCAGGATTCGACCGGCCGCCGCGTGCAGAACGTCGAAGTGGTGATCGACAAGCGCTTCCTGCCCGATCTGCTCGCGGGCATCGGCTATACGTACACGACCTCGCAAACCTCGGGCGGCACGAATGGCCACTACAACCAGCTCAATGCCGGTGTGGTGTATTCGCTCAGCAAGCGTACCGACCTGATCGGCACGGTGAGCTACCAGCGTGCGGGCGGCGCGGCAAAGCAGGCGGAAATCTTCACGACCAGCCTGTCGAGTTCGAAGAACGAAACGGCCGCCGTCGCGGCGCTGCGCGTGAAGTTCTGATCGGCAAGTCTTTCGAGTGAATCGCCAGGCCACCGGGCAACCGGTGCCTGGCGATTTTTTTATGGGTCGACTGCAAGGGTGTTCTCAAAGCCGTACATCGACCCACTGCACGATATCGGCAAAACCTGGCAGCACTAACGAGCTAAAGCTGGCAAACCCGTAAACGCCAAAAGGACGTGCAACCGCTTCCGTAGAAGCGCCTGCACGTCCCGCTTGAAACGACCGGCGTTAGCGCATCAGAACGGCCGGTTCTGATGCCCGATCGCATTGGCGACCAGGTTGTGCAACAGCACGATCAACGCTTCCTGCGACGCCGCGTTCGTGCCGTCCACGCCCATGATCGGGCGCGCGAGAATGCCGTCCACCGCGCCCAGGCGCACGCAGTATTCGAGCATGCGCGCTTCGTCGGCGGTACTGTGCAGCACGTCGGAGCGGCCCAGCGCGATTGCCAGCGCCGCGACCACGCCATACGCGCCCCAGTTCGAGATGGCGGCCACCACGAGGATGTCCGTTTCCACGACCGTGGCCACGCCGCCTTCGCACGGGCACGCACATTTGCGGCCGAACAGCTGGATCTCGGCGACCTTGTCCGCGATCTTGCCGAAACCGATCTCGTTGCCGCCGTCGCCGATGCCGATGGTCAGCACGCCGGCGGCGCGCGCCGCGTCGGCCAGCGCATCCGCGCTCGCCATTACTTCGCGGCTGCGGCCGCTGCCCGTGATCGTGTGGAACACGCCGTGCTTGTTCGGGCCGCCCTTCTCCACGAAGATCACCGCGGTCGGCTTGTGCCGTTCCAGCAGCGCGCGCGCGTCGGCGGGACCGTTCTCGCCCAGCGTGAAGACTTCGGTGGTCGCACACGCGCCGCGCGCGTCGAACACCTCGGGCGTGACCACGGCCAGACCCGCCGCTTCCGTGCTCGCCACGATGGCCGGCAGGTTGCGCGCCTCGGACACCAGGATGGGCTTCGCGCCCACACCCAGATCCAGCGCGCGCGCCAACGCGGCGGCGCCCAGCGGGCCGTCGGTTTCGCCGTGCGGCAGCCACGGCGGCGCGCCCGCGCCCGTCACGATCAGCACGCGGTCGCCCTTGCCCACGCGCTCCAGCAGCGCACGTGCGGCCAGCAGCGTGAGCGGCGCTTGCTGCCAGTCGCGCGCCGCGTCGTAGAGCCGGTGAATCACCCCGCGCGGCAGTCCCGAGGCAAAGCGCATCTCGACCTGAATCAGGCTGTCGATCGCCTCGCCCACCGCCGCGTCCAAAAATCCGCTATCCGTATTCGTCGTCATGTTCCTTTCCATTTCGCACTACGCATCAAATCTTGAAACCGACGACCGGCGCCACCGATTCGTTAAACGCGGCGCTGCACGCCGAGCCGCAACGCTTCGCCCAGCGCGGCACGATCACCGTGCGCAGAATGTTCTGCAGCTTGGCCTTGTCTTCGGCGCTCGGCTCCACGACCGTCATCGGGTTGTTCGTCACCAGCGTGCCGAGATGGCAACCCTTCGCGTCGCCGATATTGCAGGCAATGCCGGCCTTCGTGCCGTCCGCGCCCAGCTTCCATTCCTGTTCCGTGATCTGCGCATAAACCGCTTCGAGGAACGAGCGCACTTCCGGCTTCAGGCCGTTCCACCAGCGCAGATTCACGAAATAGCCGCCCGTGCCCCACGAAATCGGCAGGTCGTACATCGCACGCGTGACTTCCGGCCACTTCGCCGCATTGGCCGAAAGCGCCGCCGTGATCGCACAGTCCGCCACGCCCGTGGAGAGCGCCGGATACACCTCCGGAAAGCCGATGCTGACCGACTGCGCGCCCAGCTGGCTCACCAGATCGTTCTGCGAAGGACCGAACGTGCGCACCTTGCGCGCCTTCAGGTCTTCGAGATTCTTGACGGGCTGACGGCAGAACAGCACGTTGGCCGGAAACGGATAGCTGCCGATGATTCGTACGCCGAACCGTTCCAGCTGTTTGTTCGCCTGCGGAATCACGGCATCGGTGATCTTGTGCGCCATTTCGATGGTCGGGCTCGCGCCGGCAAGGTCGACCACTTCGAGAAACGGCAGATCGCCGGAGACAGTCGCGAACGGCGCCGCGCCGATCTCGGCCTGTCCTTCGCGAATCAGGCGCAGGATGTCCGAGCCGTTCACGCTGGACTCGGCCCACGTGCTCGGCTGGAACGTCACGCGGCCGTGGCTCCATGCCGGCACCTTCTTGTAGATCGGCATTTCGACCTGCGTGTATTGCGGCAGGCTCGGCAGCGACTGCGTGATCGACGTGATCTGCACCTTGTCGCCGCCAGCGGCGAGCGCGGGATCGGCAGCCGACGCCGTTTGAATCGTGAACGCGAAACACGTGGCGAGCAGCGCCGTGATCAGAGTAAGTTTGCTACGCATTGCGGGCCATCCTTCGTATCGTGAGGAAGAAATAAGCGGCAGCCGAAGCCTCAGCCAAGACAGATTGCGCGGTCGAAATGCGTCCATTGATCCGCGCCCGACTCCGTAATCAGATAGGTATCTTCGATACCGAATCCGCCGCATACGGGGTCGAGGTACAGCGTTTCGACATTGATGACCATGTCGGCTTCGAGCGCCACGTTGCTCGATGCCGTGAAGGCCGGGCTCTCGTGATGCTCCACGCCAATCCCGTGCCCCACGTGTTCCATGCGGAAGTCGGGGATGCTGCGGCGCGCGACCTCGATGGCCTTGCGATAGATATCGGCCACGCGCACGCCCGGGCGCAGCATCGCGGCGGCTTCGCGCTGCGAGTCGAGCATGGCCGCGTACAGCACCTGCTCGCGATCGCCCGCGCGGCGCCAGAAGCGCGACACCGCCGTGTCCGCGTGATAGCCCATGTAGCGCGCGCCCAGATCGAAGCGAATCACGTCGCCCGGCGCGAGACGCCTGTCACCCGGAATGCAGTGCGAAAAGCCGCTGTCCGCGCCGAAACCGAGCACGAAGTTCGCGATGTTCTCGCCACCCTGGCGCGAGACCTCGGTGGCGTAGATCGTGCCCAGTTCGCGTTCGGTAATGCCGTCCTCGGCGCTCGCCAGCATGACCTCCACGGCGCGCTCCATGATCTCGGCGGCCTTGTGCAAGCGGCGAATTTCCTCGGGCGTTTTGACGGAGCGGATCGAACGCACGATGGCGGTGGAATCGACGAGCGTCATGCCGGGCACGTCTTCCATCAGCGCTTCGAGAATCCATTTCGGCAGATAACGCTCTTCCACGCCCACGCGCACCACGCCGTTCAGGCTCGTCAGGCACGCCTTGAGCGCGGCGCGCCAGTTGGGCATCAGGTCCACGTCGCGGTCGGTGCGGAATTCCGCGTAGCCGATCACCTTCTTCATCCAGCTGCGGCGGCGGAAATCGGGCAAGTCCCAGCCCGGCACGATGGCCACCGGTTCGATCGACGGATCGCGAAACAGCAGCGCGAGAAACGGGCGGTCGATGAACGAGAACGTGCTGGGCACGGGAAAGTCGGTTGCGTAGACGAAGTTGTTGGGCTGCGCCAGCACGATGGCGTCGAGGCCCTGCTCCGTCATCACCGCGCGGGCGCGCGCAAGATTGGCCAGCATGATCAGTTCTCCTTCCAGACGGCTTCGAACACGCGCATCGCGTTACCGCCGAGAATCGCATCGATATCGGCCGCGCTGAACCCGCGGCGCTCGAGACCCGCCGGGATCGCCGGGAATTGCTCGTGGTCTTCGAGACCTTCGGCATAGAGGTCCTCGAACTTGAAACGCCCCGTCATGCCCTTGTACATGCGGCCCGTGCTGTTTTCCCACTTGACCTTGGTGTGCGGGAAAAAGTCCGTGCCCACGCCCACGTGCTGCGGTCCGACCAGTTCGGCCACGTAGCAGAGATGGTCGAGGAATGCTTCCACGTCGGGGCGCGGCTTGTCCGGCTGCGCGCAGAACGGCGAATACGGCGAGACGCTGACCATGCCGCCCGATTCGGCGATCGCCTTGATCTGGTCGTCCTTCAGGTTGCGCACGCTCGGCGTCACGCTGTAGGCGTTCGAATGCGTGGCGATAACCGGCTGCGTGCTCGTTTCGATGATGTCGAGCGAGGTGCGATAACCGGCGTGCGTGACGTCGACGAGAATGCCGCTGCGATTCATTTCCTCCACCGCGCGCTGGCCGAGCAGCGTGAGGCCGGAGTCGACGCGCTCCATGCAACCCGCGCCGAACTGCGTCTGCTCGTTATAGGCGAGCGCCGCGACGCGCAGGCCGAGTTGCGCGAGGATCGGAATGAACACCGTGTCTTCTTCGATGAAGTGCAAACCCTGCACACCGAGAATCACGCCGATCCGTCCCGTCGCGCACGCGTCGCGCAGATCCGCGGCCGTGCGCACGTGTTTCACGCGCGTGGGCATCTGCTCGAACAGGCAGGTCCAGTCGAAGAACTCGCGCAGAATGGGGCGAATGTCGCGGGCGTAGAGGCCCATCGTCACGACGATCGCGTCGATGCCCGCGTCCATCAGCTTCTGGCCGTAAGCGGTGGGCCTGCTGCGCGGCGGATTCAACGTGGCGATCGTGCCGCCGAGCGTATCGACAACGGGCACGGTCCGGCGGGAAAGAGCGGTTTCAGACATCAGCATTCCTTAATTGAGGACGTTGGGAAGCCAGAGCGCGATCTGCGGAAAAACCATCAGGACCGCAACGGCGAGCAGGTACATGACAACGAATTTGGTGACGCCCGCGAACACGTCGCTGATCGGACCGGGCGTGGGCCGCAGCCCTTGCAGGATGTACAGGATGGTGCCTTCGGGCGGCGTGATGAGCGTGGCTTCGATCAACAGCGTGACGATCACGCCGAACCACAACGGGTCGTAGCCGAGCGTCTTGACGATGGGAAACACCACGGGAATGGTGGTGATGACCATCGCGAAGCCTTCCATGAAGGTGCCGAGCGCGAAGTAGAACAGGATGATCATGCTCATCACCGCCCACGCGGGCAGCGGCAGCCCCGCCACGAACGCGGTCATGATCTGCGGCAGACGCAGGCTCGTGAGGATGTAGCTGAGCAGGAACGCGCCGAGCAGGATCAGGCCGATCATCGCGGTCTTGCGCGCCGTGGAAACGGCGCAGGCATGCAGCATCTTCAGCGAGAGCGTGCGGTTGAGCGCCGCGAACACGGCCGCGCCCACCACGCCGAGCGCCGCCGCTTCCGTGGGCGTGGCGAGGCCGCCGTAGATCGAGCCGAGCACCAGCGCGATCAGCACCACGGCGGGCAGCAGGTGCACCAGCGCCATCAGCCGTTCGCGCAGCGGCACGCCCTTTTCGATGATCAGGCGCTTGTTGCGCAGGCCGTAAGCCACCACCACGGCCATGCACAGCAGCATCACCATGATGCCCGGCAGCAGCGAGGCGAGATACAGCTTGCCCACCGAGGTTTCTGTTAGCAGTCCGTAAATGATGAGCGTGATGCCGGGCGGAAACAGATTGCCGAGCGCGCCGCCCGCCGCCAGCGAACCGAGCACCATCTTCTTGTCGTACTTCGTGCGCTCGAAGTACGGCAGCGCGACCGAGCCCATGGTGGCCGCCGTGGCGATGCTCGAGCCGCACACGGTGGCGAACACGCCCGAGGAGACGATGTTCGCGTGCAGCAAGCCGCCCGGCAGACGCGTGACCCACATGCCGAGCGTTTTATACAGCCGCTCCGAAACCCCCGAGCGCAGCAGAATCTCGCCCATTAGCAGGAACAGCGGCACCGCGATCAGCACGTAGTTCGAACTCGTGTTCCAGGCGGTCGGACCGATGGCGAGCCAGAACGGCCGGGTGGAAAATACGAAGCCCGCGAGCAGGCCGAGAATGGCCAGCGTGGCGGCGATATACACACCCGCGGTGAACAGAAACGCGAAGATGCCGATCAGCGAGAAGATCGCGGGCAACGGCAGGTCCGTGGCGGCATGGCCGGTCAGGGCGAGGCCGCCCATCACGCCCAGCATGACGAGCAAAAAGATAACGACGATCATGATGCGGCGCGCTCCCCGGTTGGCATTTCGTGTTGTTCGGCTTCGGCTTCGTCGTGGGCGAGCAGCGCGTCGATCGCGCGCGCCTCGCCGAGCAGCAGCAGCACCAGCGTCTCGACCAGCATCGTTGCGAGCACGACGGTGAAGAACGCGAGACCGAAGGTCCAGATGGATTGCGGAATGACGAGCGGCATGGCGAGCGCGCTCAGGTCGGTGGACTGGAACATCGCCGAATCGGACGACAGATTCACGCCCGAATACGCGAGAAAGCCGATGAACACGAGCAGCAGCGTGAGCGCGATGACGTGCATGTATTGCCGCACGCGCAACGGCAGGCGCATCACCAGAATGTCGATGCGGATATGCGCGCGTTCGTACATCGTGTGAGCGAGCCCCCAGGTGATCCCGCATGCGAGCACGTAGCCGGCGATCTGCGTCGTGCTGCCCGAACTGAAGCCGAAGACTTTCCGCGAAACCACGTCGCAGGTGACGAACAGCGCGACCGCGAGATAACTCCATCCCGCGGCGGCGTTCATCCAGCTGGAAAGCCGCCCCAGACCGCGCCGCGTGGCCTGGGTGACACGAAGAATCGATCGCAGTACGCGAGGCATGCGGGCGAGACTCATGACGACAACTCCTCGACGCCGTGCGTCACGTAGTTGCGGTTCAGATACGCGGCGCCGAAGGCCCCGCTCTGCCGGTCGATCTCGACGCGCGCCGGATCGCGCTCGGCGGGGGCGCCGTAGCCGCCGCCGCCCGGCGTTTCGATGACGAGCTGCTGGTCGGCGCGCACGGGCGTCATGCCCGGCTTGGTCGGCAGGGCTTCCACCGTGCCGTCGTCGTTGCGCAGCATGAAGCGGCCGGGCGCGCCCGACTGGCCGCCCGCGAGACCCCACGCCGCGCGCACGAAACGCTCGCCCGCGCCGCTGAACATCGCCACGTGGCCCAGCGGTCGCACCACGCGACGAATGCCCAGACCGCCGCGCTGACGGCCCGCGCCCGCCGAATCCTCGATCAGCGCATAGCCTTCGATCAGCAGCGGATACTCGGTTTCGATCGCCTCGATCGGCAGGTTCGTGGTGTTCGTGAGGTAAGCCTGCACACCGTCCTTGCCGTCGCGCGTGAGACGCGCGCCGCCGCCGCCGCCGAGCGTTTCGAAGTACACGTACTCGCGGTCGCCGCCGGGATGGCGGCCGTAGAACATCGCCGCCGTGTTCGAACCGTTGGCCGCGGCCGTGACGCGTTGCGGCAGCACCGGCGCGAGCGCGCCCATCACCACGTCCACCACGCGCATGCCCGTCATCACGCGGTGCGCGACCGAAGCCGGCGCCACGGCGTTGACGATCGACGCGAGCGGCGCGGTGACTTCCACCGTGCTGATGAGGCCGTGATTGTTGGCGGCGAGCGGATCGAGCAGACACTTCAGCGCGAACGCAACGGTCGACTTCAAACCGTTCATCACGAGATTGATGTTGCCTTGCACCTGCGGCGCGGTGCCGTCGAAGTCGATGGCGATCGACGAGCCCGCGACCGTCACGCTCGCGCGGATCAGGATGTCCGTCGTGTCGATGCCGTCGCCGTCGAGATAGTCCTCGAACGTGTAGGTGCCGTCCGGAATATCGGCAATGGCGGCGCGCATGCGGCGCTCGGTGGCGCCCAGCATCAGACCGAACGCTTCCGAGAGCATCGCGCCATCGTAGCTCTGCGCGAGTTCCTCGAAGCGGCGCAGACCGAGCTTGCTCGCCGCGAACTGGGCGTTGAAGTCGCCGAGACGCTCTTCCTTCATGCGCATGTTCAGCAGCACGAGGTCGAATACGTCCTTGACCATCTCGCCGCCGGAAAAGAGGCGCACGACCGGAATGCGAATGCCTTCCTGATAAATCTCCGTGAGGCCGCTCGCCATGCTGCCGGGCCGCGCGCCGCCGATATCCGAGTGGTGCGCGATCGTGCAGATGAAGCACAGCAGCTTGCCGTCGACGAACACCGGCGCGGCCGTGTTGATGTCGGGCAGATGCGAGCCGCCGCCCTCGTACGGATCGTTGGCGATGAAGAGGTCGCCGGGGCGAATGTCGTCGAGCGGAAACTTCTCGCGCACGGCGTCGATCAGGCCGATCAAACCGCTCAGGTGAATCGGCAGCGACTGCTCGGCCTGCGCGATCAGGCGGCCGTCGACATCGATGATGGCCGTGCTGTGATCGCGGCGCTCCTTGATGTTGCCGGAGAAGGCGCTGCGCATCAGCGCGATGAAGATTTCGTCGGTGATCGAGCGCAGCGCGTTCGACAGCACTTCGAGCGTGATCGGGTCCATCACGGACGCCGCGGGTTTGTCTTGACTGATGCTGCTCATGCGCCCACCTCGAGAATCAGGTTGCCTGCTTGATCCACCACGCCGCTGTCGCCGGGATGCAGCACGATGGTGGCGTCCAGTTGTTCGATCACCGCCGGGCCGTCGATGCGGTCGCCCGGTTGCAGCGAGCCGCGCCACACGACCGTCGCGGGCACGGTGCCGGTTTGTTCGAACGTGACGTCGCGCTTTGAGCGTTCGAGCCGCGAGGCCTGCGCGGGCATGACGGGACTCGCCTTCTGCTCGCCGACCGGGTGGCGGCCGAACGAGTCGAGCCGCACGTTGACGATCTCGATGGGCGCGGCGCCCGAATTGAAGCCGTAGTTGCGTTCGTGCGCGACGAGGAACGCGGCGCGCAAGGTTTCGGCATCGGGCATTGCGGCGGGCCAGCCGGCGACCGGCACGCTCAGCTCGAAGTTCTGACCCACGTAGCGCATGTCGAGCGCGAGACGCAGTTCGCGATGCGGCTCGCCGATGGCTTCGGCGTCGAACCACGCCTGCGCCTCGTTGCGCAGCGCGGCGATATGCTCCGCGAGCTGGTCCAGCGAGGCGTTCGTGAGCGGCATCAGCACCGAGCGCACGAAGCTCTCGCGCTGCTCCGCGCCGATCAAGCCCTGCGCGCACAGCAGGCCAGGCAGTTCGGGCACGTTCACGCGGCGAATGCCGAGCGCGCGCGCCACTTCCATCGCGTGCAGCGCGCCCGCGCCGCCGAACGGCACCAGCGTGAAGTCGCGCGGATCGTGACCGCGTTCGATCGACACGCGGCGAATCGCGCGCACCATGTTCGAATTGACGATGCGGACGATGCCGAGCGCCACCGCCATCACGTCGAGACCGAGCGCTTCGGCCGGCCCGCGCAGCGCGGTTTCGGCGGCATCGACGTCCATGCGCATGCGGCCGCCCAGCAGACCGTCCGGCGAGAGACGGCCGAGATACAGATTGGCGTCGCTGACGGTGGGCAGCACGCCGCCACGGCCGTAGCACGCCGGGCCGGGCACGGCGCCCGCGCTCTGCGGACCGACCTTCAGGAGTCCGTCACGATCGAGCCAGGCGATCGAGCCGCCGCCCGCGCCCACCGCGCTGATGTCCAGCGCGGGCAGACGCACGGGGTAGCCTTCCACTTCGCGATTGCCGGTGGCTTCGGGTTCGAAATCGCGGATCAGACAGATGTCCGCGCTGGTGCCGCCCATGTCGAGCGTGATGAAGTTGCCGTCGCCCGAGGCGCGCATCGAGCGCACCGCGCCGACGATGCCGGCCGCCGGCCCCGAGAGCGCGGTACGCACCGGCAGCGCCACGGCGCGCTCCACCGACATCAGGCCGCCGCTCGACTGGTTGATGCCGATCTGCATGGCCGGCGCCTTTTCCGCCATGCCCGCCGCGAGCTCGCCCAGATACGCGGCCATCACGGGTTGCACGAACGCGTTGATGACCGTGGTCGAGAAACGCTCGAACTCGCGGAACTCGGGATGCACTTCCGAGGAAATCGACACGGGCAGATCCGGCATCGCCGCGCGCAGCGCGTCGCGCAAACGGCGCTCGTGCTCGGGGCGGCGGAACGAGAACAGCAGGCAGACCGCGCAGGCCTGCGCACCCGACGCCTCGACCTCGGCGACGACGCGCGCGATTTCCGCGTCGTCGAGCGCTTCGCGCACGCTGCCGTCGGCGGTGATACGTTCGCGCACTTCGAAGCGGCGCTCGCGCGGCACGAGCGCGGGCGGCGGATCGCGGTGCAGGTCGAACATGTGCGGGCGCACCTGGCGGCCGATTTCGAGCACGTCGCGAAAGCCCGCCGTGGTGATGAGCGCGAGCTTCGCGCCGCGGTGCTGGATCAGCGCATTGGTCGCCACGGTCGTGCCGTGCGCGAGACGCGCGACGTCGGTGGCGTCGATGCCGATGTCGGCGCAGATCTGCGCCATGCCCGCGATCATGGCCGCGGCGGGCCGCTCCGGCGTGGACGGCAACTTCGCTACGCGACGCTGATTCGTTATCTGGTTGACGGCGATGATGTCGGTGAAGGTGCCACCGACATCGATCCCGACGATCCACTCGCCGATATGCATTGGCTGCTTCCTGGTCTAGGTTGGGCAAGTTTTCAATCAACTTGCCGTTTGGTTGACCAAATAGTAGACCAGATGGACGGGGTTTCAAATCGTGTCAAAAATGTTTTCGCGGATTCTTTTTTTGACGCGATCACGACGCGAACAGGCCGCGATTAGGGCCGGAACGAACGCGATTTGTCGGGATGTGTCTCGAGCAGCGCGGGAGGGCCGCTGCGATAAGGCCGCGATCATCGAGGACGATCGGGATGAAAAACCAGGATGGCGTGCGGCTCGGGCGAGCCGCCGTGGCCGCGCGCCATGATGCGCCGCGGCCGCCTGCTGCGCGCGTTATCGCACGAAGCCTTCGTAATGCAGCAGCGTGTCGCGCGACTGGCGCAGATTGAGTTGCTTGAGGCGCGCGGCTTCGTCGGCGTCGCCGCGATTGAACGCATCGATCAGCGCGCGATACACCACCAGACCTTGCTCGGCGCGTTCGGGCAGATAGACGCTGCGCCGCGCCAGCACGGCCACGCGGTCCGCCAGCGTGCCCAGGATCTCCAGCAGCACCGGGTTGCCGGCGGCGGCATGCATGCGCCGGTCCAGCAGTTCGGTGTAACCGGCGTACTCGTCGAAGCGGCGCGCGCGCACCGTTTCCGCCACGGGACCGTTGAACAGTTCGACGAGATCGCTCCAGTCGCCGGGTTGCGTGCGTTCCGTGGCAAGGCGCGCGCACAGCGACTCGATGTTCTCCCTCACTTCGTAGATGGCGGTGATGTCGGCGGCGCCCAGCCGCACGACTTCGGCGCCCCGATTGGGATAACGCACGATCAGATGGCGCCGCGTCAGGTCGCTCAGCGCGTCCCGCACGACGGCGCGCGAAACGCCGAACTCCGCCGCGATTTGACGCTCGACCAGGCGCTGGCCGGGCGTCAACACCTGTCGGACGATGCGCTCTCTCAGTTCCGAAATGACTTCGGCGAGGTTCTTGCCCGCTTCGTCGTCGTTGAGATCGTCGGACACATTAGTGGACGGTTCGGGATTCATGCACAGGAGTTGGAAAATGGTTGACCAAATAGAATACCATATTTGATCTTTTTCATTTCCCGCTTAAATCGCGCGTCGCCCGGCATGGCCACGCCAACGTTGCACGCGGCAGCCTCGTTGCGGATAGCACGCCAGGCAAGTGACGAAGGTGGCGCCTGCAACCAGTTTGAAACCGCATCGCTACGTGAACGCGAAGTTAAATCTTCTTCATCTTTCTGCGCGGCTTCCGTTAGCCCGCGATGACTAAGCTGGTCTCACCGGCGCAACACCGCGCCGCTGCCCCAACCCTCGGAGAACCCCCGATGAAAGTCATCCTCGCCGCCGTCGCCCTCACCGCCCTCGCCAGCTCCGCCACCGCGTTCGCGCGAACGCCCGCCACGCACGCGACGGTGCCGGCCGCGCACGCCGCGCGCTGGGTGCCGCCGTACGGCACGCCCGTTGCCGGTGAAACGCGCGCCGAGGTTTATCACGATCTGATTCGCGCGGAACAGGACGGTCAACTCAAGTATCTCGACGCCACGCTGTACGCGCACTCGTAAGCCGCGCAGGGCCTCGAATGCGCAGCGGTAACGCGCCGTGACCCGCCCGTACCCCGCACTGTGCGCCGCGCACCGCGATCCGCCAACGCCGCCACGGCACCCGCCCGGCTTCGCCGGTAGAATCGCGGGACCTGGCGGCACGTCCTGCTTTCAGAATCCCGTCAACGCAACGTTGGCTCGCCGCCTTATCAGGTATCAGGAGAGTCCATGCGTAGCGTTCGAAATGGGGTGTGTGCCGTGGCCGCTGGCCTCGCAACCGGTCTGTGCGCGAGCGCATTGAGTCTGTGCTTCGCCGGCACGGCACACGCCGATGTGGTGGCTTCCTGGCAGTCGATTCCCGCACCGCCGCCGCCCGCCCTCAAACCCGTTACCGTCACCGATCCCGCGCACACCGCGCTATTGCTGCTCGACTTCGACACCAACACCTGCAACGAAAAAGAACGCCCCAACTGCGTGGCCTCGTTGCCGCATGTCGCCGAGCTGTTGCACGAAGCGCGCGACGCCAACCTGATGACCATCTACAGCCTGACCAGCACGGGCACGCTGGCCGCCGTCCCGCCGGTGATCGCGGCAAAGGGCGACGAGACCGTCGTGCAGTCGGGCGTCGACAAATTCTTCAACACGAATCTCGAAGCGGCGCTGAAAGCGCGCGGCATTCAAACGGTTATCGTCACCGGCACGGTCGCGCACGGCGCGGTGCTGTACACGGCAAGCGCGGCGGCGTTGCGTGGCTTCAAGGTCGTGGTGCCCGTCGACGGCATGTCGAGCAAGGAGCCCTTCGGCGAACTCTCGGCCGCGTGGATCATGGCCAATGCGCCGGCCGGCGTGAGCAAGAACATCACCCTCACGCGCTCCGGCATGATTCAATTTCCGCACTGAGTTCGCACGAGGCACGCGCCTCGTGTTTCGACAACATCGGGCGATGCCAGCACAGCCCAGGGAGTTCGCACCGTGAGCGATCACCACGCCGACGCCTTCCAGCGCGTCCACCCCAATGCGCTGCGAGACTTCGTCAGCGCGGTCTATCGAACCCAGGGCGCCGCGGCGGAAGACGCCTTGATTGCCGCCGACGCCATGGTGCAGGCCGACCTCTGGGGACATCAGTCACACGGCGTGCTGCGCCTCGGCTGGTACTACGCGCGGCTACGCTCGGGCGCCATGCGGGCGCAAACCCAGCTGGGTTTTCCCGTCGATGCGGGCGCGATCGCCGTGATGGACGGCGGCGACAGCATTGGCCCCGTCGTGGCCAAGCATGCGGCGCTCGACGCGATCCGGCGCGCGAAGGCGCATGGCATTGGCGCGGTGTCGGTGCGCAACTCGAACCACTTCGGCACCTGCATGTACTTCACGCGCATGGCCGCGCAGCAGGACTGCATCATGTTGTGCACGACCAACGGCGGCCCGAACATGGCGCCCTGGGGCGGCCTCAAGAAGCTGATCGGCACGAATCCGTGGTCGGTGGCCGTGCCTGCGGGCCGCTACGCGCCGCTCATCATGGACGTCGCCAATTCGGGTGTCGCGCGCGGCAAGATCTTCCTCGCGCAAACGCGTCACGAGGCGATTCCCGAAGGCTGGGCCATCGACGCGAAAGGCCGCCCGACGACCGACCCCGAAGCGGCGCTCGAGGGCTTCATCCTGCCGATGGCCGGTCACAAGGGTTACGCGATCGGCGCGATCGTCGACGTGCTCTCGGGCGTGTTGTCGGGCAGCGGCTTTCTCGACGAAGTGCATGGCCCTTACGACCCGGTGAACCGCAGCCGCGCGGGGCATTTGATGATCGTGCTGAACGTCGCGGCGTTTCAGCCGCTCGACGCATTCCATGCGCGCATGGAACGTTTTATCGACACGCTGAAGGCCGTGCCGCTCGCCGAAGGCGCGGAAGAAGTGTTTTATCCGGGCGAGAAGGAAGCGCGCGCGCACGAGACCAATCTCGCGCAAGGCATTGTGTTGCCGCACGACACGATTGCCGGACTGGACGCGGTTGCCGCTGAATCGGGCGTGACGCCGGTCGCGCGCGAATGAGCGATCGCACAGGAATTAATACGCGACGATAGCGGGAAAATAACCGGGATTGTCGATCACAAAATCCGCTTCCTGACATTTCTGCCAGTATTGGCTTATTGAAGCGACGGGTAATCGCCATTCACGGCGCTTATTCCAGCCTCATTACATTGCGCCTACGCCAAACTAACCAATGACATCGAGCCGGCTTTCCGGAAGCCGTTCGCCGTCTCGCGCACGCCACCCAAACCGAAATGGCGCATTAAGGAATCCCGTGCTTACCCTGATTTAAGTGCGCGTTGAGTAGTGGCATTCTAAAAATCGTGAGTTCCGTTTAATAAAATCCGGCAGCGGGAATGCGCAACGGTAATGCGTTTGCGCTCGACTGGTGGAGACATTTTGCCCAATGGGTATGACTCGCGGGAAACCGGGCAATAACTCGCCGATCCGACTAGCGTCGTTTTAATAAATCTAAAAACACCAATCTCATGAAAAGACCACTCATTATGTTCGCCGCGCTCGGTGCGCTGGCCAGTACCGCGCACGCGCAAGGCAGCGTCACGCTGTACGGGATCATCGACGAAGGTCTGGACATGGTCACCAACAACAAAGGTGGCCACGTTTATCAAATGGCGTCGAGCGTGATGCAGGGCAATCGCTTCGGCCTGCTCGGTTCGGAAGATCTCGGCGACGGCATGAAAGCGATCTTCACGCTCGAAAACGGCTTCAATCTGAATAGCGGCGCCCTGAGCCAGAACGGCCTGATGTTCGGCCGCCAGGCGTTCGTCGGGCTGTCCACGCGCTACGGCACGGTCACGCTCGGCCGCCAGTACGATTCGGTGTTCGATTACGCCGCGCCGCTCGCGGCCGGCCAACTGGGCGCGGGCGTGTATGGCGCGCACCCGGGCGACCTCGACAACTCGAACATCGACTATCACGACAACAACACCATCAAGTACGCGAGCCCCTCGTTCGGCGGTTTCAAATTCGGCGGCACGTACAGTCTGGGCGGCACGGCCGGCAACTTCACGAACAACCAGATCTGGTCGCTCGGCGCGTCGTATAACCAGGGCCCGGTCGCGCTCGGCGCGGCCTACCTGAACGCGCGCAATCCGGGCACGGGCATGTTCAGCACGTCCGCTTCGAGCTTGCCCGAAACCCTGATGACGCCGATCTACTCCGGCTTCATGAGCGCGAACACGTTTCAGATCATCGACTTCGGCGGCGCCTATACGTTCGGCCCGGCAACGCTCGGCGTGACCTACACGAACGCCAAATTCATGGACCTCGGCAGCAATGCCATGCCGACCGGCGCGAAAGGACCGGCCTCGGGTTACGCGAGAAATAGCACGGCAACCTTCAACGACTGGCAGGTCAATCTGCAGTACCGCTTCTCGACGGCGCTGCGCTTTCTCGCGGCCGCCGACTACGTCAATCGCAACGGCTTGACGGAGCAGAACGGGCAATCGGTCGAAGGCGCGAAGTATCTGCAGTACGACGCCTCGCTCGACTACTCGCTCTCCAAGCGCACCGACGTCTACGTGATGGCGCTGTACCAGCGCGCGATCGGTCAGGATTCGACCGGCGGCGCGGCGGTCGCGGCTATCACCGACACCACGGCCATTTCCTCGAACGGCAAGCAGTTCGTCGGGCGCGTGGGGATTCGTCACAAGTTCTGAGCGTAGCTGTCGTTGCGCTGTGTCGTTGCGCCTTGTCGTTGCTTCGGCGACAGGACGACACACCGCCCGGCAATGAAAAACGCCGCTGCGAGTTGAATCGCAGCGGCGTTTTTCGTCGACGTTAGCGCTTTGCAGCGTTTAGATCGCCTTCACGACAGGCTGCGTGGCAGCCGGGTCCGTCGTGCTGACCTTGCCCGTTTCCAGGTGGCCCGCGATACGGCGCGACCACGCGGCGTTGCCGGCCACGGACACCATCAGGTCGTACCACTGCGCGCTGCACGAAAGATCGCAGTGCACTTCCACGCTCTGGCCCGCGGGCACCGTCACCGTTTGCGGCGCCTGCGCGTAGGCGTTATCGGCCACGGTCACCGTGAGTGCCGCCGTGCCGCTGTTCGCGAGCGCGAGATACACGTTGCCGTTCGCCACGTCGTAGCACGTCGTGACGTCGGGGTACGCGGCGGCATCGGCGGAAACCGAACCCGCGAAGCGCCGATAGAAACCGTTCGGACCGTACACGTTGACCATGTAGTTGCCGTTCGCATCCACCGCCCAGGTGTCCGACAAGGACTTGCCCGCTTCCACCGTGTAATGGCGCGGCGTGGCGTTGGCGTCGCCCGTGTAGACCCAGAAGTGCGCGCCCTGCTTGCCCGTGTTCGCGAACGTGACCGTGTAACCGGTCGGCTGCAACTGGCCATTCACGTGCAGTTCGTACGGAATCGCGCGCGTCGGGCGCGTGCCCGCTTCCTGCGCGGCGATCGCTTGCGTGGCACCGCTGGCGGGCGCCGTCTGCGAGGTCGGACGCGCGCATTGCAGGTCGGCCTGCGAGATATAGTTCGACGTGCTCGGCAGCGTCGGCACGGTCGGGTCGGACACGGTGAAGTCGAACGTGGTCGTGAGGTCGCCGCAGACCGCGCGACGCCATGGCGAAATGTTCGGCTCCTTCACGCCAAAACGCTGCTCGATGAATTGCAGCACCGAGGTGTGATCGAACACCTGCGAATTCACGTAGCCGCCCTTCGACCACGGCGACACCACGAACATCGGCACGCGCGGTCCGAGGCCGTACGGCAGGCCGTCGGCGGTATAGGTGCCCTGTTGCGTGGCGGTCACCACCGTGTGACGCTCGAGCGAAATGTCCACCGTGCTCGCGCCCGTGTACGGCAGCGTGGGCGCCTGCGGCGGCACGACGTGATCGAAGAAGCCGTCGTTCTCGTCGTACATGATGAACAGCACGGTTTTTGCCCACACGTCGGGGTTCGACGTGAGCGCGTCGAGTATCGTCGCGATGTAGTTCGCGCCGTAGAGCGGCGTGAACTTCGGATGCTCCGAATACGCGGCGGGCGGCAACAGCCACGACACTTGCGGCAGATTGCCCGCCTGCACGTCGGTCTTCAGCTGCGCGAGCGTGCGCGTGCTCATGCCGCGCGTTTGCAGCGAGGAACCGGCCGGCGCGTTCACGAAATTCTGGAAGCACGCGAGCATGTTGGTGCCGTAATTGCCCGTGTAATTGTCGAAGTCCGTGCCTTGCTGGTAGATCTGCCACGACACGCCCGCCGTTTCCAGGCGCTCTGGATACGTGGTCCACGTGAAGGGATTGAGCTTGATCGTGTCGAACTGGTTGTCGACGTAGTCGATGTTGTCGAGCAACGGACCGCCGCCCGTGCCGAGCGGGTCGACCATGCCCGTCATCAGGTACATGCGGTTCGGGTGCGTGTTGCCGGGAATCGAGCAGAAGTAGTTGTCGCACACGGTGAACGCGTCGGCGAGCGCGTAGTGAAACGGAATGTCGTCGCGCGTGTGATACCCCATCGTCATGTTGGTTTTCTGCGTGGCCCACATGTCGGCGCGACCGCCGTCGATGGCGCCATGCGTCGTCGCCCACGTATGCGGCAGCCCGCCGATACATTGCGCGTTGATCGACGGATTGGTCGTGTCGTAGCGGAACGGCGCGATCACCTGGCTCTTGTTTTCCTGACGCGGCTGGAACCAAACCGGCTGGCCGTTGGGCAGCGTCGTCGGAAAGCGGTCGTTATAGCCGCGCACGCCCGAGAGGTGACCGAGGTAGTGGTCGAACGAGCGGTTTTCCTGCATGAACACCACGATGTGCTGCACATCCTGGATCGTGCCGGTGACTTTCGCCGGTTCGATCGCGAGCGCCTTGCGAATGGCGTCGGGGAACATCGCGCTGGCGGCGGTCGCACCGGCGAGCCCCGCTGAGAGCTTCAGAAAGTCGCGTCTGGAGTTGATGGCCATGGAACGGTTCGTAGAGTGAGGGCGGCAGTTGTTTTATCGGCGGGCGGCGGGCGGCGAGCGGCGAGCGGCGCGCAACAAAGGGCGACGGCAGCGGCGCAGCGACATCGACATGAGCGATCGACGTGAAGCGGGCATCGCAACGGCGCGCGGTGCGCAGCTAGCCGCGCGTCAGGATTTCGGTTGCGTGAAGCCGGGCGGGCAATGCATCTCGGTGTTGGCGAGCGCCGCGCCGCCGCAGGCGGCCTTGGCGCTGGCCGCCGTGGCGGAATTGGCGTGGTCGTCGCCGTTGCACGCGCCGAGCGCGGCGGTGGCGACGAGCGCGCCAAGCGTGACCAGGAGCCGAAGTGCCGGCGTCTGCATGAGTGTTCTCCTCGAAGGCGAGCGGAATCAGCGGACGCGAGGCGCGTCCGTGGCGAGCGCCAGGGGGTGCGATCGCCACGGAACGATAATTTCTAAATGTTACATACCGTCCGGATTAAACTTTCTATTGCCTTTCTATTCACCTGCCGGGCTGGCGCCGCGCGCATCGCGATCGAAGGGATCATTTAGGGCTGATTGAAAGTCGGCAAGCGCCGCGCAAAAGAAAAAAGCCGCATCGAGCGGCTCTTTCGGAAAGCGTCAAGGCAAACTCACGGCGCAAGCAGCGCCGCGATTTCGTTGGTCCAGTACGCGGGCAACGCGAGATAGGGATTCGCGCCCGTGAGCGACGTCACGTACAAACCGCCCGCGCCGTGCGACTTCGCGTAGGCGACCACGCCCGGCAATTGCGCGGCGTTCACGTTGAACACCATATGCACGAAGCGGCTCTTCGGGTACGACGCCTGCCAGGCGAGCGGCTTGTAACTCGTATAACTTCTCACGTCGCTTTCGAACACCACGAAGCGATCGGCGGTGGGCAAACTCGCGTAAAGCTCGGGCACGTTCACGCCCGGATTGCCCATGACCGTGTACGTCGGCTTGAGGCCTTTGATGTAGTTGTAAATCGACTGGTAGTACTGAATATGTGCCGTGAGCGCATCCGAGGTCATTTCGTCGATAAAGAAGCCGTCGACGGTATAGAACGCGAGATACTTGTTGATGTCGGCCACCACCGCCGAAAGCGGGCGCTTCGAGTACGACGTGGAGACATACGCCAGCACCTTGCCGCCCGCCACATTCAAGCGCTTGATCGCGGCAACGTAGTTCGCATCCTGGCTGGTGCCCGGACCGTTGTTGGGATTCAGGATCGCGCTGACCGGAATTTTCAGCGCGGCGGCGGTCAGGATATTCCAGCCGGCAACATTCTTCGCGGCATCGAAATACGAAGGCACGACCAGCCCGACCTGCGTGCTCGCCGCGCTGACCGCCGTGGCCACGCTGGTTGCCGCCACTGCCGCGCCCGACCCCAGCGCCGCGCCGCAAAACAAGACCGACGACAAGACTGCGCCCACTACCCGGTTGACCTTCATTGAGTTTCCTTATGCCGCTTTGCGTGGCTTGTTTGTCGCTTGATTGTCGCTTGTTTGCCGCTCGTCCGTTGAGACTTAGACCGCTTTCGACGGCCGCTCAGGCTCTCTCCGGACAGATTAACGGCGCGGCCAACTCATTCTTTAGCAAAGGATTTTCGGGCCAGAAAGGCTAAGGAAACGGCTGAGCGACAACGCCATGCCGGGCGCATAACGCTGTCATTCTGCGACGGGGCATCGCGCGATTTCCCGTGCTGTCCAAAGCCGCCGAATACGGGTGGCAACGCGCGGTGGCGCGACATGACGACGAAAAAAACCGGCGTCAGTCGAACATGTGCGCGATCTGCGAGCCCACTTCGCTCATGTTCTTTTTCGTGGCCTCCCAGCCCGACTTGACCTTGTCGAGCGTGCTCTTCTGCTTCTCGCCCACGTCGGTGCCGCGCTCGCTGAAGTACGACACCTGATTCAGATACAGCAGGCCGACCGCCGTATAGTCGCCGGTACCGCTCACGACCGGATCGTGCAGATACTTCTGGAACAACGGCACGAGCGAGGCGGGCAGCGGCAGGATCGCGTTGTCCCACGCGGCGAGCCATTTGCGCTCGACGTTCTGCGCGTCCTTCGCGCCCTGCGGCACGATGCCAACTTTAGCGACCATGTACGCGTTGTTCATCATCACCGCGTCGTCGCTGCTGCGCTCGCGCATGGCTTTCACGTCGTGGTCGATTTTCGTCTTCAGCGTGCCGAGGTGTTCGCGCTGGGTTTTCAGGTCGTCGTTGAGCGAGGTCGTGGCGCCGAGCCGGGTCTGCCATTTCTCGTCGGCCTCGCGGTCTTGATCCGAGTCGTAGGTCGTGAATGGAATGCCGTCGGCCGTGTACGAGACATGCTTGCCCGCCACCGGCTCCTCGCCGCGCACCTGGGACAGCAGATCGGCCGCGCGCGCGATGGCCGCGTCCACCGACTTTTGCGCCTCGGCCCAGAAGCCGGGCAGATTCTTCTGCGCGTAGCCCACCCAGTGCAGCAACGCCATGTGATGCGCCTTCAACTGGTCGTCGATGCTCTCGGTTGCGGCGCCGCCCAGCGTGCCGACATAGGCGAGATAAGGCTGGTGCAATTTCAGCGCTTCGGCCACGCCGTCTGTCGCCTGGAAGAAACGGCTTTGCACGTCGGGCGCGATTTCCTGCAACGTCATCGCCTGGCCGTCGCGCGTCTTGAAGCCCGGCTTGGCGGGCGTACCGAAAAACGGCACGCCCCAGTCGATCGCGTGCGCATACATCGCCAGCAGCGACGCACGGGCGAAGTCGGCGTGGCGCCCGTCTTCGCCATCGACATAGCCGCCCGAGACGTCTTCGTGAATCCCGGCCACGACGATCTGCTTGACGCGGTCGTTGCCGCTGTTGAGCGAGAGCCGTTGCCACGGCCGATTTTCCTGGCCCGCGATCAGATGCAGCCCGCCCGCGAATCCTGCCAGTTGCAGATCGCGGTCGTCCATGTTGACGGTGGGTGAAACGGGCGAGAAGAACCACAACGGGTTGTTCGGCGCGAAGAAGCTGGTCTGCGCGGTGGGCTCGAAGAACTCCAGCTCGCTGCCGCTCATCGCGTGCATGGCGTCGAAGAGACCGATGTACTGGAGCTTGACGCTGACTTCGTACTTCACGCCGTTGATGTCGCCTTTGACCGACGAAGGCGCGGCGTTCGCGAACGCCTTGGCGAGCGCGCCGCCGCGCCCGCAACCGAACACCGAGACGAAGATTTCCTGCACGGGCCGCTCGGCCTGCTGCCGCGTGACGGCGTCCTTGACCGCGAGTTCCAGTTCTTCCTTGGCCGTTTCCAGACGGATGTCGGGGCCGAGATTCATGAGTTGGGACAGCCAGGCGTTGTCGCGGGTGGCGGGAATCAGGTCGATACTCACACCGGCCGCGAGCTTGACGATGGCCTTCTTCGAGACCAACGACTTTATCGAGGTTCGCTTGATCTTGCCGACCGACTCGCGCAACGCGGACTTCAATTCGTCCACGGCTACCGTCGCCGCCTTGCGGCGCATTTCGCCCGCCTCGGCCGCGAGCCCGCGCGCCACGGCTTTCTGCGCGCGCGCCTTGCCGCTCTGGGCCGCCGCGCGGCGCACGCGCCCCGCCTTTTGCTCCAGTTGACGCGCTCGCGCCGCCAGCGCGGCCCGCTTTTGCGCGACCGTGCGGTTGAAGTTCACGTAGAGATTCTTCGCGTCTTTCGCCTTCTCTTTCGCCTCGTCCTTGACCGCGTCCTTCACGGAATCCTTGGCGTGGTCCTTGGCCGCGTCCTCGTACTTGTCGAGCGCCAGCGCGAACGCCGCTTCGGCCGTGTCGTCGAACGGCGTGCCGAGCCCGGAATAGTAGAACGCATGCACCCAGTCCGCCGGTCGCGACGGATGCGCGCGAAACAGTCTGGCGACATTCGAAAGCCGGTCGACGCTCTCGTCGGCCGTTTCGTTACGCCCGAGATCGTCGAAGAAAAACGAAGCGTAAACGCGCTGCCGGCAGGTCTTGCAGGTCGGCGGCGTGGGTTGCGCGGCCTTCGCCGCGCGCTGCATGACTTCGCGCTCTGCGGGGCTTTCGTCGAACAGACCGTATTCCATGACGTCCTCGGGTTGCGGGTGGCGTGACTGCGGTTTCAGTGCGCTTTGCAGGGGGTGAACATGTCCTTGCACACCTCGGCGAGATGTTTCGCGTGCGCATCCTGCGCCTCGAGCTCGGTTTCGTCGTAATGCTTCTGTTCGGCCGCGAGCCGCTTCCAGGTGGCGTCCGGCACGGTCTGGAGATACGCCATGATGGCGCGCGGGTTGCCCCTGCGCGCGTCCAGCCCCGGCGCGATCGACGGATCTTCGGCAAAGCCCGCGTTCACTTTCAGGGCGCGCATGCTGAAGTCATAGAGATCCGCTTCGGAGCGCAAGCCGAGCAGCCAGCCGCGAATGATGGCGTGCGAGAATCGCTCGGAAAATACGTCGCGCCCTTGCACCTTGGGGTAATTGAGAATGAAATCCAGCGACTCGTTGTGGATGCGGTCCATGATCCGCGAATACGGAATGGGGCCGCGGTCGCGCTCCGAAACCAGCTTGCCCTGCACGCTGCCGTCGGGCAGGAAATAGACTTCGAGAATGCGCGCCTTCGGATCGCTCGGCGCGGGAAACGGCGCGGTGCGCGTGATGAACGGCGGCTCGGGATCGCCCCGCTTCCAGTCGGGCTTCGCCGTCCAGAGCTGGTATTTCACGGTCATTGTCTTGCCACCCACGCGGTAGCAGCAGGTCGAGCCGCTACCCTCGCCGCCCGAGTACGCCAGCCCCGGCATGTTCGCGCCGCTGGCCGAGCCCGCGTCGGTCTCCACCGTGAAACGGTCGATCGGAAGCGCGTTGTAGTTGAAGCCGGTGACGCTGACCGCCCACGATTTCGCCTGCGCCCAAGCCGGCACCAGCAACACGCACGATGCGGCCGCGAACGCGACGCCGGCCCGAAAAATACGCTGCTTCAAATCCATACCGCTCCTGATTGACTGAATGACGGCCGCTCCGGTTAGGGCGAACGGCCTGCGTGGTTCCGCTTGTTTTGCGCGTGGTTTCCGCGCCGCGTCCTTCACTCGGGCCCGCGCGTTTCGGCGTGCGGCGAGTCAGGCACGAATGGCCGCGAGACGCATCAACACCTGCTGGAAATCGGCGCCGGCGTCGAGCTGCGCGAACTGCTCGTGCACGGCGGGCAACTCGACGAACGCGGGGCCGTTGAGCAACCCGATCATCATGATGGCCTCCAGATCGTCGATCTCGGCCACGCCGTGCCGCGCCGCCTTGCGCATCGTGCTCACGCCTTCGGCATAGACTTGCGCGCGCGTGCGCGCTTGCGCCCGCACGGGTTGTTCGTCGAAGTAGCGGCGCATGACCTGCCCCGGCAAGCCCGCATAGACCATCATCCGGTGCTGGCTCTCCGCCATGGGCCACGCGGCGCCCGCTTCGGCGGGCGGCGCCGCGCCCTCCTCCACGACGAATCGCTCAGGCCGTGTGCGCAGATCCACCCACGTGCCGTCGGGCTGCATGGCGCGCCATTGGCTGGCGAGCTGCATGAAATCGGTCCACTGCGCGGGCGAGAGCACACGCACGAAGCGCGGCAACAGCCACGCGTCGTAGAAGCGCAGCAATGCGCGGCGCTGGTCCGGCAACGCCACCTTCAGATAGCGCGCGAGATGCTGCGACAACCCGGCCACGGGCGCGGCGGAAACGAGCCAGCTCGCCTGCGCGAGACCGCGCCCCGACTCCACGAGCGACACGCAGAACGCGTGCGACTCGTGCGACGGCTGCTCCGCGCCGGTGAGATCGACCAGCACCGCGCCAATGTCGCGCTGACGTTCGAGCACGGCGTCGTGGTCGAACAGGCGCGCGCCGGGCGGCAGCCGGTCCGCGCGCAACAGGCGCCGTTGTTCGGACGAGAGTTGCGCGAGATCGACCAGCGCGTAGCGGCGTTCGCGAGGTTCCGGAACCGGCAACGCCGCGAGGTCCCGCGCGAGGTCTTCGTGATTCGATGACATGGCCTGCGGGCTCATAACGGGACGAACGGATTGACGTCCGCCGCCGCGTCGAGCACGCACGAATGGCAGATGCCTTCCGGCAGTTTCGGCAAGGGATACGGCTGCGAGGCGGGGCCCGCGAAGTTATGCTGCGCGCCCTTGATATCCACCGTGCCCGGCGCATGAATGTCGATGTTCCCGCCGGCAATGCGGATATACGCGCCGCCCGCCGTCAGCAGGATCGCCTGATCCGCCGCCACCTCCACGCGCTCCGTCGCCGAGACCGCCTTGAGGGTCTTCTGCGCCGTGATTTCCACGCTGTCGGACTGCGCCTGAATCTCCACCTTGCCCTTGCCCGCGAACAGCTTCATGCCCGCGTTCTGCGCGAACAGACTCGCCTTTTGCGCCACGCTCGCGATCAGCGACTTCCCCGCCGCGATATAGGTGCTCTGGCCGCTCGCGAGATTGATCTGCTCGTCGGCGGCGATGTGCGCGGACTGTTCCGTCGACAAGGCAATGCCCGCGGGACTCGCCATCAGCATGACGGCCTCGGTGAACGCGTTCGCGCTACCCGTGCCGCCGCCCGCCGTGTTGCCGCCGCTGGCCGCATTGGCCGCGCCCTGCGCCGTGGATTGCGTGGCGCTCGCGAACGTCTCCAGCGCCTTCGCGCCGTCCTGCAACGGTTCGGCCTGATGCGCCTCGCTCGCCTGCGAGAGCGCGTCCATCGTGCTCTGCGCCTGGGTGAGTTGCGCGTGGGCTTCGCTCACGTCGAGCTGCTGACCGGCCGCGCCTTTCGCGTAGGTGCCCACGTACAGGCCGCGCGCCGCGTTGACCGCGCCGAACGCGTCCGACTTCAGGTCGAAGCCGCTGCCCAGATACGCGCCGCGCGCGTTCGCGTTCTGCGCGACCAGATAACCCAGGTGCAGCTGCGAGTTCGCGCTCGTGCTGTAGAGCTGCATGCGGTTCTGGCCCGTGGCGTCGTCCATCACCATCTGGTTGTAGCCGCTGCCGCCGTATTCCTTCGACTTGTAGCCCGAGAGAATGCCGTTCGAATGCCAGTTCGGCGTAGTCGCGCCGTTGTACACGCGCGCCGTCACGAGCGGCCGGTCGCAGTCGCCGTCGAGCCAGCTCACGATCACTTCTTCGCCCACACGCGGCACGTGCACGCCGCCGTAACCGCTGCCCGAATCCGACATCGCCACGCGTATCCAGCACGACGCCGTTTCGTCGCCCGCGTTCAGGCGGTCCCAGTGGAACCGCACCTTGATGCGATTGAGCGAGTCGGTGTAGACCTCTTCGTTCGACGGCCCGACCACGAGCGCCGTTTGCATGTGCATCTGCGGCTTGCGGTGCTCGCGCGGACTGCGATACGCCACGCTCTTGCGCTGCGCTTCGATCTGCACGAGCAGAAAGCCCTCGCTGCCGTCGGCGCTCGGGACGATGAGCGCCGCGCTGCCGGCTTCGCCTTTGCCCTGCTGAGCGGTCTTGATCGCCGCGAGTTCGCCTTGCAGGCTGTGCGGAAACGCCTGCGTCTGCGTGCTCGAAACCGGCAGATTGTTCTCGATGAACCAGCGCGCCTCGAGCACGGCGAACTGGCGCTCCTGCGCGCTGCCTGTGTCGTGCTGCGGGTGCCCGTCCAGTTCGAACCAGCGCCCGCTGTCGAGCGCGCGCACCGCGCCCGCGCCTTCGAAACGCTTCGCGCGCGACTCCCATTCCTGCATGCGGATTTCCGACTGCGTGTCGCCATGCGACTGCTCGCCATACGTGTACGCGCCGGTGTACTCGTACACCTCGGCCTGCTGCGGCAGGTCGCCTTGCGTGGCGAGCGTGGGCACCGAAGTGCCCTTGGGATTGCCCGCGCTCGACGGCGCCTTGTAGTCGAACGTGCGCGTGGTGAGCGTCACGCTCTGCAACGTGCGCGTCCCGCTCCATTGCACCAGCGCATTCGTTTCGCTATTCACGCCCGATCGGTAAAAATTAACCGATTGCGGATTTAAAGCGGGCAACGAGTCGATATTATCGGTAATTACAACCGTATGCGATTTACCATCCGCGGCCTGCTCGAAATAGCTAAAGAGGCCCGCGGATTCCATGATCCGCTGGCAGAAATTCCAGTCATCCTCGTATTGCATGCAAAACGAGTGCGATGGCAATGCGCTTTGAATCGAAAATCGAAATGCGCCTTGCGCCTGCGGATGCGCATTAAATACGTCGGTGAGAATCGCTTCGGCGGTCTGGTCTTGCCAGATGCGCGCGTCCTTGCGGAATTTGAGGAAGTGCAGCCACGAGGCGAACGCCAGCTGATAGCTCGTCAACCCGCCGTCCGCGCCCAGCCGGCGGGCCGTGTGGACGTAGCCGTGATGCGGCAGATACGACTGGTCGGCCTGTTGCAGCCACAACGTGACGGGCTGGGCGATGAGCGTTTTCAACTCGACGTTTTCGTTGGTCGAAACCACGTCGAGCGTAAAGCCGTAATCGCGGCCCATGCGCGAATATCCCACCGCGCGCTGCGGCAGCAGCACATTATCGCCGGCTGGCGTGTCGAGCTTGAGCAGTCGGTCGCTTTGTATAAGGCCGCCGGAAATGGCCGCCATTAAGTCCTGCGCCCCCATTTAAGTCCCCGGACGAGTTTATTTAATCGGCGGCGTCATTCTACATAATCTTCAGACAAACGCGTTGAAATTGGGATTTCTCGATTGCGGCGCATTCAGGCGCGGCGAGCGGGACGCCATGTCGTCCAACGCCCGCCTCGCGCACTCACACCAGCGGGATATAAATATCGGTCTGCCACTGATCCTGCGGCGTTTCCGGAAACACGCTCAGGTAATGGAAGAACAGCGGATGGTCGCGCAGTTCTTCGCCGCTCGAAGGCAGCCAGTCGCGATAGATCGGATAGATCGTTTCGCCCACGTGGTCCGTCGACCCCGTGTGCCGGACCACGGCGCAACGGCCGCCCGGAATCGCGAGTTCGCGTATGCCGTAGTCGTTAGCGGCGACCGGCTCGTGAATTTCGCCGCAAATGTCGAAGCGAAACGCGTCGGCCGGCGTGGTGTCGGGGTTGTTGCGCGGAATGCCGAAGGTCCGGCTCGACGCCACCGGCGACTGACCGCTCTGTTTGCGCCAGTCGATAAAACGGCGCACGCTCTCGTTGACGAGCCCGATCGCGCCGCGGTGTTCGAGCGCGGCCACGCGCGTGGGGGAAAAATCGACAATCTGAACTTGCATGGTGAGTTTCCTCGAAAGATAAGGGACGACGAACGTCGCGCTCCAGACTTCCCAGTTCGGATGCTCGCGAAACGCGCTCGGCGCCATGCCGAACGCGCGCTTGAATGCGCGGCTGAAGGCTTCGGGACTGTCGAAACCCGCTTCGAACGCGGCGTCGAGAACCGCGCAGAACTCGCGCGAGGCGAGGCGTCGCGCCGCCTGACGCAAGCGCATCAACTGCACGAAGCGCGCGACGGGCATGCCCACGTAGGCCGCGAATTGCCGGTGAAAATGAAACTTCGAAAAGTTCGCGACGCCACTGAGCGCCTCCACGGAAAGGTCGCCGTCGAGATGCGTTTCGATATACGCGAGTACGGTGTCGAAGCGCTTTGTATAGGCGCGAGTGGCATCGAGCTGAGTGGGCATGGTCTGGGTGTCTGAATCGTGCGACTGGCGTTATCGTCGCCCAGATTGGCCACGGCGCGCCTAGCCGCGCTTGCTCAATTTCCCGGCGAACTCACCGCGCAGCCATGATCCCCGACGAGGTGCCGCGCCGCAACCACGGCGATGCCACGCCCCCGACCGGCGCAAAAGAAAAAACCCGCCACGTCCTGAGCGACGCGGCGGGTTTGATCGCGCGAAACACCGCGCCTGCGACTTACTGGATCGCGTGCTTCGTCTTGTAGTCGAGCATGTACGCGATCTTGCCCGGCTTGGACGCCGTGATCGGCTGCATCAGGCTGTAAAACTCGCTCGTGCTGTCGTTCCACGCGAGGCCGTCGTTGATCTGCGCTTTCTTGCCGAGCGCGGCGCTCGTCATGCCGCCCACCTGGCCGTCGGTGGTCGCGACCATCGCCGTCGAGGCATTCCACACCGCGTTCACATAGCCCGTGCCGTCGGTCGCGGGATTCGTCGTGGCCGTGCCGAGTTGCGTGCGGTCGTACGGCGTGAGCGGAAACGCCGTGCGCAGCCAGTCGGCCCAGTAGAACTCGAGGAAGTCGGTGGAAGGCGTCGGCTTGCTGTAGCCGATGTCGCGCGTGAAATACACGAGCGAGCGATACGCGTCGTTCTGCATGCCGTGGCTCAACCCGAGCGCCGTGGGCAGTTGCGACGCGGTGATGGCGAGGCCGTTCGCATCCTTCAGGCGCGTATAGCCGTGGCTCTGCATTTCCGCCCAGAACGTGCTGCCCGTCGTCGCGCTCAGATTGTCCTTGACGATCACGTGCACGTGCAGCGTCGGGCCGCCGTCGGGGACTTCGTAATACGTCGACGAACCATGATGGCCATCGGTCAGATAGAGCGTGTCGCCGTTCGGGCCGATCACGACGGGGTTGAGCGCGCTGGTGTCGCGCTGCGTGGCGTCCGTGACCTTGCAGGTGTAGGTAGTGGCGTCGGTGAGCTTCGAGGTGGCCGTCGACGTGTTCTTCTTCAGACCGCTCATGCCTTCGTCGGCGCAGAAGTCGTCGAACTTCTTGGTGTAATCGGCTTCGTAGCGGCCCAGCTTGTAGTAGATCTGGTCGTAGCCGAGCGCGGCCTGGGTCGGGCGCAGGTCGGCGAGCGTGACGTCGAGAATGTCGCCGGCCTTGGCGCTCGCCCAGACGCCGGGCTGCGTGGCCACCGGCGTGTCCGAGGCGCTGCCCGGCGCCGAGGCGGTGTCGGAAGCGGCCACGGGCGCCGAAGCGCTCGCGGGCGCGGAGGCGGCATCCGCCGACGACGCCGTGACCGGCGCGGACGCCGCATCGGCCGCCGCTGCCGCATTCGAAGCGGGCGTTTTGCCGTCACCGCCGCAGGCGGCGAGCGAAAGCAAGGACGAGAAGGAAAGAGCGAGGGCGAGTCGGCTGGCGGCGGTGGTCATCGTCGATTAATTGATTTTGGATGAAAACCGCCCATTCTGCGCAATTCATGTGAAAGCACGATGAAGGCATACAGTAATGCTGAGGAAACCATTTTGAAATCGTCGTGCCGGGCCGAAGAATGACACGCAAATCGGCTAGCATCGTGTCGATACGCGTGAATCGTCGCGCGTGAACGACGGGGATCGAGATGTTCGACATTCCGCTTCAACATATCGACGGCGATGTGTTCTTCCACTACCCGATTGGCGGGCGCACGCACCAGATTCAGGTCACGAGCGCGTGCCTGTGCGACATCTTCAGCTCCGATGGATCGCAGGAAGGCAACGAGATTTCGACGCGGGAAAATGTCGAGGAGATATTACGTGTGGCGGCACACAAGGTGTACCGCGGCACGCTTTCGCCTGTGACCGTCAAGCCCACGGACTTCTGATTGGCGTGCTTGGCCAGCCTGGCGCGTGGATGCACCGAACGCGCGTGACGAATGAGGCGAGTATTACTTGCGGCGGCGGTTGACGAGTTTCACGATATCGGTCGTGGGGCCGCTCGTGAGCAGGCGCGCGATATCGTCCACGTGAACCCAGCGGCAGCGTGCAATTTCGCTGCTCGGGCGCGCTTTTGCCTGGCTCGGAATTTCGCAGGCGAAAACATGATGATGTTTTTGCTTGCCGCGAATATCGAACAGATATTTGGCCGATTTACCCGAGAGCCGCGTTTCTTCGCGGAGTTCGCGCAGCGCCGCCTCCAGCATCGGCTCTCCGCGTTTGCGAATGCCGCCCGGCAATGCCCACTTCGACTGACTACGCGAGACCAGAAGGATTCGCTTACCTCTGCGACAGATCACGGTGGCGCGTTTCTTCAACTCAAACTCCTGGATTGCTGGCGGCACGCATTGCGGACCGGCTCATGCCTGATTTAGCTAATTATCGTAGTACAGAAAAGCCCGCGCCAGGTACTGATAAAGCGGGGGCAGCGCATGCATTTAATTTTAAACGCTTCATCAAACCGTCACATAAGCGAGGTTATCGGCAACCTCTATGGTATGGTCTGATTCCATCAAATTCGCCGGAATCGAGACTGCAATGGATATGGACGGTGACTGGCCTTTACCGCGGCCAACCACTCGCTTCAAAATCGGCCGGAAACGGTCCGCTGGATCACTCACGAAAACAAGCTCTATTGCCAGCACATTCTCTTCATTGGCGGCGCCCGTCGTCGCCGAAGCCGTGCAACAAGCCCGAGCCTTGTCCGTCGAAAGTCGTCCCGAGGGGTTTCATCAGTTGCGCATCGCGTTCCGCAAGTTGCGCGCATTGTACTGGGCTTACTCGCCTTATCTTGGCGAAGCGACCTCCGCACCGGCCATCGAGGAATTCAAACGCCTTGCCGCCGTGGCGGGCGGCACGCGCGATTGGGATATTGCCGGCGGTTTGCTGAATGACGCGCTGGAGTCAGGCGCGTCGATCGAAACGCTGGTGGCCGCCGCCCGCGAAAAGCGCGCCGAGGCCGTCGTGCACAGCCAGACGATGATCCAGAGCGACGCTGTCGAGGCCTTTCTCAACGACGTGCTGCTGCGCGCGCAAACCACGCTGGAATCGTCGTGCGGTGAATTGCCCGTGCGCGCATTCGCGCGCAAGCGTCTGCGGCTCGCCCAGCGCACGCTGCGCAAGCGCAGCCGCCGTGCCGCGCGCCACGAAATCGCTCACGAAGAAGCGCTTCACGACGTGCGCAAGGCGGGCAAGAAGCTGCGTTATCTGCTCGAATTTTTCCAGCCCGTGGTCAAGGGCGGCCACGATCGCACGATCAAGGCGCTGACCGCCGTTCAGAACAAGCTCGGCCAGTTCAACGATATCGCGGCGAGCGAAACGCTCATTCGCAGCACCTCGTTCGACGCGGTGCCGGCGGCCGTGGTGGAGGAATCGCTGCGCTGGCTGGAGGGTCAGAAGTGCCGCCGCATGCGCGCGGCGTCGCGGCGCGTGCGGGCGCTTTCGGAGTGAGTCTGGGCGACGCCTCGAACCATGCGGCGTCGCGACGCTTTCAGTCGATCTCGAACGACACTTTCCTGTTGGTGTGAGACGCAGCGTAGTCGCGTAACGTCTGCCGGAGCTTCGCGGCGGAGGCCGAGTCGGTTGCGTAGAACGTAACCGTGGGCAACGCCGCGCTAACGATCCACCCGTGGAGCGTCAAGGTGCCCACTCGCTGAAACGCGGCGGGACGCGTGGGGAACCATCGGTCGTAAATGATGGCGTAGTGCACGCCCTTCTTTTGCATCAGGTCGCTCATCCACACCGGGTCGGCATGGCTTTGCCGCGCCCGTAGCGCGCTCACCGAACCGAGCCCGTACAGGTCGAGCAGATACTGATTGCCGCGCAATGCGATCAGGCCAATGTCGTTGGCCGCGACCGGCGCGCCGAGCGCACGCACGATCTCCGCCAGTTGCGCCTGCTGGTAGTAGATGTTCGAGCTCGCGGCGGGCGTGCACACCGTCGCATACGCAAACGGTACGCCGAGCAGCACCACGGCAAGCGCACCGCGCCAGTATTGCGCGCGCCCGATCAACAGGCGCGCGCCGCACAGCGCCACGAACAGCGCGAGATACGCGTCGTAGCGGCCGAACGCGCCGCTTTTGCCGAACAGCAAATGCAGCACGCACACGGTCGCGATCAGCAGCCCCCACGTTCTGTCACGCCGCCAGCTCGCAACCGCCAGACACACTTCCATCAACACCAGACCCGGCGACTGGACCACGTTCAACAACACGTTCCAGGCCGGCCCGAGTCCGTTCGTCATGCTCTCCTTCGCGAGCACCGAACTCGGCAGAAAGCCGAGTCCATGATGGTGCAGAAACAGCGAGAAACCGCCCATCGACACGACGATCAAGCCCGCCGAGAGCGCGGCGGCACGCCACTGCCCGCGCAGCGCCGCGAGCAGCAACAACGGTGCGGAGATCGCGCAATCTTCGTAACGCACGAGCGGCAACACGGCCAATGCCACGAAAACGTACGCGGGCAAGCGGATGCGCGCCGCCGGGGAACGCGTCGAACGCAGATGAGGCCGCAGTACCACGGCGATCAGCAGCAGTTGCAGGCTGTGCTCCATGCCCGTGAACACGAGGCCGTATGCATTGACCCAGAACGCGATACCGACGATGAGCGCAATGCGATAGCGCGGCCGCACGTCGTCGAACGTGCGGCCGATCACGAACACCAGCGCGATCAGGCACGCCGCGTTCACGACGAGCGGCACGTATTCGAAGAGTCCGGGCAGCGAGGCGAAGGGCGCCAGCAAAAACGGCCAGAGGATGCTCGACGAAGGCGCCGACGCTTCCGTGAGATTGATCCCGTAGTGACCGAGCCAGATGTTGCGTGCGAGCGCGAGATGAATATAGGGATCGTCGAACGAGTACGTGAAGTGACCGTTCGTCGTGTAGAGGATCGCCGCGAACAGCACGAACAGCGGCAATGCGCCCGCCAACGCGAGTTCGCGCATGACTTCGATACGCTGGGCGGAGCTGGCGCGGGCCGTGGCGGCGGTTTCGATCGTCATGCCTGCCGCTTCAATATCGCTCATTGCTGGACTGTCCCGTCAATCGTCTTCGTCTCCTCGACCGCGTACCGGCCGACGCCTACGCACGCCTGCTGCGCAGCGTTTCCGGATTCTGCCGGCCTACGCTAACGGGTTAACGGCACAATTCGCAATAAATTGAAAGGATTTGACTGTTCGCGCGGCGGTTCTGTCCCAGCGCAGCGCCGTGGCGCCCGACGCGCGCGCTGACCTTATTCGTGCCTTCCCAGCTCGGCAAAACCCAGCATTTTCGCGTCGCAGCCGCGTATCAGCACCGTATCGTAGCTGGAGAAAAACACGGTGCGGTCCTGACCCAGGGTCTTGAAGAGGTCGATAAGCACGGCGCGCGCGGCGGCGTCGAGGCCCGCGTCCGCTTCGTCCGCGATCAACACCCTGGATTCGCCCAGCGTGGCCGCCGTGAGAAAGAACTTCTTGCGCGAGCCGAGCGACATCTGCTCGAAACGCTTCTCCAGATGCGGCGCCAGGCCGAAACGCTCCGCGAGTTCGAGCGTTCCCGCGCTCACGGTCGTGTTGCGACGCGCCGCCACGAGTTCCAGAAACGCGCGCCCCGTATGCGTGGGATAAGTCAGGCAATCGTCCGGCACGTAGGCCAATGCCGCTTTCGCCTCGAGCGGCGCGCTGCGCAGCGAGTGGCCGCCGAGCCAGACCTCGCCGGTGTCGGCCTCGAGCGTGCCCGCGAGCAAGCCGAACAAGGTGGATTTGCCGCTGCCGTTTTCATCGCACAACGCGACGCATCCAGCGCCGAATGCGTGTTGCAGCCCCTGAAAGATAACGCGCTCGCCATAGCGCTTGCTGAGGTTGTCGAATCGAAGCATGAGGGAATCAAGCGAACGAAGTGAGTGCGAGGCGGCCGCGCAACGCTTCAACATTGCATTGCATAAGCCCACTGCCGCCAGCCGCATGAAGCCGCCATCCTGCCACGCGCGTCGCCGCGCCACAACCGCGCCGGGTTTTTGCGGCGATTGACTACGCGCCTGATTCGGCGGCGATAAACCGCAACGTGCCGGCCCGGCGCGCCGGGCCGCCCGTATCGTTCGGATGATTCACGCCGTCCATGACCGGCACGTCGGCGAAATCGAACGGACTCACGCCATCCAGACACGCCACGTTCACGCCGAACAGATTCGGGTCCGAGCGACGTTGCAAATGCGTGGCGATCCCGCAGTGCGAGCAGAAAAAATGCCGCGCCGTTTCGCTATTGAAGCGATAACTCGTGAGCCGGTCTTCGCCTTGCAAAAACGTGATGCCGCCGGCTTCCGCCGCGACGATCACCGCGCCGCGCATACGGCAATACGAGCAATTGCAGCGGCGCACGCTTGTGAAACCGTCACGCAACGTCACCTCGAAACGCACGGCGCCGCAATGACACTGGCCCGCATGCGAATGCGTGTTGTCGCTCATTGTCTTGTTCCTCTTCGATTTGAAACCGCGGGCGGGACGCCGCGCGTCATGCGGTCCACGCGTTGACGTCGAGCACCGCGGCGGCGAATGCTTCGGGCGCTTCCTGCGGAAGATTGTGGCCCGCGTTCGCGACGATGCGATTCTCGTGGCGCGCCGTGAAGCGCTGCGCATTGGCGAGCCTGCCGCCAACGGGCGCCACGCCGTCGGCATCGCCTTCGAGCGTGATGGTGGGCACGGTGATCGGCGGTGTGGCCGCGAGGCGGCGCTCCATCGCATCGAACTGCGGATCGCCTTCGACCAGTGCATAGCGATGCCGATACGAATGCACGACCACATCGACGAAATCGGCGTTGTCGAACGCCGCCGCCGATTGCGCGTAAGTGCTGTCGCTGAAACGCCACGTTGGCGACCAGAGCGACCAGAGCAAACGGCAAAACGCGCGGCGGTTTTCAGTGAGTCCCGCGCGGCCGCGCTCGCCGTGCAGATAGTACTGATACCACATGCGGTATTCCTTCTCGGGATCCGCGGGCTGCGCCGAGGCGGCGATATTCTGGATGTTGTAGCCGTTGACCGATACCAGCGCGCGCGCCCTCTCGGGATACAGCGCCGCCACGACGCACGCGGCGCGGCCGCCCCAGTCGTATCCGCCGAGCAGGGCGCGCTCGATGTGCAACGCATCGAGCAGCGCCAGCAAGTCGGCGCCGAGCGCCGCCTGCTGGCCCGAGCGCACGGTTTCGGGCGAACGGAAGCGCGTGGGACCGTAGCCGCGCAGATACGGCGTGATGACGCGTGCGCCCTGCGCCGTGAGCCGTGGCGTCACCTCGTCATAGGCGTGAATGTCGTAGGGGAACCCGTGCAGCAAGACGACCGGCCAGCCGCTCGCCTCGCCGTGTTCCTCATAGGCGATATCGAGCAACGCCGTTTCGATGTGTTTGAGCATGAGAGTCTTCCGTCGCCTGAAATCGCCGTCAAATTGCCGTCGAACCGCAAGGATAACCATCCCCGGGCCGCGCGGCAAACCAGTTAATTTGCCGATTCGCGTTAGAAAATTTCGCGAATCGGGCGAGGCGCGCACTCTTCTTGCTACTCCGTTCCTGATGATCGCGTGACATCACGAATTCAACACACTGGCCAAGCCGCTGCGTGCGGAAAGGAGTCGCCATGCGAGTCAAACTCAATGTCGTACGCGCGGCAATTTCTTCCGCGGCGTTTGCATTTCTTGCCGCTTGCGGCGGTGGCGGCGGCAGTTCATCGGGCGGCAGCACGAGCAGCACCGCGCCCGGTGGCGTGACGCTGCAAGTGGTCTCGTTCGGCGACAGTCTTTCGGACGTGGGCACCTATGCGCCCATTGCGAGCGCCGTGGGCGGCGGCAAATTCACGACCAATCCCGGCCAGGTCTGGACCCAGGACGTGGCGCAGTACTACGGTGGCTCACTCACGCCCGCCTTTACCATCAGCGTCGATCACAAACTCAGCGCGGCGGGCGGCCTGGGCTATGCGGAAGGCGGCTCGACGGTCGCGACCGCCGCCACGCAATACGACTTTCTCACCGACGTGATCGGCAACATCGAAATGCCGGTCAATCAGCAAGTGTCGAGTTTTCTCTCCACGTACGGGAAATTCAACTCGAACCAGCTCGTGCTCGTGTGGGCGGGCGCGAACGACATCCTGCGCGCGGGTTCGCCGCCCGCGGCAACGGCCACCGTGCAAACCGCGGCGACCACGCTCGCGCAGGTGATCGCGTCCATCGTGAACAACGGCGCGACGCACGTGGTGGTCGTCAACGCGCCCAACGTGGGTCTCTCGCCAAAGGGCATCACCTCCACGGACGGCGGCGCGAACTACACGCAGCTCTCGCAGGTGTTCAACAGCACGTTGACCAGCGCGTTGCAAACGCAAGGCGTGCAGAACAAGGTGATTCAGGTCGATTCCTATACGTGGCTCACGCAGGCTATCGCGAACTATCAGTCGAACGGCTTTACCGTGTCGAATACGGGCCAGGCGTGCGACCCGAACAAAACGCCCGACGATACTTCGCTGCTGTGCTCGCCCGCGACCTATGTCTCGACCGACGCGGACCAGAAGTACATGTTCGCCGACGACCTGCATCCGACCACGCATACGCACGCGCTATTCGCGCAGTACGTGGAGCAGCAGATCGCGGCGAGCGGTCTGGGGCATTGAACTTACTCGATCACCCGGCGCGCGGCGAATGGGCCGCCGCCGCTTTCGCCAATTTCGCCCGGCGTGCCGAACCAGCGCCGCAGCGCGCGAGTGAGTTCCGCTTCGCCGGGCGCGGCGTCGCTTGCCCACGCAACACAGCCATCGGGGCGGATCAGCAGCGCGCGCAAACCGAGCCGGTCTTTCGCCTCGCGCGCGATGTAATTCACACGATCGCGCCAGCCGCTCGCCAAGGCATCGCGCGAGGCCTCGCGCTCGAAATCGAGCAATAAGCCTTTGCCCTCGCGCAGCAAAGTGCCGAGCTTCGTACCGTCGACGAATTCGAAATCGGGCGCGCTGCGGCCCACTAACGGATGAACATCCGCGTGATCGATGCCCGCATCATCGGCGTTCAGATCGTAACGCAGCCCCACACCCCACACGCGCTCCGCGAAATACGTCGCGCCGTCGCGCGTGGCGAGCAGATCGCGCACGATGGCCGCGAGCGAGCGCGTAGCCGGTGTGGGCCGCATCAGCGCGATTTGCGCGCGCGACCCGTCGAGCACGCGCGCGCCCACCGCGTGCCGTTCCGCGTGATAGCTGTCGAGCAGCCCGGCGCTCGCCTCGCCGCGCAACGTGGCCGCCAGCTTCCAGCCCAGATTCATCGCATCGCCGATGCCGAGATTGAGCCCCTGCCCGCCCAGCGGCGAATGAACATGCGCGGCGTCGCCCGCCAGCAGGACGCGCCCGCGGCGATACGCGCTCGCCTGCATCGCGCGGTCCGTCCAGGTCGTGCCCGTGCGCAGCGCCGTGAGCGTGACCTCGACGCCCGAGACGCGGCGCAGCACCGCCTGCACGTGATCGAGCGTGAGTGCGGTGCGATGACACGCGCCGCCGTCGAAATCGACCATGGCGATCGTGCCGGGACGCGCGTACGTGTACATGCCGGTTGGCGTGTAGCGGCGGCCGGCGGGCAGCGCGGCGGGATCGGCGAGTTCGACATCGACGGAATAGCCCGTCAACTCGGGTTCCGTACCCACGAAGTCGAAGCCCGCCGCCTTGCGCACCGCGCTGCGCCCGCCGTCGCAACCCACCAGCCAGCGCGCGCGAAACGTGGCGGCGCCCGCGCGCACGGTCACGTCGTCGGCGGAACCCACGCAGTCGTCCACGCTCACGCCGCGCAGGATCTGCGCGCCCAGGGCCACGGCGCGGCGCGCGAGCACCGTTTCGAGCGTTTCCAGCGCGACCGGCAGGCTCGTGCCGGCCGGGCTCGGCAAGCGATACGGCCAGCGGGTTTCGTCGATATCGTCGTGAAAGAACTGAATGCCCGCGAAGTGCCCGGCGGGACGGCGCGGCTGCTGCGCCCAGTGCGCGGACGCCGCGTTCGCCGCGGCGGGCTGCGCGGCGTCGCGCGTGCCCTGCTCCGCGGTCAGCTCCGCCAGCAGGCCGCGCCGGTACAACGCCTCGAGCGTGGGCGCGTTGAGCCCGCGCATGCCGAACGGCAAGCGCTTCAAGGGAGAATGCGGGTCGGGCGCGCGTTCGAGCACGAGCACCGAAAGGCCGTGCAGGCGCAATTCGCAGGCGAGAAACAGCCCGACGGGACCGGCCCCTGCGATGAGGACATCATGAATGGACGAAGGGAATGCGGGCATGAACGGCTCCTGGTGTCGAGTTCGACCGGAGCGTTCCTCATGCGGGATGCCACACGGACGAACAAAATAGCGCCCGATGGCGCCGCTGTTCGTCGTGGGGATCTCGTGCACGAAGCCAAAGACCAGAGCTTTCGTTACCGAAAGGGCTTGGGCTGACCACGCCAAGCCTGCCTTTTCCGACACGGCTTTATATCACAAACCCGATCGCCCACCGATCGCGGCCCGGCGATGGCCGGGAAACTACGTAGAAATCGGCGCGCCGCCGGAAGGCAATCAGAAGGGTGACGTTTTTTATACTGCACCCCTATCGACGATGCCAACGATAACGACGCGTCCCGACCACGAGGAGACCAAATGCCGCGCCGCGCCGCGCCCTTCCGCGCACAGTTTCGCGCCCTGATCCGCACCTTTCTCGGCTGCGCGCCGCTCTGGCTGGCCAGCCATGCGCACGCGCAGCCGATCACGCTGATGACGGGCGGCGCCGCGAAGCTGGTCTATCTGCCCGTGATACTCGCCGATCAGCTCGGTTATTTCCGCCGTGAGGGGCTCGACGTGCGCGTGATCTCCGCGCCGGCCGGCATCGACACGTCGACGGAACTCGTCGCGGGCGCGGTGCAAGGCGCGGTCGGCTATTACGACCACACGATCGAGCTGCAGAGTCACGGGCTCGACGTGCAGTCGGTGGCGGTGCTCATGCAGTCGGCGGGATTGATCGAAGTGGCGCGCCGCGACGACACCATGCGCTCGATGGCCGATGCGCGCGGGCGGCGCCTGGGCGTGACCGGCTTCGGTTCGTCGACGTATTACCTCACGCGCTTTCTGGTCGAGCAGTCGGGCGTGGCCGCGGGCAGTTACGCGCTCGTGCCGCTCGCGAACGAAGCCGCGTTCGAACGCGCGCTCGCCGACGGCTCGATCGACGCGGGCATGATCGAAGAGCCCACGGCCACGCGTCTGCTGGTGCGCGCGCAGGCGCGGCCGCTCGCCGACATGCGCAGCGTCGCCGCGACCCGCGCGCGACTCGGCGGCCCGTACGTGGGCGCGTGCCTCTATATGCGGCGCGACTGGATCGACGCGCATCGCGACGACACCGCGAAGCTCGTGCGCGCCGTGGTCGCGGCCTTGCACTTCATCCAGACGCACGACGAAGCGCAGATCGAAGCGGTCGTGCCCACCGCGTTGCGCGGCGGCGATTCCGCGCTGTACCGGCAGGCGCTGGCCGTCACGAAGCCCGCGTATTCGCCCACCGGCGCGATGCCCGCCGAGGCGCCACCGGCCGTGCTGGCGGTGCTGGCGCGCGTCGACCCGGATGTGGCCGCGCGCCACGTGGATCTGGCGCGCACCTACACGAACCGCTTTACCGACGCGGCGCCTGCCGCTCGCGCCGAATAACGCAACGCAGAACCCACGGAGACACGCCGCATGCGAGCGATCCAGATACACGAATACGGCGGCCCCGAAGTGCTGCGGCGCGTCGAGATCGAGATACCGAAGCCGGGCCCCGACGAGGTGCTCGTGCGCGTCGTCACGGCGGGCGTCAACTTCATGGACGTCCACACGCGCCAGGGCAAGTACCGCGATTCGCGCACCTATCCCGTGCGCATTCCGTGCACGCTCGGCATGGAAGGCGCGGGCGACGTGGTCGCCGTGGGCGAGCGCGTCACGAACTGCCGCAAGGGCGACCGCGTGGCGTGGTGCATCGCGTGGGGCGCGTATGCCGACTACGCCGTCGTGCCCGCGGCGCGCGTGGCGACGCTGCCCGACGGCATCGCCTACGACCTCGCGGCGGCCGCCATCTTCCAGGGCTCGACCGCCCACTATCTGCTCGAAGACGTCGCGCGTCTCGGCGCGGGCGACACCTGCCTGATCCACGCGGCGTCGGGCGGAATCGGTCAGTTGCTCGTGCAACTCGCGAAGCGGCGCGGCGTGGAAGTGTTCGCAACCACCAGTTCGGCCGAGAAAGCCGACGTCGCCCGCGCGCGCGGCGCCGACCACGTGCTGATGTACGAAGACGGCGCGTTCGCCGACCGCATCCGCGACATGACGCACGGCAAAGGCGTGGACGTGGTGTTCGACGCCGTGGGCCGCACCACGCTGCGCGACAGTTTTCGCGCGACGCGCACGCGCGGGCTCGTGGTCAACTACGGCTCGGTCACGGGCCCGATGCGCGACCTCGATCCGTACGAACTCGGCGAAGCCGGCTCGCTGTTCCTCACGCGCCCGCGTCTCGCCGACCATCTCGCCGACGCGCCCACCGTGCAGCGCCGCGCCAACGACGTGTTCGCCGCAATCCTGCAAGGCGCGCTCGACGTGGAGATCAACGGCCGCTACACGCTCGACAACGTCGAGACCGCGCATGCGGCGCTCGAGGAACGGCGGCAATCGGGCAAGGCCGTGATGGATATCGCTTGAGCACCGGTTAAGCCACCGCTTCTTTCACTCGTTCAACTCAATGGCCCGGCGCGTGCCTGCGCGCCGGTGGTCGACACTCGTCTTTGCGTGAGCGAAGGCACAAGGGGCACTATGGAATCCGCCAACCACCTTCCCGCGGAATCGCGTTTCCGGTCGGTCTTCCGCGTCGTCAGCGGCAACTTTCTGGAGATGTTCGACTTCACGGTGTACGCGTACTACGCGAGCGCGATCGCGCGCACCTTCTTTCCCGCCGACAATGAATTCGTCTCGCTGCTGCTCGCGCTCTCCGTGTTCGGCGCGGGCTTCTTCATGCGGCCCATCGGCGCGCTCGTGCTCGGCGCCTACGTGGACCGTCACGGCCGCCGCAAGGGCCTGATTCTTTCCCTTTCGCTGATGGCGCTCGGCACCGCGTGCGTGGCATTTGTGCCGGGCTACGCGAGCATCGGCGTGCTCGCGCCCATGATCGTGCTGATCGGCCGGCTGTTGCAGGGCTTTTCGGCGGGCGTCGAACTCGGCGGCGTCTCCGTGTATCTCTCGGAGATCGCCACGCCGGGCAAGCGCGGCTTCTTCTGCTCGTGGCAGTCGGGCAGCCAGCAGGTCGCCGTCATTTTCGCGGCCTCGCTCGGCGTGCTGCTCAACCAGCTGCTGCCCGCCGACCAGGTGAGCGCATGGGGCTGGCGCGTGCCGTTCTGGATCGGCTGCCTGATCGTGCCGTTCCTGTTCCTGATTCGCCGCACGCTGCGCGAAACCGACGAATTCGCGGCCCGCAAGCATCATCCGCGTATCGGCGAAATCATGAAGTCGATGGTCGATAACGCCGGCCTGATCGTCGCGGGCATGGGCCTCGTGGTCATGACCACGGCCTCCTTCTACCTCATCACGACCTACACGCCCACGTTCGGCAAGAGCGTGCTGCATCTCTCGTCGATCGACTCGCTGATCGTGACGGTGTGCGTGGGCGTGTCGAACCTGATCTGGCTGCCGGTCTCGGGCGCGGTCTCCGACCGGCTCGGCCGCCGCCCGATCCTGCTGACCTTCGCGCTGCTCGCCGCTGTGACCGCGTATCCGGCCATGCAATGGCTCGTGGCCGCGCCCTCGTTCGAGCGCCTGCTGCTGGTGGAGTTGTGGCTCTCGGTGCTCTACGCGTGGTACAACGGTGCGATGGTGGTCGCGCTCACCGAACTGATGCCGGCGCACGTGCGCACAACAGGCTTCTCGATGGCGTACAGTCTCGCCACGCTGATCGGCGGCTTCACGCCGGCCATCTCGACCTCGCTGATCCACTACACCGGCGACAAGGCCGCGCCCGGTGCATGGATGGCCATGGCGGGCGTGTGCGGCGCCGTGGCCACGCTGGTGCTGTACCGTTCGCAGGCGGCACGCAACGGCTACAAGGCGGCCTGATTCTCGCTCGCGCCACGCGCGCACTCGTGACATGAAACTGCTGCTGATCGAAGACAACGGGCAACTCGCGCACTGGCTCTCGAAAACCCTCGCCGACGAGGGTTTTCTCGTCGATCACGCGCCGGACGGCGAGACCGCCGCGAGCCTGCTGCACGATGCGCGTTACGACGTCGTGCTGCTCGATCTGAATCTGCCGGGCATGTCCGGCAAGGCGCTGCTGCGCCGCATGCGCGACCAGGCGAACGACACGCCCGTGCTGGTGCTCACCGCCACGGGCGACGTCGGCGAGAAAGTCATCTGCCTGAGCGCGGGCGCCGACGACTACGTCGTCAAGCCGTTCGACGACCGCGAGTTGATCGCGCGCATCAAGGTACTCGCGCGGCGTCACGCGCCCGCGCGCTCGAACCGCATTCGCTGCGGCACGCTGCTCTACGATCTCGACCGGCGGCAGTTTTTCGTCGACGAAGAACCGCTCTCGCTCACGCCGCGCGAACACGCGGTGCTCGAAGCCCTCATTCTCCAGGCCGGCCGCACGGTTTCGAAGAGCGTGCTCGCCGAAGCCATCAACGACGGCGACGCGCCGCCGAGCAGCGACGCCATCGAAATCTACGTGTCGCGGCTGCGCAAGAAGCTCGAAACGAGCAGCGCCGCCATCATCACGCTGCGCGGACTCGGTTATCTGCTCGAACATGTTGATCCGCAAGCGTAGCCTGCGCGCGCGGCTGCTGCTGTGGCTGATCGTGCCCATGACAGCGTTCAGCCTCGCGGCGGGCTGGTTCACGCACGCGAGCGCGCGGCGCACCGCCGATCTGCTCCAGGACGCCGCGCTGCTCGCGGCGGCGCGCGTGATGGCCTCCGACGTGCGCTGGAGCGGCGACAATCTGGTCGCGAGCGTCGCGCCCAGCACGATCGAGATCGTCGGCACCCCCGAGGGCGACCAGGTGTTCTATCGCGTCGAGATCGCGGGCGGCGCGATGATCGCGGGCACCTCGGCGTTTCCGCCCACGCGCCCCGCCGCCGCGCCGCGCTGGTACGACGCGCGCGTGGGCGAGATGCCGATCCGCGCCGTGACGCTCACCCGCCCGATGTACGACGCGGGCCGGATCGTCGACGTGGTGGTCTCGGTCGGCCGCACGCTCGTCTCGCGCGACGCCATGGTGGCGTCGCTGTGGAAACCGCAACTCGCCTACATACTCGGCAGTATCGCGGCGGCCATGCTGCTCGTGTGCGCGGGTTTGACGCTGGAGTTGCGCCCGCTCGCGCGGCTCGCGCGCGAACTGACCGCGCATCCGCCCGCGGGCCGTGCCCGTATCGACGACACCGACGTGCATGTCGAACTCAAGCCGCTGATCGCCGCGTTCAACGCGTGTCTCGACGTGATCGAGCGCCAGGCGCTCACGCAACGCCGCTTTATCGCCGACGCCGCGCACCAGATCCGCACGCCGCTCACGCTGCTCGGCACGCAGCTGCAATATGCGCGCCGCCAGGGCAATCTCGACGATGTGCGCGAAACGCTGCTCGCGATGCATCACAGCAACCGCGCCATGGTCACGCTCATCAACCAGTTGCTGATGCTCGCGCAAGCGGAGGCCGCCGACTACACCACGTTCGAAGGCGAGGCCGTGGATTTGCGCGACGTGGTCACACGCGCCGTGGAAAAGCTCGCGCTCGCGGCGCGGCGGCGCGATATCGAACTGGCCGTGTTGATTGCCGCGCCACTCCCCGTCACGGGTAGCGAAACGCTGCTCTCGGCCGTGCTCGCGAATCTCGTCGACAACGCGATCCGCTATTCGCCCGCAGGCTCGCAGGTCACGATCGAGGGCGATGTCCAGGACGGCCAGGACGGTCAGATCGCGATTCGTGTGATCGATCAGGGGCCCGGCATTGCCGCCGATTTGCGCGAGCGCGTGATGGAGCCGTTCTTCCGCGCATCGACGGAAGAAGGCAGCGGTCTCGGGCTCGCGATCGCGCGGGAGATCGTGCGCGCGCATCGCGGCACGATCGCACTGCGCGATGCGCCCGGCGGCGGATTGAGCGTCGAACTCCATTTCGCGGCGCGCCGGGACGAATGAGGCAGCGCACCACGCCCCGCGCGTGCCATCCATAGCAAACATCTGGCGTCCCTCTTCCGCGCGATCGAGCGCGGCGCGGAAATTGCGGCATGCACCCACCGGTCCGCACCGGCATTTCTCCCATGACGCCGAATCACCTCGGCGTCGCGGCGCGAGCCAGAACTGGAGGGGAACACGCATGCATTTCGTTATCAACGGCAACGCGATCGAGCTGGAGTTCGACCCGAGAACCTCGCTGCTCGACCTGCTTCGCGAGCGGCTGCATCTCTTTGGTGCGAAAAAGGGCTGCAACCAGGGCGCATGCGGCGCCTGCACCGTCCTCGTCGAGGGCACCCGCATCAACAGTTGCCTGGCGCTCGCCGTGCAATATCAGGGCCGGGAGATCACCACCATCGAAGGGCTGGGCGAGCCGGGCGCATTGCATCCGCTTCAGGCCGCGTTCGTCGAGCACGACGGCTTTCAGTGCGGCTACTGTACGCCGGGCCAGATCTGTTCGGCCGTGGGCATGATGCGCGAACTGGAGGGCGGCGTGCCCAGCCATGTCAGCGGCAACGTGGCGGCGCCGCGCTTCGAATTGACGCCCGAGGAACTGCGCGAGCGCATGAGCGGCAATCTGTGCCGCTGCGGCGCGTACAACGGCATCGTCGAGGCGATCCAGGAAACCTTCGGCGCCCCCGCCGCCGTGCCGGAACCTGCCAGCAGCGAGGCCGCCCAATGAATCCCTTTACCTACGAACGCGCGGCGGACCCGCGCGCCGCGCTCGTGCTGGGCGCGCGGCCGGGCGCCAAATACCTGGGCGGCGGAACGAATCTCGTCGATTTGATGCGCGAGACCATCGAGCATCCGTCGATGCTGGTGGACATCACCGGCCTCGCCTGCGCCATCGACGACACCGGCGACGGCGGTCTGCGCATTGGCGCGGGCGTGAAGAACACCGCGCTCGCCGCCGATGCGCGCGTGCGCGAGCGTTATCCGCTATTGTCCGAAGCGATTCTCGCGGGCGCCTCCGCACAGATCCGCAACATGGCGACGGTGGGCGGCAACCTGCTCCAGCGCACGCGCTGCGGTTATTTCTACGACGACGCCGCGCGCTGCAACAAGCGCACGCCCGGCGCCGGCTGCGACGCCGTGGGGGGCTTCAACCGCATGCACGCCGTGCTCGGCGCGTCGGAGCATTGCGTGGCGACGCATCCCTCCGACATGGCCGTGGCGCTCGCCGCGCTCGACGCCGTGGTCACCGTGGAACACGCCAATGGCACGCGCGACCTCCCCTTGATCGAGCTTCACGTGCTGCCCGGCGACACCCCGCACGTGGAAACGGTGCTGCACGACGGCGAACTCATCACCGCCGTCACGCTGCCGCCCGCCGCGGCCGGACGCTCTGCCTATCGCAAGGTGCGCGACCGCGCGTCCTACGCCTTCGCGCTCGTCTCGGTGGCCGCGCGGCTCGAAGTGCGGGACGGCACGGTGAAGGACGTGCGCCTCGCGCTGGGCGGCGTGGCGCCCAAGCCGTGGCGCGCCCGCGCCGCCGAAGCCGCACTCCTGGGCGCGCCCGCGAACGAAGCGGCATTTCGCGCCGCCGCGCACGCCGAACTGGCGAACGCGCGGCCGCTGCGCGACAACGCCTTCAAGATCGAACTGGCGGAGCGCGTGATCGTCGATACGCTCGTCAAGCTCGCCGCGCTTCAGGAGACACGCTAATGGCCACCCTCAAGGATGCCGTGCAAGCCGTCGTGAAGAAGGCCGTCGCGCTTGCTCCCGACAGCTTCATTCCCGGCGGCGAGCCCGACCCGCTGATCCGTCACAAACACGGTCTGATCGGCGCGGCCGTGAGCCGTATCGACGGCCCGCTGAAGGTCGCGGGCCGCGCCACCTTCGCCGCCGAATTTCCGCTGGAGCGCATGACCTACGCCGCGCTCAAGTATTCGACCATCGCACGCGGGCGCATTGCCACGATCGACACGGCGGCCGCCGAGGCCGCGCCCGGCGTGGTGCTGGTGATGACCTGGCGCAACGCGCCGCGTCTGAAGCCGCTGCCGCCGTTCGGCACGCAGCCGAAGGCCGTGGGCGGCGACGACGTGCCGGTCATGCAGGACGACCAGGTGCACTGGAACGGGCAGCCGGTCGCGCTGGTGCTGGCCGAAACGCAGGAACAGGCCGATCACGCGCAAGCCCTGATCGACGTGACCTACGAAGCTGGCGAAGGCGTGACCTCGCTCGCGCAGGCGAAGGCCAACGGCGCCGAGCCCGGCGTATTCATGGGCGAACCGCTCAAGCTCGCCATCGGCGACGCCGAGGCAAAGCTGGCCGCCGCGCCGCACCGGATCGACGCGCGCTACACCACGCCGCGTCACAATCACAATCCGATCGAACTGCATGCGGCCACGCTCGCGTGGGAAGGCAACACGCTGCGCATTCACGACACCGTGCAGGCCGTGGCGCACGAGGCATGGTCGCTCGCGCAGGTATTCGGCCTCGACGAACGCGACGTGCACGTCACCTCGCCGTACGTGGGCGGCGGCTTCGGCTCGAAGACCGTGTGGCAGCATCAGGTGCTCGCGGCCGCCGCGGCCAAACTCGCGCAGCGCCCCGTGCGCATGACCTTGTCGCGCGAAGGCGTGTATCGCCTCGTGGGTGGCCGCACGCTCACGGAGCAACGCGTGGCGCTCGGCGCGCAGGGCGACGGCAGCTTCGACGCGCTGATCCACACCGGCCTGATCGCGATGACGCCGCACAACAACATGCCCGAGCCGTTCGTGCTGCCCGCGAAGAGCGTGTATGCGTCGCGCAGCTTTCTGCTCGACGTGGAGACCGTCAAGCTGAACATGACGGCCAACACCTTCATGCGCGCGCCCGGCGAAGCGGTGGGCACGTTCGCGCTGGAATCGGCCGTCGACGAACTCGCGCACGCCATGGGCATGGACCCGATCGAACTGCGCATCCGCAACGAGCCGGAAAAAGATCCGACCACGGGGTTACCGTTCTCGCAGCGCGGCATTGTCGACGCGTGGAACGCCGGGCGTGCGCGCTTCGGCTGGGCCGCGCGCGGGGCGCCCGGTGCGCGCCGCGAAGGCGACTGGTTCGTGGGCATGGGTTGCGCGACCGGCACCTACCCGTACTACCGCATGCCGGGCGGCGCCGCGCGCATCGTCTTGAGCAAGGACGGCCGTGCGACCGTGAGCATCGCGGCGCACGAAATGGGCATGGGCACCGCGACCGCGCAAACGCAGATCGTGGCGGAACGCCTTGGCTTGCGCATGGAAGACATCGACTTCCGTTACGCCGACTCCACGCTGCCGGGCAGCGTGCTCGCGGGCGGCTCGCAGCAGACGGCCGCGATCGGCGCTTCGGTGATCGCCGCGCATCACCAGCTCGTGAAGGAACTGCTGCGCTTCGCGGGCAACCAGTCGCCGCTCTCCGGCCTGCTGCCCGACGAAGTGGGCGGACGCGACGCCGGCCTCTGCGCGCTCGCCGACGAAAGCCGCCATGAAAGCTACACCGCCCTGCTCGCGCGTGCCCGCCGCGACGAAGTGACCGCCGAGGCCGAAGCACCCACACCGTTCGAGTTGCAGCATTGGTCGATGCACAGCCACAGCGCGCTCTTTTGCGAAGTGCGCGTGCATGCGGTAACCGGCGAAGTGCGCGTGAGCCGCTTCCTGGGCGCGTTCGACTGCGGCCGCATCATCAACGCCAAAACCGCCACCAGCCAGTTTCGCGGCGGCATCGTCATGGGTCTCGGCCTTGCGTTGATGGAAGAAACCCAGTTCGACGAGCGCAGCGGCCGCATCATGAATCCGTCGCTCGCCGACTACCACGTGCCCGTGCATCTCGACGTGCCGGAAATCGACGTGATCTGGAACGAGGAAGCGGACCCTCACACGCCGATGGGCGCACGCGGCATTGGCGAGATCGGCATCACGGGTGTGGGCGCGGCGGTCGCGAACGCGGTGTTCAACGCCACGGGCAAGCGCATTCGCGATCTACCGATCACGCTGGACAAGGTGATGGGCCCGGCCTGAAACGCACGCGGAAGCGCACGCCGAAGCGCACCAGAACGCGGACGCCGATCAAGACGTTTGTCGTCTCGATGCGGCGTTCGCCACTTTGCGTTCACGCCAGCAGCGCGCGGCAATGCTCCGCGATCTGCGCTTCTTCTTCGGCGCGCAGCGTGACCACGTTCGCGGCCAGGCCGTTCGTTTCGCGCGCGCGCAAGCCAAGAAAACCCAGTTCGCCGCACACGCGCTCGCGTACCTCGGCGCTGTGTTCGCCAATCCCGCCCGTGAACACCAGCATGTCGATGCCGCCCATCAACGCGGCATAAGCGCCCACGGTCTTGCGCACCGCGCTCGTGAACGCCTCCACGGCCAGTGCCGCGTCGGCGTCGCCGCGTTGCGCCCGTTCGGTGAGAGTCTGCATCTGGCTTTCGCCACCCGACAAACCGGCCAGACCGCTCTCGTGGTTGACGAGCGTTTCGAGCGCGTCCGCGTCGAGCTGCTCGGTGCGCATGAGATGCAGCAGCACGCCCGGATCGAGATCGCCCGTGCGCGTGCCCATGGGCACGCCGCCGGTGGGCGTCATCCCCATGGTCGTGTCGATGGAAACACCGTCTTGCACCGCGCACAGGCTCGAACCGTTGCCCAGATGCGCGAACACCGCGCGCGCGGGCAGCGAAGCGCCGAGCCGCCGCACCAGCGACTCGTACGAGAGCCCGTGAAAGCCGTAACGGATCACGCCCTGCTGCGCATAGCGGCGCGGCAGCGCGAAATGCGAGGCGCGATCCGGCAAGGTGCGATGAAACGCCGTGTCGAAACACGCAATTTGCTTCGCATTACCGAACATTTTCGTGGCTTCGTCGATCAAGCCGAGCGCGGGCGGAATATGCAACGGTGCGAAATGCACCGAAGCCGCCAGCGTTTCGCGCACCTGAGCCGTGAGCACGCAATGCTCGCGCAGATGCGGACCGCCATGCACCACGCGATGCCCGACCGCGAGCGGCCGCGCGAGCGCGTGTTCGTCGAACGCCGCGGCGATCTGCGCGAGCACTTCGGTTTGCGTCTTGAAGCGGCGCGCCGTGTCGACATGAATCGAGCCGTCCGCGGCCTGCATGACGAAGCGGCCGTCGTCGCGCCCAATGCCGCTCGCGCTGCCTTCGACGATGGGCTTCGCGGCCGCCGCCTGACCGGCATCACCAGCCTCGCGCGCGAACAACGCGAACTTCAGCGAGGACGAGCCGCTGTTCAGCGCGAGCACCGTGTCGCGCGCGCTCATGCGGACCACGTCCAGTCGCGGATCGCCTCGGCGTCGATCCCTTCGCGATACGCATGCGCCTGATGCGCGATGATCTCGCCGCGCAGCCATTCCTTCGCGTGATCGCCCACACCGCGCAGCTTCGGCACGCGGTCGATCGCGTCGATCGCCAGCGTGAAGCGGTCCACGCCGTTGATGATCGCCAGTTCGAGCGGCGTGTTGATATTGCCGCGCTCGCGGTAGCCGTGCACGTGGAAGTTCGCGTGATTCTTGCGGCGATACGTGAGCTTGTGCACGAGCGTCGCGTACGAATGGAAGTTGAAGATCACCGGCTTGTCGGTGGTGAACAGCGAGTCGAAATCGCGGTCGGACAAACCATGCGGATGATCGTCGTTCGGCATCAAACGGTACAGGTCGACCACGTTCACGAAGCGCACCTTCAGCTCCGGAAAATGCTCGCGCAGCAGTTGCGTGGCGGCGAGCGCTTCCATGGTGGCGATGTCGCCCGCGCACGCCATCACCACGTCGGGTTCGCAACCCTGGTCCGTCGAAGCCCAGTCCCAGATGCCGATGCCCTTCGTGCAATGCACGATGGCCGCGTCCATGTCGAGATACTGCAAGTGCGGCTGTTTATCGGCCACGATCACGTTCACGTAGTCGCGCGAACGCAGGCAATGGTCGGCCACGGAAAGCAGACAGTTCGCGTCGGGCGGCAGATAGATGCGCACCACGTCCGGGCTTTTATTGGTCACGACGTCGAGAAAGCCGGGGTCCTGGTGCGTGAAGCCGTTGTGATCCTGGCGCCACACGAGCGAGGTGATGAGCAGATTGAGCGAAGGCACCGGCAGGCGCCAGCCGAGTTCCTTTTTCGACTTTTCGAGCCACTTCGCGTGCTGGTTGAACATCGAATCGATCACGTGCACGAACGCTTCGTAGCTCGCGAAAAAGCCGTGACGGCCCGTGAGCAGATAGCCTTCGAGCCAGCCTTCGAGCGTGTGTTCGCTGAGCATTTCCATCACGCGGCCGTCGGGCGCGAGGTCGCCGCCGTCGGCGTCGTCGGGTTCCGATTCGGCAATCCAGGTTTTGCCCGACGCTTCGTAAATGGCAGTGAGTTTGTTGCTCGCGGTTTCGTCGGGGCCGAACACGCGGAAGTTGGTCATATTCCGGCGCATCACGCCGCACAGGAAACGGCCGAGCGCTTCGGTGGGCGAGGTGTAGCTCGCGGCCGGCGCCTTCACCTCCACCGCGAACTCGCGAAAGTCGGGCATGTCGAGCGCCTTGCACAGCGTGCCGCCGTTCGCGTGCGGATTCGCGCTGATGCGGCGTGCCCCTTCCGGCGCGAGCGCGCGCAGCGAGTCGACCAGCTTGCCCGCTTCGTCGAACAGCGTGTGCGGCGCGTAGCTGCGCAGCCAGTCCTCGACGATATGCAGACTCTTGCGGTCGGTCGCGGCGTCGGTCACCGGCACCTGATGCGCGCGCCACGTGCCCTCGACCTTGTGGCCGTGCACTTCCTTCGGGCCGGTCCAGCCTTTGGGCGTACGCAGCACGATCATCGGCCAGCGCGGCCGCGTAGGGTCGTCATTGTCGCGCGCATGGCGCTGGATCGCGGCGATCTCGTCGAGACACTGGTCGAGCGTGGCGGCCATCTTGCGATGCATCGGCTCGGGGTCGTCGCCCGACACGAAATACGGCTTCCAGCCATAGCCCTTCAGCAGCATCTCCAGTTCTTCCTCGGGAATACGGGCGAGCACGGTGGGATTGGCAATCTTGTAGCCGTTCAGATGCAGCACCGGCAGCACGGCGCCGTCGCGAATGGGGTTGAGAAACTTGTTCGAATGCCACGACGTGGCGAGCGGCCCCGTTTCTGCCTCGCCGTCGCCGATGGTGAGCGCGACCACGAGATCGGGATTGTCGAAGGCCGCGCCGAACGCATGCGAGAGGCTGTAGCCGAGTTCGCCGCCTTCGTGAATCGAGCCCGGCGTTTCCGGCGTGCAGTGCGACCCCACGCCGCCCGGAAACGAGAAGCGCCCGAAGAAACGGCGCATGCCGCCTTCGCTTTCCGCGCAATCGGGATAGATCTCGCTGTAGTGGCCGTCGAGATAGGCATGCGCGAGCGAGGCGGGCGCGCCGTGACCGGGGCCCGAGATGTAGATCATGTTGAGATCGCGCGCCTTGATTGCGCGATTCAGGTGCGTGAGCACAAAGCTTTGCCCCGGCGACGAACCCCAGTGACCGAGCAGGCGATTCTTGATGTGCTCGGGCTTGAGCGGCTCGCGCAACAGCGGGTTGTCGCGCAGATAAATCATGCCGGCTGCCAGGTAATTCGCGGCGTGCCAGTAGCGGTTCATGTCGCGCAGCATGTCGTCGGACAGCGGCGTCTGATTCGAGACCTCAGCCATGCGGGGCTCCTCGTGAGCGGTGCTTGAGCGAAGCTGGCGTGCCATGCGCGGGTGGCGCATCACGCGCGGAATGTGCCGATGCGGCTGCGAGAGAATGCCGCACGTGTCACGCGCGTGTCATGCAGGCAGCAGGCGATCGATCCAGCATGACGATAGAGCAAATCGCGCGTTTATGCGTCGAGGATGCTGCGTTGCGAGAGTCGGTGAGTTTGATGTTGCGGGCGGCTTGCGGCGGACTTACGGAGAGATTCTCGCGCGCTGCGGCGGCTCTGCGCGCGAAGCTTTTCTCTTCGATGCGGAATAAGCTTTTATGATGACGCCTTTCACCCAGGATCATGGCGCGCGTTCCGCTCCGCACCGCCACGACTATCACGAGAAACGGCATGACGACATTCGACGAGGCAACCACGGCGGCGATCGCCGCGTTTGCCCAACTGGACTTCCGTACGGCTGTGCAGGCCATGCGCGCCGAAGCCGATTACGACCGCGAACGGGATCAGTGGATTACCCGTTACATCGACGAACATGGCGGCGGCGAGGACGACGCCGTCTACGACGCCTTGCACGCGCAAGCCCAGACCACCGCGGAATACGCGCAATTCATCGCAGCCGCACGGCAGGAGATGTGCGCTTATTTCGACGTCACCGACGATCAGCTCGACTGCATCGTTCTCCTGCGCAACGACGACAGCGACGCGCTCTGGGCCGAGGTCAACCGGCAGCGCACCGCACTGGGCACTGGCGAAGTGCGCGGCGATCTCTGATCATTGCGGTGGATCGTGGCGGCTACGGTTCTTCAGGCGTTCGGCGCCGAGCCAGCGCTTGCTGCCGATGATCTCGTCGACCATGTCGAGCACGACGCGCTGCCCTTCGCGTACCGCCTGCGAGTGCGAGCGCGCCGTATTCTCGCAAAGCGCCCACGTCATGTACGCGCCACGAATCGGACTCCACGAGATCGCATCGTCCCAATGCGCGTTGCCGCTCACCGCGCAACACGGTGTTACCGTGTCGGCGACGCCCTCGCGCGCGAGGTCGATCGAAAGATGCATCGCGTCGAGTTCGAACACGATATTGAAGTCGAGATGGCGGCGAGCCATGGCATTCTCGATGGTCGAACGAATCACGTTCTGCCGCGAAGCCAACGCGAGTTTGCGATGGGCGAGGCGCGATAGCGGCACGGGTTTGTCGGGTCGCAAGCCGGCGTTTTTGGCCGCGACGAGAATGAGCGGCTCGCGAACCAGCGGCGTATGCACATAGCCTTGCGGCGGCGCCCCTTCGAACGGCACGATCGCCAGATCGAGCATGCCGGCATGCATGACCTCACGCAACTCGTGACTCACGCCTTCGTGAACACGAAGCCGCACGCCCGGATATTCGGCCACCAGCCGCGGAATGTATTTCGTCGTGAAGAGATGCCGCCAGGACGGCGCCACGCCGATCGAGAGTTGACCGGCCGCGCGATCGCCGACCTGATCGACAAGATGCGTCAACTGCCGCAGCAGCGGTCGCGCACGTTCGAGCAGCAAGGTACCGGACTCGGTTAGCACCACACCGCCCTGGGTGCGCGTGAACAGCCTCGCGCGCAGCTGATGTTCGAGCAGCGCGATGTGGCGCGACAACGCCGGTTGAGAGAGCCGCAAGTCGGCCGCCGCTTTGTTGATGCTGCCGAGTTCCGCCACACGCAAAAAGTATTCGATCAGCCGGGAGTCCACGACCGCCTCCGTTAGTCCCCGATTGGCTAACTTCGGTATTTGTTATCCGCGAAACGATTATAGGGCGCACGGAAAAATCGAGGTTCCTTGTTATACGCAATGCGAATAACACCTATGGCCGTTGAGCATTATCGGCATAGCCATTCCTTCCTTAAGCTGGAACCTGAGCTTGAATCAGCACGCCAGTCGCGGCAAGGGAGGGCTAGCATGATCGCAACGAACCCAGCAACATCGGGCTGGAGCACGCATCGCGGGTGGATAGCGTTGGCCGTCGGTTATCAATGGTTCTACAACGGCGCCAATTTTCTCGCCTTCAAGGTCGCGGGAAACGCATTTCATCCGCTGATGGTGGCCACGCTGCGCTTCTCGCTCGCGGCGCTGATCCTGTTGCCCGTCGCGCTGGCACGCTGGCGGCGCGCGCCCGCGTCGCTCCGCGAACTGGGCGGCGCGGCGCTGATCGGCGTCACCATGCTGGTGGCGAGCCAGGCGCTCGCGATCTGGGGCACCCATTTTTTGCCGGCTGGCGTGGCCGCCGTGTTTGGCTCATCCTCGCCGCTTTTCCTCGCCGTGTTCGCGTGGGCCGTGTTTCATCAGCCGTTGACGCGACGCCAGCTCGCCGGCGTCGCGATCGGCTTTGCCGGCCTCGCGCTGATGGGCTGGACGTCCGCGCGAGGCAGCGAGTTCCGGCCGCAAGGTGCGGTGCTGGCGCTGACCGCCTGCGCGGCCTGGGCAGCGGGGTCGCTGCTTGCGTCACGCGTGCCATTGCCTCGCGATCCCGTGATCGGCCTCATGGCGCAACTCGCCTCGGCAAGCGGGGTGCTCGGCGCGATGGTGGGCGTCTCGGGAATCGCCGCGGCCACTCGCTTCACCCGCGTGCCGCTTGCGGCGTGGGCCGCGCTGGCGTTTCTCGTCATAGCGAGTACCTTGATCGGTTACGCCGTGTTTCTCTCGCTCAACGCCAGAGTTTCGTCGACGCTCGCCAACACCTTCAACTACGCCGCGCCCGTGATCGCGCTAGGTCTCTCCGCGCTGCTGTTGCACGAACCCCTGACGCTCGTGAAGCTGGCGTCGAGCGGCATCGCGCTCGTGGGCGTTGCGTTGATGATTGCCCGCGAACGACCCGAAAGGCCCGAAGAACCGCAGCCGCTACGGCAACGCCATCACCTTCGCGAATGAACTGAATTCAACCGGAGTTTTCGACCATGACGAACCCACGTCCCTCCCCGCTCGCTTCGCGCACGTTCAGCATGGTGGGTCAAACAACGCACTATCACGAGAGCGGTCCCGCCGATGGACCGCTGATGATCTTTCTCCACGGCTGGCCGAGCATCGCTTTGATGTGGCGCGCGCAAATGGACGCGTTCGCCGCCAGCGGCTGGCATTGCATCGCGCCCGACTTGCGCGGCTACGGCGGCTCGTCGGCGCCCGCGGCCAACGACGCCTACACGATCGAGGCCATCGTGACGGACATGACGGCGCTTCACGAGCACCTCGGCGGCGCGCCAGCCATCTGGGTCGGCCACGACTGGGGCAGCGTCGTGGTCGCCGAACTGGCCGCGCATGCGCCCGCGCGAAGCCGTGGCGTCGTTCTCACCTCGCTCGCGTATCAACCCAATGGACACGCGCTGCGCACCGTGGTCCCGCTCGTCGACCGGGCGATCTACCCTGCCAGCACGTACCCCGATGGTCAGTGGGACTATTACCGCTATTACCAGACTCACTTCGAACCGGCGGTTGCCGATCTCGATGCCGACAAGGAAGCATCGCTGGCGTCGATCTTTCGCGCGGGCAATCCGGCCAGCGTCGGCCAGGTTGCGCCGCATGCGCTCGTCACACGCAACGGCGGTCGCTTCGGCGCCGCGCATCGTGCCCCGCCGACCGAGCCCGACACGAATCTCTGGCCGCAAGCGGACTTCGGCGCACTGGCGCAGTCGTTTCAGACCCACGGCTTTCGTCCCGCCTGTGCGTGGTATCTGAACGACGACGCCAATATGCGCTACGCCCACGCGGCGCCCGATCACGGGCGACTCGCGCAACCCGTGCTGTTCGTCAACGGCGACTTCGACCCGATCTGCAGCATCACGGGAAATCGGCAAGGCGACCCGATGCGCGCGGCCTGCGCGAAGCTGACCGTCACGAGCTTGCCCGCTGGGCACTGGTTGCCGCTGGAATGCAAGGCGGAACTCATCGACGTGATTCGCAACTGGCTCGAGTCCAATGACCTTTGAACTGGCCAGCGGCAAGCGCCGTGTTCACTTGCCACGCGTGCTCGCCGCTGCGCTCCGGCGGTGGAGCACGCCGTGCGCGCCCACTAGCGCCGTAGCGGCCTGACACGCCATCCACAAAGCGTAGCCCGGCCCGAGCGAAGACACCGGCTCCAATGACACGCCGGCCTCGGACGTATCGACGCCTTGCAACAGAAACGCATTGCCGACCAGCAACGCGAAGCACGCGCTCGCGAGCGCGCCCCAATCGCCGGTTTTACTGCGCGTGAGCAGTGCGCCCCAGGCCAGCCACAGAAACACATTGGCCAACCAGCTCATTTGATAGCCATCCAGCAGACCGAGTGCGCCGAACGCGAGGATGCCCCAGCCTTGCCAGCAATTCGTCTCGCGATAGCAGAAGCCCGTAAAAGGCAGCGATGCCACATAGATCAGCACCAGGATGCCGACGATATATTTCCGGTTATTGAGCATGAATTCGCGTCGCTAAATGAGGTTGGCGAATTCTCCAACAGAAGCCTGATCGCACAAAGCTTTGAATGCGCCGGTATGGCGTTTCGATACTACGGGTATCGTTGACAAACTCACTCGCGCGCGACGTTTTCGAAAACTTACTTGGACGCGCTGAGTTCCGCGCCCATCTTTCGGTTCGTCTCCTCCATGCGCCGGCGCAGCATCTTGAGGTCGGCCGTCTTAAGCTTGCGATGACCGCCGCCCGCGTCGTCGATAACCACGCCGCCGCTGTCGAGCACACGCTGTTCGTAGTCGAGCCCGGCGAGAACGGCACGATACTGGATCTGCCAGTAATAGCGCGTCCACTCCGCGCGGCTCTTCCCTGCCCCGCGCTGGAGTTCCAGACCGAGTTTGTTGATCTGCTCGGGACGGTAATAGAAACGATCGGACACCACGTCGGTTTCAACGGTGATGGGGAAACGATCGGTCCCATCGAACGTGACGAAGACCGTGTGCTTGACGTCCGACATATCGACGCCATTCTGCATATCGGCCACGCAGGAAGGCGCACGGCCATATTGAGTTTGCAGCTTGTCCATCATCTGCATGCACGACTCGTAGGCCGCGCCATGCTTGATATTCGTTTCGGGCTGGAAGTGCGCGACGACCTGGCTGTCGTAGACGGTGCCCCCCCGCGCGGGCACCGCGAGCGGCACGGGCTGGCCGCCGCGGCCGGACGCGGCAACCGTCGGTTGCATCGGCGTGGTGTTCATCGCTTTCTCGCGCTTCGTCGCGCTTGCGCAGCGCGAGGCGTAGTCCGCGTTGGCATCGGGCCCGCGGCGGCAGCCGTCGTTCGTGGCATCGCTCTTGTGCGGCGGCGTGTCCGCGACCTTCGAAGGATGGGCGCAGCCGCCGAAGGCAAGCACCGCGAGCGCGCTCAGCGTCGTGAATCTGATCTGATGGTGCATCGTTGTCCTCATCGTCTGCCGGGTTCGGTGTGCTACGAATTTCGGTCAATTAAACGCTTCAGAATAATTCGGTCCGAATCGCCACAGGTATGTGCGGGGCCGCACATTCTCACTGGAAATACCCAATTGCCAAACGCATCAAGCGGCGATCAGGCAGCCAATACGCATTGGTGGGAACGGAGCATGCGGCATGACGAGGGTTTCTCACTCACGGAGCAGACCATCATGTCCCATCGACTCAAGACCGGCGACCGCGTTACGTGGAACACCCCGCAAGGCATGACGACGGGCACCGTCGTGCGCCGGATCATCCGGGATACCGAGCTGGACGGGCTTGCCGTCCGCGCGTCGAAGGACGATCCGCGCTATGAGGTCGAAAGTGAAAAGAGCGGCGATCACGCGGTCCATCGCGCCGAGGCGCTGGAAAAGGTGCACAAGCACTGACTTCCGCCGTTGATCGAAGCCGTCTGAACGGCGTCGCATTGGCCTGACGGTTGGCGCGATGCCGTTTTGACGCGATGCACTTTTGCGAGACGTTGTAGCCGTTTCGTTTCATCCGCGTGAGCGCGGCCACGCAAAATTAGTAAGTTAACTTGGCAGATGACTTGGCATGTGGCACAGTGCTCGCATGCCAGATCAACCCAAGCACCCCGGCACCGATTGCTCCGAAACGCTTGCCGCCGAGCTTCGATCCCTCGTTTCCCGGCTGAAACGCAACATGCGGGCTCAGTCGGATCACGGCGATCTCACCGTCACGCAGATCGCGGTTCTGCTGCGGCTCGAACGCGAGGGACCGGCCTCCGTTTCGGAGTTGGCGCGAGCCGAAGGCATCCGCACGCAGTCGATGGGCACCGCCATCGCGCCGCTCGAAGCCGCCGGTTGGATCGTCGGCACGCCGGACCCCGGCGACGGCCGCCGGACCATCCTCTCGCTGACAAACGCAGGCCGTGCCTGGATCGACGAAGGTCGGAGCGCGCGGCAAGACTGGCTGTCGCGCATCATCCGCGCGCGCCTTTCGGGCGCCGAACAGGAGCAAATCCTGGCCGCCGTCGCGATACTCGCGCGCCTTGTCGACGAATGAACGCGGCGCTACGAGCGAAGCCGTACCGTGCGTCGCCCGTGCGAATCACCCGCACCCAGCCGGCTGACCACGCTCTTTTCCCTTTTCTCGACGCAAGAGGCATCCGACAATGCAGTGGCTCGATTTCGTAGCATGGTTTTTCGGTGGCGTTTTTCTGCTCAATGCCGTGCCGCATCTCGTGAGCGGCGTGCGGGGCGAGCCATTTCAGAGTCCGTTCGCGAATCCGCCCGGAAAGGGCCTCTCCTCGTCGACCGTGAACGTGCTGTGGGGCTTGTTCAATCTGGCGGTGGGCTATGCGCTGGTCTGCCACGTGGGCCGCTTCGACCTGCGCCAAACCGGCGACGCCGCCGCGCTCGGTCTGGGCATGCTGGCGATCGGCCTGTTTTTGGCGCGGCACTTCGGCCAATTTCACGGCGGCCGCGCGGCAGAGCGGACGTGAGCCTTTCCTCAGCTATCGATCTCCCCGAGGCGGCGCAGCACTCGACACAGGCTCGCCTCGATCGACGTGAAGCGCTGCGAGCGGCGCGCTAACCGCTAAAATTGCGGTTTTAGCCCGAAACACGCCCATGTCCTTTGCCTCGCTTGGCCTGATCGATTCGTTGCAGCGTAACCTGCAGGCCCTCAACTACCAGACGCCCACGCCGGTGCAAGCGAAGGCGATTCCCGCCGTGCTTGGCGGCAAGGACGTCATGGCCGCGGCGCAAACCGGCACGGGTAAAACGGCGGGTTTCGCGCTGCCGCTGCTGCAACGGCTCGTGCAACACGGCCCGGCGGTGTCGAGCAATCGCGCGCGCGTGCTGGTGCTGGTGCCCACGCGCGAGCTTGCCGAGCAGGTGCTGCAAAGCTTTGTCGAGTACGGCAAAGGCCTCGACTTGCGCATGCTCGCCGCTTACGGCGGCGTGAGCATCAATCCGCAGATGATGAAGTTGCGCAAAGGCGTGGACGTGCTCGTTGCCACGCCCGGCCGGCTGCTCGATCTGAATCGCCAGAACGCCGTGCAGTTCGATCAGGTACAAACGCTCGTGCTGGACGAAGCCGACCGCATGCTCGATCTGGGCTTCGCGCGCGAACTCAACGCCGTCTTCGCCGCTTTGCCTGCCCGGCGCCAGACCTTGCTGTTTTCCGCCACTTTCACCGACGAGATTCGCGCCATGGCGGCGAGCATTCTGCGCGATCCTGTCGACATCAGCGTGAGCGCGCCCAATGCCACGGCCAGCAAGATCAAGCAGTGGGTGGTGACCGTCGATAAAAAGAACAAGCCCGATCTTTTCCTGCATCTGATGGCGCAGAACCGTTGGGAGCATGCGCTCGTGTTCGTCAAGACGCGTAGTGGCGTGGATTACCTCGCGGCCATGCTCGACGAAGCGGGCTACGCGGTCGACACGATCCACGGCGACAAACCGCAGCCCGCGCGCCTGCGCGCACTGGAGCGCTTCAAGACCGGCGAAGTGCAGATGCTGGTCGCCACCGACGTGGCCGCGCGCGGACTCGATATCGACGACTTGCCGCTGGTGATCAACGTCGATCTGCCGATCGTGGCGCAAGACTACGTGCACCGTATCGGCCGTACGGGCCGCGCGGGCGCGAGCGGCGTGGCGGTGTCGCTCGTGTGCGCCGACGAGGCGCCGCAACTGGCCGCGATCGAAGCGCTGATCCGCCAAACGCTGCGCCGCGAGGAAGAGCCGGGTTTCGAAGCCGACCACCGCGTGCCGGAGACCAGCGCGACCGGCGAGATCATCAAGAAGCCGAAAAAACCCAAGAAGCCCAAGGTGCCGCAAGCGGCGGCGGGTGCTGCGCAGGTGACCGGCAAAAAGCCGCATGCGCAAGGCGGCGCGGCGCACAAAGCCAAACCGGCGCCGCCGCAAGCCACGATCACGAATATCGATGCCAGCTTGATCGAGGGCAGTCCGTTCGCCACGAAAAAACCGCGTATCAAACCGGCCGGCCAACCCGCTGCGCATGCACGCAAGCACGCAGGTAAGCCCGCAGGTAAGCCCGCAAGCAAGCCCGGCGGCGGGCGCGGCAAGCGCTAGTCCCGCTCACTTGCATCGCTGCACGCCGGCCTTGACCCGAGGCTGGCGATGAGCACGCGGCCCCACGCGCACCCTGTTTTCCATCGCCGGCATTATCCGGTTCGACCGTACAATACTCGCTCTTTATTCGTGGCGAGCGAGAACGGCATGCGGATCGATCGACTGGCGGCAATGCGTCTTTTTGTCCGGATCGTGGAAACGGGTTCTTTCAGCAAGGCGGCAAGCTCGATGAACATGTCTTCGTCGAATGCCACCGAGCGAATGGCGAAGCTCGAAGCAACGCTCGGGATCAAGCTGCTTGCGCGCACGACTCGCGCGGTGGCGCCCACGACGGCGGGCAGCCGCTATTTCGAGGCCTGCCGGCGCATGCTGGCCGAACTCGACGACGTCGAAGCGTCGCTCTCCGAGTCGAGAGACGCGCTCGCCGGCCGGGTGCGGATCAGCGCGAACAGCTCCGTCGCCCGCGCCATCCTGATCCCACGCTTGCCCGAGTGGTTCGAACAGCACCCTGGCATCCACGTCGAACTCGTCATGAGCGACCGGCGCAGCGACTTCGTGCGTGACGGTATCGACTTCGCGGTCCGGATCGGCGGACTCGAAGATCAGGATCTCGTGCTGCGCCCGCTCGGCCGGCCACGGCGCATCAACGTCGCGTCGCCCGATTACCTGAGCCGCATGGGCAAGCCAAGGACACCGAAGGATCTGGAGCGCCATCAGCTCATCGACTTTTTGCTGCCCCATCCTGGCGAGCGGCTCGAATGGGAGTTCGAGGAAGGCGGTCAAACCGCGGCGTGGAATCCCTCGGCTATCGCGGCGGTCGGGGACGCGCATGCGCGGGTCGAACTGGCGATCGCGGGCATGGGCATCGTGCAGACGCTTTGCTTCATCGCCGCGCCCGCGCTGCGCGACAAGCGGCTCGTGCGCATCTTGCCGCGCTGGGAGACCGCCGCGCCCGAGGTGTCGATACTGTATCCGCGCGACCGGAACCTGCCCGCGCGAACACACGCGACGATGGAAGCCTTCTCCACGTGGATCAAGGAATCCCTTCGGATGTCTAAGTAACGTCCGGGACAGCGTTGCGATTCCCGGCGCTTATACGATCCGGTCCCGGTCGTGAAAGCGCTGCATCCAGTGCGGATACGGCAGCGGGCGTTGCGAAACGGCATCGAGCCGCTCGCGCTGCGCGCCGGACAAGGTCAACGCCGCGGCGTCGAGATTCGCGGCGAGCTGCGCCGTCGAACTGGCGCCGACAATGATCGTTGCCACTTCCGGGCGCCCCAGCAGCCACGCGAGCGCGATCTGGGCCGGCGTGGCGTCGTGCTCTTGCGCGACAGCACGCAGCGTGTGCACGATGGGGTCGGCGAGTTCGGGATCGACAGGCGGAAAATCGAGCGTCGTGCGGCGCCCGGCTTGCGCGTGCGGTGCGCCTGCCGTGTATTTGCCGCTCAGGTAGCCGCCCGAGAGCGGACTCCAGATCATCAGCGCCATCTCGCGCAGTTGCGCGACAGCCGCGATCTCATGCTCGATATCGCGCGAGGCGAGCGAGTAATGCACCTGGTTGCTGCACGCGTGCACCCAGTGCGCCGCGTTCGACAACGCATGCATCCGTTCGAGCTCCGACGCGCTGAAATTGCACACGCCGACATGCCGCACCTTGCCTTGCGTCACGAGATCGTCAAGCGCGCGCAGCGTCTCGTCGAGTGGCGTGAGCGCGTCGCGATCGTGCAGTTGCATCAAGTCGATATGATCGCGGCGCAGCCGTTTGAGGCTGGTTTCGACGCTGCGGATCACGTGCGAACGTCCGAGGCCAACCTGGTTGTGGCCCGGGCCCGTGCGCAGACGCACCTTCGTGGCAACGAGCATCTGCGTTTCGTCGATCCCGAGTTCGGACAGCACGCGCCCGACCATTTCCTCGGATTGGCCTTGCGAATACGCATCCGCGGTATCGATCAGGTTGACGCCGCGTTCGAGCGCAAGCTGAACGAGCTGCGTGGCCGCATCCCGGCCAAGACCGGCAATGGATTGCCAGACGCCCTCGCCCGCGCCAAACGTCATCGCGCCGAGCGTGAGGCGCGACACGCGCAGACCCGAGCGGCCCAAAGTGCAATAGTTCATGTTTCGATGCTCCGTGTGGGTAACGGTGCATACGATAAAGACCGGGCGACGTCGTGCCTAGAGCGAAGAAAGCGAAGAGATTGTTCGTTTGGAGCGAGAAATGCGGTACGCCGCACGCGTTGTCATGGCAATCGAGTAATGGGAGCGGCGTATCGGCGACGTGGTGTTCCGCGCGGCGTTCAATCGGCAGGTTGCGGATCGCAAAACCGCCAGATGAGCACGCCCCAGGGCGTCTGTTCGGGTCCCGGCATCGGCGTTCCCGCCTCGATGAAGACCGTGTCGCGCGCCGCGTCGTGTTGCCAGTAGCCCGACCGCGGGCACAGCGCTCCCGGTAAGGCACGTGGCGTCAATTGCGGGGCAACGGCGAGAAAGAGCGCCGCTTCTTCCGCGGGTAGACTACCGCCGCGATAGCGATCGTCCTCCCACAACAAGCGCCATCGCACCGGCCGCTCGTCGTTGCTTCCTTCGAGCAGATAAGGGTGAGCAATGCTGCCCTTGAGAAAATAGTTCGGGCAACCCACCTTGCCTTCGGCAAGCCACGGTTCCCAGATGCCTTCAACGGGAATCTCCTGGCCGCTATTGACCTCCGCGCCGTTCGATTCGTTCTGTGGCGGACAAGGAGGCAAGACCGGAGGATAGTTGCGGCCGGGAGGCCAATGGCGCCACGCAGGAAAGCGCGCGTCCTGAAAAATCGACTCGTAGGTCCAATGCTCGAAAATGCGCGTTCCGCCGTCGGCGCGTTTCCCTGCGGTGAGCAAGCCCGTGAAATCCAGATTCGCGGTGCATTTGAGCACCCCACAACTCAACTCCGCGATCCACACGCCCTCGGCGTATCCCGTGGCGTAAATGCTATCGGTATAGTTGGTGTCTCTCAGGCCCAGTGCCTGGAAGAACGGGTCGTGCACTCGCCCGAGTTCATCCGCGCTTCGGCCGAACAGCTGGTCGCCGCTCCGCTCACTGCCGGCAACGAGCGCACGATAGGCCGATCGCTTGTTGGCGCCCATCCGCAATATCTCGATGCCGTCTTCCATTTGAACCAACGGACGCAGAAAGACACAGGCATAGTGGCTCTCGAGTTCCTCCTGATTTTCACTCGGCGTATTCAGTTGCTTTGCGTAGGCGTCGAGAAAATTCCGGTAGAGGTTGACCGCGTGATTCAGGAACGTGAGACTCGTCCATTTTTTTAGCAGATAAAACGCCTTCGCCCGTGCGTCCTGTTCCTGCTCGGGGGTCATGGTGAAAGTATTCAGCATCGCGCGTTCTGTTTGTTTATCGATGGATTAACCGCCACGTCGATCATCGATAATAACAACGGAATGCGTTTGACCCGCTCGAGCGGGCTCGAAATAGATAAACACGTCTGCCAATTAATTACGACGGCAAACGTTTCCGTGTGCGCTCGCCATACAAACGGGATAATCGGCGTGTTTTGAAAACTCGCGGGGCGCCTACCGTTCCGGCCGACCTCGCTCGCTCCCGGTCTATTCCGTGCCGTGCAGTTCCCCGTCGTCCTCCGCGGCCCCGCCGCCCACGTAGAGGCCGAGAATACGCCCGACGTCGCGCACGAACGCTTCCATCGCCTCCAGGCACTCGGGGCTGTCCGGCGGAAAATCCTCCGGGTTCTTTTTGCCCTGAGCGCGCCGGATGGCGCGAATACTCGTTTCGAGTGCGCGTGCCTCGGCCCAGATCGGGTCGTCTTCGGGGGAGGGGGAGTGTTTGCGCGTCATGGCCGGATTTTCGGCACAGGACCCGCAAACTTTAGACGATTAAGCAGATTTTGAAGATGGGCCGCGTTCCGGGCGTCGCCCGGTTAGCCTGTCGGCGCCGCCGGGCCGCCCGCCCAGTCTCGGGCAGCGGCGCTCGCGCCCCAATCCGGGCCGGATCGAGGCTCGATAATGCTTCAACCCGGTCTCAAGCAACGCCCCAATCAAGCGCCCTTCAACGCCTTGCGCCCTGTTTCCAGATACGCGCGCATTTCGGTTTCCGGCACCATGCCGCCGCCCGTCGCCCAGATCACGTGCGTGGCGTCGCGCAGCGCCGCCGCGTCGAACCGCATGCGCTCGCGGTAGTCCTGCGGCGCCTTCGCCACGCGCGCGAACCCCGGCGCGCCCGCCAGCGCGGAAGGCTCGAGGCGGATCTCCTGCGTCTCGGCCATCAGCGCGAGCAGCGCGTACAACTCGCCGTCGTCGACGGTGTAATAGCCGTCGATCATGCGCTGCATCGCGCGTCCCACGAAGCCGGAAGGCCGCCCGACCGCGAGACCGTCGGCGGCCGTCAGGTTGTCGATGCCGAAATCCTGCACCGCGAGTTTCTCGTGCAAGCCGGTCATCACGCCCATCAACATGCATGGCGAGTGCGTGGGTTCCGCGAACACGCAATGCACGGCGTCGCCGAACGCGAGCTTCAGCCCGAACGCCACGCCGCCGGGTCCGCCGCCCACGCCGCACGGCAGATACACGAACAGCGGGTGCGCCGCATCCACCGGCACGTTCGCCGCGTCGAGCTGGCGCTTCAGGCGCTCGCCCGCCACCGCATAGCCGAGAAACAGCGTGGTGGAGTTTTCGTCGTCCACGAAATGGCACATCGGGTCGTGGGCCGCGAGACGGCGCCCGCTTTCGATCGCCTCGCCGTAATCGCCCGCGTATTCCACCACCGTCACGCCGTGCGCGCGCAGGCGGTCCTTCTTCCACTGGCGCGCGTCGGCGGACATGTGCACGGTGGTCGTGAAGCCGAGCGTCGCGCTCGCAATGCCGATCGACATGCCGAGATTGCCCGTCGATCCCACCGCGATGCTGTGCTCGCGAAACAACGCGCGGCACGCGTCGCCCGCGAGCGCACGGTAATCGTCGTCCTCTTTGAGCAAGCCGTGGCGCAGCGCGAGTTGCTCGGCATGAAACAGCACCTCGTAGATGCCGCCGCGCGCCTTGATCGACCCGGAAATCGGTAGATGGCTGTCCTGCTTCAGCAGCAGGCGGCGCGGCGTTTCCACACCGTAGCGCTCGCTCGCGGCCTGCGCGAACGCGGGCACGGGCGTCAACGGCGACTCGATGATGCCGCCCGCCTCGCGCACGTCGGCGAAGGCTTGCGCGAGTAGCGGCGCGAAGCGTTGCAGGCGCGCGCTCGCGTCGGCGACATGCGAGGCGTCGAGCGGAATATCGTGGAGCGCTTCGGCGAGCGGCGCGACAGCCGGGTTGAACCACTCGACCGGCTGCAGCTCAAGCAGCTCGCGCATGAGCGGGAAGTCGCGCAGCCACGCGTCGAGCGGCTTGCCGTAGATGGAATCGGTCATGGTCGTATCAGACTGCGGAGGCGGAAACGTGAGAGGCCGCCACGGCATCGAGCACAGGCGGATGCGTGACGATGGATTTCAGGTCGACGGTCGATTCCCGCAGCTTCGCGGCGTCGGGAATCGGGCGGCGGGTTTCGTCGGCGGTCGCGAAAAGCGTTTCGAACGCGCGCGCCGCATCAAGCAGCGCGAGATCGCCGCGAAACGCACCAATCATCTGGAGTCCGAACGGCATGCCGCGATGATCGACACCGCACGGCAGCGACAAGGCCGGATTGGTCGCGAGCGTCACCACGTAGGTGAGCGAAAGCCAGCGATAATAGTTTTCCAGTTCGACGCCGTTCACCGACTTCAAATACGGCTGCGCCCAAGCGAACGGCGAGACCGGCGTGGTCGGCGAAAGAATCACGTCGTAGCGGTCGAACAGCGTCTGGAAGCGGCGGAACAAACGCGTTTGGTCGGCGTGCGCGCGCACGCAGTCGGCGAGACCGAGGCCGATACCCATTTCGTAATTCGCGCGCGGATTCGGGCCGAGCAAGTCGGGGTTGGTTTCATACGCCTTTTGC